>JBJEPP010000037.1:0-12324 GCA_051881295.1 Acutalibacteraceae bacterium | reverse complement strand
AGCGGTGAACAAGTGAACGAGTGAACGCTTCGTGAGTCGAATGAAAAACGAAAAAATGAAAAATTTCGGGGCTCGACAGTCGCTTCGCGACATCATAAGTCGAGCCGTAGAGAAAACAGCTTTGCTTTTCGTATTAAATAAAACTAAAACAGATAGTAATTCAAATTTTGAAATGTTTGAAATTACTATCTGTTTTTCATTTGTTGAGTTATTTGTCTTATTTAAGAATTTTGTTTTATTAAAATATTTTTGTTTTAAGATTTACCGTGAAATAAAGCGGGCTACTTATTATTTACACCAAAGCCGCTTATAATGCACGCTTGCGTGCTGCGGCTTTCCGAAATTTTTCATTTTTCATTTTTCATTCGGCTTGCGACAGCCGCTGTTAGCTGTCGGCTGTTAGCTTATATCAACTGATTTTCTTCGCATTTTCGATTTTGATTTTACCTACAAACGGAACTTTTAAAAAGCCGTTGCAGGTATCACCGTCAAAAGTAAGCTCTAAGTCAACATCTTTACCCGGGAATATTGATGTTTCAAGAACTGCTGTGAGCTTGTTGCCGTCTTCTTTAGCTTCTTTAGTAATGATTTTGTCAAAGTCAAAATCTGCGTTTGTAAGGTCGAGAGCAATTTTATAGTTGCCGTTATCATCTGAGATTTCAAATGTTGCCTCGCCTCTGTAAAGAAGATTTTTAATGTTTGCTGAGTACTTGCCTAAACCTATCATGGAATTACCTCCGACATTTATTGATTTACATTATTACAATGGGGTCAATATTTGACGCCATTCTTAATACGAGCCGTGCGTCTTCTACAGTAACTCCGTCAGAGGAATTGTCAACATTAGCACAAATCTGTTGAGCCTCGCTTAAATTCATAATCTCGGTTGCACTGAAAAGAATAAGATTTGCGTCATAAAGGGTTATCTGACCGTCTCCGTCAACATCGCCTTTTATGGAAAAATCATTGTTTGTAACAATAACAAATTTGTTGTTATCAGTAATTTGGGCGCCCAAGAACGGGGCATTGGGCGCACCGCTTATAAGAAATGCCTCGCCGTCTGTAATATCGAATATTTTAGATGCGCACGGTATAATGCCGTCTGCAATGTTTGTGAAATCTACTATAAAAGGTGCAGTGGGCTTGTATTCGTTACCGTTGCCGTCCGTAAAGGTTATTTCGTAGCCGTAAGCCTCTGCATATCTTATAGGTATAAGTGATTTTATTTCGTCTGTAACTTCAAACGGAACAACATCAATATCAAAATCCAGGTCTAAAGGTAAAACATCGTTAGCGTCTATGATTTTTACACCTGTTTCATAGTCGGTAATAGTGCGATGCTCCTTCAAAATGTAGTTTTCGGGAATACCTTGTTTTAAAAGATAGTAATACGCGTAAGTTTCGGCGCCGCAGGATATACCCTCGGTAAAATAATAAAACTTGTTGCCGTCAGAATCTATACCGCCTAAAAAAGCGTCTGATGATATTAGTTTAACGGTAGACGGTATTTTAAAGTATTTAAGAGAATCACAATGAGATAAAGCCTCGGCGTGTATCTCGCGAAGATTGTCGCTTAAGTGGATTTCAGAAAGGCTCCAACAGTACGCAAACGCTTGTGTTTTAACTGTTTTAACCTTGTTATGCATATTTATCCCGGTTAATCTGAAGCATCTGTAAAAAGAATATTCACCGATTGTAGTTACATAATCGGGAATAGAGTAACTGCCCTCGTATGTTCTCGGAAAGAAAATAATAGTATCTTTTTTCTTGTTGTAAAGAACACCGTCTTCGTCACTTGCATATTTTGCGTTTGAAGACGGCACTTCAACTTTGCTTAAAGAATCACAGCCGTTAAAAGTATTAACAGCCACTGTTGCAATGTTTTTAGGTAGCATTATATACTCTATATAAGTATTATCTCTGAACGCCTTGTTTTGAATAACTGTAACAGGCAAGCCGTCTATAGTGTCGGGTATAATAATTTTTGTTTCATTACCCTTGTATTTTGCAATACTTATATTCTTGCCGTTTACTACTACATAGTCGTAATCTTCGGCAGTAGTTAAAACGGGATCTTCGGAATAATTTATTAAATTGTTTTGGGTATCGGCAGCTTTGGCTTTTTTCGGAATAGCTGTTGCAGAAAAGACTATACACACAGAAAGCAAAAGAGAAATTATATTCTTTTTACTCAAAACATTCACCTCGTAAATCTGATTACATATACACACCTTAATTATATATTATGAAAAGATGAATTGCAATAGTAAAATTTGGGATAAATTGTAAACAATATTTACGCTGAGGCGTAGACTCACGCTGTTTGCCGCTGCCCAAACAAAGCAAAAGCCCTGAAGCATATACTTCAGGGCTAATAGCTTAGCTTTGTTAATTAAACTGCACGCGTAACCTTGCCGGAGCGCAAGCAGCGTGTGCAAGCATAAACTCTCTTCGGAGAGCCGTTAACGATTGCTTTAACTTTTTTTACATTTGGTTTCCAGGTTCTGTTAGAACGCCTGTGTGAGTGAGAAACCTGAATGCCGAAAGCAACTTCTTTGTTACAAAATTCACATTTTGCCATTGAGCTGCACCTCCTTAATATAATTTTCAGTACCGGAACACATAAAAATATGTTGCGGCACAACATAACGGATGTATTCTACCACCTTTTTATCATAAAAGCAAGAACTTTTTTTTAAAAAGTCCTATTTTATGAACTTTCACACAAAGTTTATGTTTTTTTAAGCAATTTTTTAAAAAAACTGCTTGATTTTTCAGTTTGTATCAGCTATAATAGCACCAAACCGAACATTTGTACACTTTGAAAGGGGTATTACAATGGCAGATAATGCAGAAAAAAACAGAGCGTTGGAAACAGCGCTTTCACAAATAGAGAAAAATTTTGGCAAAGGTGCTATTATGCGCCTCGGCGAAAATGCAAGTATGAATATTGAGGCTATTCCTACAGGCTCAATAGCTCTTGATGCCGCTACCGGTATCGGCGGTCTTCCGAGGGGCAGAATTGTTGAAATTTACGGCCCTGAGAGTTCAGGTAAAACAACCCTTGCTCTCCATGTAGTAGCACAGGCTCAGAAAATGGGCGGTGACGCGGCATTTATAGACGCAGAGCATGCTTTAGACCCGGTTTATGCATCGGCTCTCGGTGTAGATATTGATTCGCTTTTGGTTTCTCAGCCCGATAACGGCGAACAGGCTCTTGAAATTACAGAATACCTTGCCCGTTCAGGCGCGCTTGATGTTATTGTTGTTGACTCGGTTGCGGCACTTGTTCCGAAGGCTGAAATTGAGGGTGAAATGGGCGATTCGCATGTGGGCCTTCATGCTCGCCTTATGTCACAGGCATTGCGTAAGTTAACAGGCGCTATTGCAAAATCCAACACAGTTGTTATTTTTATTAACCAGCTTCGTGAAAAAGTCGGTGTAATGTACGGTAATCCTGAGGTTACCACAGGCGGCCGCGCTCTCAAATTCTACTCAACTATCCGTATAGATGTAAGAAGAGTTGAACAGCTCAAAGGCGCAGGCAATGAGTTTATCGGCTCACGAACAAGGGCAAAGGTTGTTAAAAACAAGGTGGCTCCTCCGTTTAAAGAGGCTGAATTTGATATTATGTACGGCGAGGGAATTTCAAAGTACGGAGAAATGCTTGACTTGGCCGTTAAAATGGGTATTATCAGAAAGAGCGGTGCGTGGTTCTACTACGGCGAAGAAAGACTCGGTCAAGGCAGAGATAATGTAAAAGAATATATGAAAAATACTCCTGAGTTCAGTGACGAAATCGAAGTTAAAGTCCGTGAAGCCATTAAAGAGACTATTTCCGCGCGCAATCCTATTTCAAGGCGTGAACAGGCAGTTCCTCAGCCGGCAAGCGAGCCTGTTTCAAAAGCAGCTGCAAGAGCAAAAATTGACATAGCGGTAGACGATGACGAATAATATATTAAAGGTATATGAAAATCACTTCAAAAGCCGGCAACGGCAATAAGGTTCACATTTATATAGACGGCGAATACACTTTAACGCTCTATGACGATTGTTGGTATAATCTTCATTTAACAGAGGGTCAGGAAATTTCAGATACAGAGCTTGCTTTCTTAAAAGAGGAGGCAGGCTTTCGCCTTGCCTACGAAAAAGCAATAACATACCTTTCAAACAGGGCTTATTCAGAAAAAGAATTATATAACAGGTTAAAAATAAAATACGGAGCAAAAAGCTCCAGCAAAGCGGTAGATAAACTGTTATATATGGGATATTTGAATGACGAAACATTTGCGGAATACTATGCAAATTATTTGTTTGATGTTAAAAAATATGATGTCAGGCGGATTTCTCAAGAGTTAAAATTAAAGGGTATAAACAGTGAAATCATTGACAATACGCTGAAAACACTTGACAACGAGCCGATTTTGCGTATTATAGAAATGTTAAGAACAAAATATGAAAATAAAACGAAAGATGAGAAAGAATGTAAAAGACTCATTAACCGTTTTATCAGAATGGGTTACTCAATCGAGGATATTAAGTCTGCATTTTATGAATGTGAAATTGAGTTCCCGAAATTGCGGTAAATTGCAAATCAATTAAAGGGTAAAGCCCTTTTACAGAGGTGAAATTTATGTCACGAAAAGTCGGAATGATCAGCTTAGGCTGCCCTAAAAATCAGGTTGACGCCGAGGTAATGCTCAAAAAACTTACGGACGCAGGCTACATTTTAGTTCAGGAGGCAGAAAAAGCAGATGTTGTTATTGTAAACACCTGCGGCTTTATTGAAGACGCAAAAAAAGAGTCAATAGATGCAATTCTTGAAATGGCAGACCTTAAAAACGACGGCCTTTTAAAAAAGATTATTGTTACGGGTTGTCTTTCAGAGCGTTACCAAAACGAGATTTTTGAAGAAATTCCAGAGGTTGACGGTGTAATAGGTATCGGCGCCAACGATGATATTGTTGAAAAATGCAATGCTCTTTTTGAAAGTGAAGATGCAGTTGCTTGCTTCCCCAATAAAGAAAATCTTTCATTCGGCGGCGGCAGGATTCTCACCACGCCGAGCTATACTGCATACCTTAAAATTGCAGAGGGTTGTTCTAACTGTTGTTCATATTGTGCAATACCGTCTATTCGGGGCAAGTTCAGAAGCAGAGAAATGAGCGATATTTTAGAAGAGGCTAAAACTCTTGCTGACGGCGGCGTTAAAGAGCTTATTATTGTAGCTCAGGACACTACCCGTTACGGTGAAGACCTTTACGGTGAGTCCAAATTGCCGGAGCTATTAGATGAACTTAACAAAATCGAAAATCTTCACTGGATAAGGCTTTTATATTGTTACCCTGACAGAATTACGGATGAACTTATTGACGCTATATCACGCAATGAAAAGGTTTGCCATTATATAGATATTCCTATGCAGCACGCGGACGGCGAAATTTTAAAAAGAATGAACCGTCACGGCGATAAAGAAAGTCTTTTAGCCCTTGTTAATAAAATCCGTGCTGAAATTCCCGATATAGTAATCAGAACAACCTTCATTACAGGTTTTCCGGGTGAGAGCGAAGAGGCTTTCACAGTCCTTTCGGAGTTTGTAAACGAAGCAAGACTCGATAAAGTGGGATGCTTCCCGTATTCCCGCGAAGAAGGTACGCCTGCATACGATTTTGAGGACCGGGTTGACCCTCAGGTTGCTATGGACAGAGCAGAAATCATTATGAATCAGCAGTACACGATAGCTCTGCAAAAAATGGACGAGTGCATGGGCAGAACGGTTGATGTTTTAGTAGAGGGCTACGATAACTATACCGATAGCTACTACGGCAGAACATATATGGACTCGCCTGATATAGATAATCAGATTATTTTTACTTGCGGATATGAAATTGAAGACGGCGAGATTGTTCCCGTAGAAATTTTCGATAAAGATGAAGAGGGCTTCGCTCTTATAGGAGAAGGCGTATGATAAACAAAAATATACCAAACAGACTTACCATTGTAAGAATTATTATGACACCTATTTTCTTAGGGCTTTTTCTGAGCGATTTACCCCATGCCTATCTTTGGGGCTTTATGGCATTCGGTTTAGGGTCTATTACAGACTTTTTAGACGGTTTTCTTGCCCGTAAATACAATATAGTAACGGTTTTCGGTCAATTAGCGGACCCTGTAGCCGATAAAATTCTTACTACTTCTGCGCTTTTGGCATTTATGCAATTAGGTCTTTGCAATATTTGGATAATTGTGATAGTATTATTAAGGGAGTTCACAATAACCTCTATTCGCCTTGTGGCAACAAGTCAAGGCGTTGTTATTCCTGCTAATATTTACGGCAAAATCAAAACTATTTCTCAAATGGTTTTCTCGGTAATTATTATGCTTTTGGCAGAACTTAACTACTGCGGACTTTTAGGAGAAAGCTTCCCTCTCTCAACAGTTTCAAACTGTATGCTTTGGGTAACGGCCGTGCTTTGCGTTGTTTCGGGCATTATTTACATTAAAGAAGCAACAAAAATTATTGATATTACAAAATAAATTATATAAAGGTAAGATTTATGAAGCTTTATAACTCACTTTCACACAAAAAAGAAGATTTTAAAGAAAATGTACCGGGCAAGGTTAATATGTACACCTGCGGCCCTACTGTGTATCACTATGCTCATATCGGTAATCTTCGCAGTTATATTATGGAGGATGTTTTAGAAAAATATCTTCGTTTTTCCGGTTACGATGTTAAGCGTGTAATGAATATTACTGATGTTGGACATCTTTCAAGCGATGCCGATACAGGCGAAGACAAGATGGTTAAAGGCGCTAAAAGAGAAAATAAATCTGTTATGGATATTGCAAAATTCTATACAGACGCTTTCTTTGAAGACTGCAAAAAACTCAATATTAAAACTCCTGATGTTGTAGAGCCTGCCACTAACTGTATTCCCGAATTTATTAAAATGGTTGAGGGCCTTTTAGAAAAAGGCTATGCTTATGTTGCCGGCGGTAATGTTTATTTCGATACATCAAAATTAGACGAATATTATGTTTTTAACAAGCACGACAGCGAAGAGCTTATGGTAGGCGTTCGTGAGGGTGTAGAAGAAGACAGCAACAAAAAGAATAAAAACGACTTTGTTCTTTGGTTTACAAAGTCCAAATTTGAAGAACAGGCGCTTAAGTGGGAGTCACCGTGGGGTGTCGGTTATCCGGGCTGGCATATTGAATGTTCTGCAATAAGTATGAAGCACTTAGGCGAGAATCTTGATATTCACTGCGGCGGTATTGATAATGCATTTCCGCATCACACTAACGAAATTGCACAAAGCGAGGCATATCTCGGTCACAAGTGGTGCAATTATTGGTTCCATGTGCTTCACCTTAATACAAACAACGGTAAAATGAGCAAATCAAAAGGCGAATTTTTAACAGTATCGCTTTTAGAGAGCAAAGGCTACAACCCTCTTGCTTACAGGCTTTTCTGCCTGCAGTCCCATTACAGAAAATCCCTTGTTTTCTCCTATGAAAATCTTGACGGCGCACAGAATGCTTATGATAAGCTTATTAAAAAGATTTCTGCTTTAAATCCTGTTGAGAGTGACGAGTTAGACTCTGCCGCAGTTGAAAAACTTATGAATACATTTAAAGCTGCTCTCGATAACGATATTAACACATCTTTGGCGGTTACTGCGGTTTACGATGTTTTAAAAGAAAAAACAAACGACAAAACAAAAATTTATCTTCTTAATGAGTTCGACAAAGTGCTTTCACTTGATTTAGTTGAAAGTGCGAATAAACTTAAAGAAGAAAAAGAAGAGCCCGAAGAAACAGACGAACTTTCATTGTATGTTGAAGAACAGTTAAAGCTTCGTGCCGAGGCTAAAAAAGCCAAAAACTTTGCAGAAGCAGACAGAATTCGCGATGAGTTGGCTGCAAAGGGTATAAAGGTTTTAGACACACCCCAGGGTGCAGTTTGGTCTAAGGAGTAATTATGACAAGTAAAGAAAGAGCGAAGCTTCGTGCCGAAGCAAACGGACTTGACCCTATTTTTCAAATCGGTAAAGAGGGTGTAACAGAGTCTGTTGCGGCACAGCTGAACGATACATTTAATACAAGAGAGCTTTTTAAAATAAAGGTACACCTTGAAACATCGCCTGAAGGGCCGAAAGAGATTGCGGAAAAAGTTGCAGAAGCAACAGGCTGTCAGGTAGTTCAGGTTATAGGCGGTACTATAGTCGTTTTCAAAATTAACCCGAAGCTTCGTCAGGAAAAGGCAGAAAAAGAAAAACGCAAAAAGGAAAAAGCGCGAAAAGAAGCTCTCGAAAGAAGAACGGAACGCAATAAAAGAAAATACGGAAGCAGATAATTATGGCAGATAAAGATTTTAGTGTTGTAACAGATACCGAAGTTTCAGAGGACTCAACCAGCGAAATAGTTACGGTAAAAAAAGGCAGAAAAGCACTTTCTTTTATAATAGGTCTTGTGGTTTTAGCCCTTGCCGTAACAGGCGCAGTAAGTATTGTGAATTTCGCAATAGACAAATTTTACACAGCCGAGGAAGAAAGCGTGGATTATACGGAATATTCCGAGTATCTTACTTGGGTTGTAGGCGTAGACCCCGACTCCTTTGCCGATATAACCAAGGCAGATAAAGAGTCCCTTTTAAACATTGCTATATGCACTCTTTTAACAGACGGTGTTAAAACAGGCGATTACAATGTAACCGAAAAAGGTATTATTATTCCTGCAGAAGATGTAGAGGGGTACTTTCTTAAAATGTTCGGCACGGATGTTGAAATAGTTCACTCAACAGTAACAGGCTACGGTTATGAATTTATTTATGACGCAACCGCAAAAACATATATTGCACCGCTTACAGGTGTTACTCCGCCTTTCACCGCGCGTATAGAATCGGTTGAAAAAACAGGCGGACTTGTATCCTTAAGAGTCGGCTATGTGGGTACAAATAATATAGAAGTTTTGGCAGACGGTACTATTACACCTGCCCAGCCTGATAAATATGCCGATATAACTTTAAAGGAAACAGAAAACGGCTTTAACCTTATATCACTTATGATGGTGACTAATGGAGAATATTAAGGGCGTTTGCCTGCAATACGGTATTGAATATCTCAGTGAACGGTAAATACACAGCAAAGTTTAATGTAGAACAGCTAAGAGCAATTGTAGTAATGCTGATTAGGGGAAATATATGAGTACGGTGTGCAATGTAACAAATAAAAAAGAAATACAGGAAAAAATTAAAAAATTTATTATGTTTTATGTGATAATGTTTGTTCTTCTTTTAGTCGGTGCCTTTAATCTTAATAGATTAGGTATATACGGCTTGGGCACGGTAGGGCAGGTTTTAAGTATTCTTACCGTTGTTGCGTTAATTGCTTTTGTCGGCAACTTAATCGTATTCTTAATGTCAAAAGAGAGAATGAAAAAACAAGGGCAAAGATGCGATGTTTCAGTTACCGATACTCTCATATCCTGTAGCTGTGATGCTTCGGGTAAGTCTGCAGAAATAGCTGTTTCAGATATTACAAAGATAAATAAAATCGGTGAAAACGATTTAGAAATTATCTTGCCCGATAATGAGTATTACTTTGCAAAAATTGCTGATATAGATGAATTTATGCGTGCAATTAACGCTTCGATTAGCAGATAGCCTACAAAGACTGTCGGTTGACCCAACATAAGTGAAAAATTAAGAATGAAAATTATTGAAAGCCGCCGCGCACTTCGTGCATTATAAGCGGATTTGGTGTAAATAATAAGTTTTTCGTTTTGTAATAAAGTAAATCATAAAAGAGAGGACTTTATTAAACTTAATAATTAAATATAACAAACAAAAGAACAGATAGTAAATTCAAGCAAATTAAAACCTGAATTACTATCTGTTTTTATTTTGTTTAATTAGAAAAGTAAAGTTGTTTTTATCTATGCAAGCATATCAAACTTTGATGCAGGCACTGTGACTGCACCGAAATATTGCGTTCTTAATTTTTCATTCAGCCGACCGCGGCAGACTGTGGGCTGTATTTAAAACAAATGACCGCTCACTTATGGGCGGTCATTTGTTTACCATTTCTTTCATCAGATTAAATACTGTTTGCTTAGTGTTATTGGGTAGCCTGTCAAATGTGCTTTTAAATTCGTTATAGTCTATATCTGTTTTTTCGGTTTCTTCTGTAAAAAATTCTGCCATAGTTATACCGAAGCCGTCACATATTGCCTGTAAAGTGATTATAGAGGGTAGGGTTTCTCTGTTGAACATGTTTGTAATAGTGGACTGCGGCAAGCCAGATTCTACAGAAAGTCGGTATACAGACCAATTTCTGTCTATTCGTAATTGGTTTATTCTTTTTAACACATCCATAGTTAATTCCTCCCATTTATACTCATTATAATATACATTTGTAAAATAATATTTACCCTTATGGGTTGACTTTGTGTTACATTTGGGATATACTGAAATTAAAAGAATTGTGAGGGGTGGTTTGTATGTTAAGAAAATTTTTTAATGAGAATAAAGTTATTTTTAAAAGATTAGGGGGTTTATTTCTTGTAGGTATAATTATTATTTCCGCTTTTTTAGTTGTTTTTGGAATAGATGCATACAAAAGAAAAATCGAGTACTGTAAAACAAACAGAGATTATATCAAAGTGTATGTGGATGCGGCTATGCTTGGTAAGCTCGATGACGGAGAGCCACAAAAAGATGAAAACGGTAATCTTAAAATAGATTTTTCTAAAACTTCCTTTAAATCAACCGTAAATTATCGCGGTAAAGAATGTGAATGCTTCAAGTTAACCGATTTTACCGGCGAATATCAAAACTTGTTTGGTTTAGAAGATATCAGAGGAGATTTTTTGAATGAAGAAACTAAATTAAAAGTTCAGCCTTTTTATTATTATTTTAACCGTCAGAAAATTCCCGTATGTCCGTTTTCTACAGAAAAAAAGCCCTATTATTATTGTATTCTTGAAGACGGAACTGTTATTTGTTCTTGTCCTGAATGTCAATAATTCTATATCAGAAGGTGTTTTTATGCTATACAGATTTTTGCGTTCAAATAAAGGGTTTACACTTACAGAAATAATGATAGTTGTTGTTATTTTAGGTATTTTGACAGCCGTAGCCTTACCTCTTTTTCACGGAGTTTTAAATATACAAAAGAAGAAGGATTGCAAGTGCAACAGAGAAATAATTGAGGGAACAATAAAACAGGCAATGCTTGGCAAGATGGATAACGGAAACCCTCAGAGAAATTTAGCTGATGAACTTTATATAAATATGGATCCGAGCAGAACAAGTCATGTAACAACCGTTAATTACAACGATGAAAATGTAAATTGCTTTAAAGTTGTTCCTGTCGGAGTCGGAGAGGATGATTTGGTTTTTACCTTGGGCGATGTCAGGTGTGGATATTATACATATGAACAGGCAGTTAATGATATAAACTATATAAATTCATTAGATGATGATTTATTCAATTTATCAGATGATTATTCTTATGGTTGGGCTAAATATGTGAAAAAGCTTGATATAGATGCAAAGAATAAAACATGGAAAGAAATAAAGAATAATGACGAAAATAAAAAACTAAAAAAGAATTTGGATGACAGCCTAAGGTTTTGTAAATATGAAATGGGATGCACAAAAACAAAAAAAGGACAGACTATAAATAAAGAAGGTAAAGTAGTTGCAAAAGCAGAAAATGTCGGCTATTATTTAAAAAGAGAAGAACTTAAAGATGTTCCAATGTTTATATATTTGTGTAATATGGAGTTATATTTTAGTGAAGAAGAGTGCAATAAATATAAAAATCTTCTTACCTTTACCTGCGAACATTTTCAGGGTGAAGAATGTCCCAAATGTCCGGTTTCAGATGATTATACATATTATGTTTTATCGGACGGCACTTGTATATGTTCGGAATGTCAATAAAAACAGCGTTTTATTATATATTTGAGTTGATAAAAATACATAAAATGAAAGAGCAGCTTCATTCAATGAGTGAAATTGCTCTTTTTCTATGGTAATTAACTTATTATCACGCGAAGCATTTATATTTTGCCTCACGCGATAGCAAGCTGTTAGCTATTAGCTGAATACGCTGTGGGCTGTGAACAGTGAACGCTTCGCAAGAGAATGAAGAATGAAAAATTAAAAGTGAAAAATTTCGGTGCAAGCACAGTGCCTGCGGCACAACTTAATGTGCTTGCAGAGATAAAATCAACTTTACTTTTCTAACAAAATAAAATTAAAACAGATAGTAATTCAAATTTTGGAATGTTTGAATTTACTATCTGTTTTCTTGT
>JBJEPP010000036.1:0-12365 GCA_051881295.1 Acutalibacteraceae bacterium | reverse complement strand
TCGTATAGTCCATTTTTATTATACAAGTTTCAAATTTTTCATTTTTCATTCTTCATTTTTCATTCGGCTTGCGATAGCCGCTATTAGCTGTCAGCTTACTCCACCGTCACCGACTTTGCTAAATTCTTGGGCTTATCTATTTCTCTTTGAAGCTCCTTTGCTGTATAGTAGCTTAAAAGCTGAAGCGGCAACACCGTGAGTGTAGGTGAGAAAAGCTCTGTTGTTTTCGGTACGGTTATAACACACTCTGCATTAACTTTTTCCGCATCCTCGTCTGTAATAACCACACTTTTAGCACCGCGTGATACCACCTCGGCTAAATTACTTAAGGTTTTACCGAAAACATCATTTTTAGTAGCAACCGCTATTACGGGTGTTCCGCCTGTTATAAGCGATATTGTGCCGTGCTTCAGCTCGCCTGCAGGGTAACTTTGAGAATTTATATAAGTTATTTCTTTCATTTTCAAAGACCCCTCGGAGCAGGTTGCATAATCTCCCAATCTGCCTATAAAGAATATATCGTTTTCTTTTGCCATGCTTTTTGAAAGCTCCAAGACTTTTTCTTTGGTACATTCTAAAGTATCGGTGATTTTTTTAGGCAGATTTTGTAATTCTCTTAACAAAAAATTATACTCTTCGGGTTTTATTGCGTTTCTTATTTCACTTATATATAACGCTAAAGAGTAAAGGGCGGAGAGCTGAGCGCTGTAGGCTTTTGTTGTGGCAACTGCTATTTCCCTGCCCGCATTTGTAAATACCGTTGTGTCACTTTCAACAGCTATGGCGCTGTGTTTTACATTTACTATAGATAAAGTTTTTACACCCAGCTTTTTAGAAAGCTTAAGACTTTCTAATGTATCTGCCGTTTCACCGCTTTGGCTTATAAAAATACCCAAGGTACGGTCATTTACCAAATGATTGCCGTATCTGTACTCTGAGGCTATTTCTACGGAGCATGGAATTTTTGTGAGTTTTTCTAAAACAAATTTTCCCACAAGCCCTGCGTGGTAGGCAGAGCCGCAAGCCACAAGCACAATATTTTCAATACCGTTCTTTAAAAATTCTTCATCTATATTGAAATTTTCAAACTGTATTCTGCCCTCCTTAATAAATGCCTTTATTGTATTTTCCACTGCCTTAGGCTGTTCAAAAATTTCTTTCAGCATATAGTGCTGATAGCCGTTTTTACATGAAACATCGCCACCCGCCTCCACAATCTCAGGCAGTTTTTGAATAGTGTCGCATTTGCTGTTATAAAAAGAAAGCTCCTTTAAATTAACTCTGCAAATTTCGCCCTCCGAAAGCCTGTAATATTTATTTACATCTTTCTCAACTGCCATAATGTCCGATGCGATATATCCGCCGGTTTCTCCCAAAGCCACTACAAGCGGACTGCCCTTTGCAGCGGCGAAAATATTGTTTTTATCGTCAATACAAATAATTCCTAAAGCGTAAGAGCCCTTTAACTTTTCACAAACAGTTGAAACAGTTTCGGGCACATTGCCGTTGTAAAATTTTTCAAGAAGATGTGCGATTACCTCTGTATCTGTTTGTGATTTAAAGTCACTTTCTTTCAAATATCTGCTTTTAAGTTCCTCGGCATTTTCTATTATTCCGTTATGCACCACCATAAATTTGCCCTTCGGACTGCTGTGAGGGTGAGCGTTTTCGGTATTTACCGCTCCGTGAGTTGCCCAACGGGTATGACCTATGCCGATAGTACCCGAAAGAGACTTTTCTTCTACCCTGTTTTTAAGATTTTTTATTTCACCTACAGTTCTTACTCGGGTAAATTTTTTATCGTTTAAAACTACAACCCCTGCCGAATCATAACCCCGGTACTCTAAAACCCCAAGTCCGTTTAAAAGATCGGGCACTACATTGCCCACACCCACTTTACCGATTATTCCACACATAGCTATCCCTCTTTTATTTCATAAAAATTAGTATTGTAAACCATTGTATCTGCTTGTTTTTTCTTTGTTTTTATTTGCAAAAACCGTATTTTACAAAGCTTCCAATAAGGTACTACATAAACAAGCGGTACTATAAAAATACAGCTTAAAAGCCAGCCTAAGAGCGAATTTTCCAAAATAACATTTTCAACTAAATTCCCCTCTGTGTATTCAATGCTTCTTTTAATTGCCACACCTGATTTTAAATCTATGTTTTTACACATAAAAAGCGGCGCTAATGCGTATCTCGCAAGAGAAGCCCGCCACATAAAAAGTGAAAACGAAAACATTACGCTTGCTAAAAATACCATTACATAAAACAGAAGATAATTTTCTGTAACAAATGTTTTAACATAAAAAACAACTAAGTAAAACATAAATACAGGCACCGTAAAAAATCCGAACCACAAAAATTTCAGAAAATTTAATTTTACATAGAACAACAATGCTCTTGCGGATTTTTTTAAACTTAAAAACCTAAACAAACAGCGAAAATTACACTTATTGTTCCTTGATTTAAGGGAATATACGGAGTATTCCCCTAACTTTAAAGCAGAAGAAAATTGCAGAACAAATAAGCCTAAAAGCGACAAAACCGATATTCCGCCGCCTAAAAGAAAAATATTATTTTTCGGGACTGAATATTCTAACAAATACTCTAAAAAATCTCCGAATACAAATTCATATACTAAAAGCACATATCCGCCTATACTGCCCCACCTTAAAACAAAGCTTAAAGAAGAAACGAGAAACATCTTTAAAGTATTGTCTTTAAGCAGATATTTGCTGTCTATTTTAACATCTGTGTCCACAGTACTAACCTCCGTTTACATTTTTTATACAAAAAAACTATATTTGCACTTTCATACAAATATAGTTTGGGAAAAATTTATTAAATTATAAGTTTATTTTAGATTACTTTTCATATTTTCAACTATATAATACGGCACTCGCAAATTACCGTAGCCTGTTTTAATTGATACCGCAGGCTTTAATTTGCCGTGAAAATCGGAGCCGCCCGACAAAAGAAGCGACAGCTTTTCTGCCATAGCTCTATAGTCGCAGATATGCTCATCGGTATACTCTGTGTAGTAGCCCTCTATGCCGTCAAGTCCTGCGTCTTTCAGTTGTTTTAAAAGTTCAAAAATCTTTTCATTGCTGAATTTTGTTTGGTGCAGGTGAGCAAGAATCGCTATGCCGCCTGCTTTTTTAATTACCTTAACGGCATCAAATGCGGAAAGCTCGCGTTTTATTACAAAGGCAGGCTTGCCTATGCCTATATATTTATCAAAACATTCTTTTACAGTTTTGCAATAACCTTTTTTTACCATAAGCTCTGCAATGTGAGGTCTGCCTACATAACCTGTTTCGGAAAGAGCTTTAACCTCATCAAAGGTAATGTCAAAGCCTAAATTAAATAAATTTTCGCAAGTCTTTTTCATTCTGTTGACTCTGTCATATTTAAGGCTGTTTACGGTATTTAAAAGCTCTTTGTTTTCAGGGTCAATAAAAAGGCCTACAATATGTGTTTCTGTTTCGTCTGCGGCAGAAAATTCTATACCGGGAATAAATTCAATGCCCAGCTCTTCTGCCTTTTCGCTTGCCTCTTTTATGCCGTCAATATTATCGTGGTCGGTAAGCGCTACGGCCGAAAGACCTGCTTTTTTTGCCGATTCTACTACTTCGCCCGGGGTCAGACTGCCATCCGAGCAAATAGAGTGTGTATGCAAATCCACTACCCTATCATCATATAAAATTCTTTCAACATCTTTCAGAGTCGGCACGGTAAAAGCCCTGTGCTCGCCTAAAAGCTTTTTGCCTTGGTGACCGTACTCAACAAGAACACAGTTTATACCCATAGCGTTTGCCGTTTCTAAATCGTGCAGGGTATCGCCGATAAAAATCGCTTCATTTTTATCTATATTAAGTGAATTTATAAAATCCTTTGCCATTTCTGTTTTTGATGCGGAAAGAGAGTTTTCAACGCCTAAAATCTTCTCAAAACAATCATAAATGCCGTGCTCATTTAAAAGGGTTTCTATTTCATCTAAATTATTTGCGCTTATTATGTATTGGTGAACTCCCTCTTTTTGAAGCATTAAAAGGAGTTCTTTGGCGTAAGGCGCAAGGCCTGCGTCTTTTGCATGAATCAGATAATCGCGGTGAAATTCAGCAGACAGTGTATCTGCATCTATCTCTTCGGGCGGCATTATGTGATAATAAAATTTTATAATAGGCGTGTCTACATAAGCGTAGTAATCTTTAAGAGTTATGGGAGCTCTGCCTCTGCGAGCCAGAATATCGTTGACGCAAGCGAGAGCCGTAGAAACATCGTCCATAACAGTTCCGTTAAAGTCCCAAAATATATACCTGTATTGCAATTTATCGCACTCCAAAAATAATATGCTTTCATATTATCACAAAAGCGGCCGAAATACAATTAAATAACCGAAAATTATCGAATAATGTCGGCGGTCATTTTTGACTACATAGCAGTAAATATTGCGCCTACCACAACACCGCAAATGAAAATTCCCACACCTATTAAAGCAGCTCTCACTTTTGATTTTGTACTTATTTCCTTTTGGCGGGGCGGTTTATCTTTATTTTTAAACTCCATATCGGCACATTCACGAAGCTTGCCCTCACTAAGTCCGCTGAATTCGGGTTTTACAAAAAATATTGCTTTTTCAAAAAAACCGTTATCTGTTTCGCTGATTTCTAAAACTTGTTTATTAACACCTTTAATCATAAGATTACTCCTTTTGTTTTTTAACTTTATAATGTGAAATTGCAAATATTTTTATACACAGTCAATGAATAAAATTTCTAAATACGAATTTTCCAAAATTTTGTCGAATTTTATAATTCGGTTCTTTATTAAATTCAATTTTTTCTGTTTTAGAAAATACATTTTTTATCGAAAATTTGTTTTCGTCAAAATTCACTACTCTAAAATTATACTATTTGTATAATGATATTTACACCGCTTATGTTCAAAACTCTGTTCAAAATGTCTATAACTCCCCTTTAAATGCCCTATATAATCAAGGTTTATTGACATTTTCTTCAGAGTTTTGAACAGAAACAAGCTTTTACCAAAATATACTAATTGTTGTATAAACTTTACGAATATACAAAATGGAAAAAGTTTTTTTAGTAAAAATTTTGTAAAATTTTGTCATTTTGAACAAATACAAATAACAACAAAAAATACCTGAAAATACTGTTTAAAATGTAGAAATTACGAAAAATACTAAAATTTAGGTTGACAAAACTCTTTACTATTTTTTAGTTACGGTATATTATTATTTTGGTGATAAAAATGAATGTAATTTCTAAAAACGAAAATGTAATATTGACAGATGTAAATAATTTTAATGTTAACCTCTGCTTGCAGTGCGGTCAGGCTTTCAGGTGGACACAAGAAGCTGACGGCAGTCAAACGGGTATTGCAGGCGGCAAATATTTAAAAATAAAGCAAGAGGGCAACGAAATTACATTATATAATACCAATATGGATGATTTTGAAAATCATTGGAAAAAATATTTTGATTTGGACAGGGATTACGAAAGTATATTAAACAGTTATACAGACGAAAGCCTTATAACCGCTTGCAGGGCTTTTCCCGGTATCCGCATTTTAAAGCAGGACGAATGGGAGGCAATTTGCTCTTTTATAATTTCTGCCAACAACAATATTCCGCGAATAAAAGGCATTGTTGAAAGACTTTGCGAAAACTTCGGTGATAAAACAGACGGCGGATATACATTCCCTGAACCCGAAAAATTGGCAGACTTAACGGTAGAAGATTTAGCGCCCCTCCGTTCAGGCTTCAGGGCAAAATACATTTTAGATGCCGCACAAAAAATATCCTCCGGAGAGGTAAGTATTGATGCTATAAAAGAAATGGATTTTGAAAGCGCAAAAGCAGAGCTTTTAAAAATAAAAGGCGTAGGCGAAAAGGTTGCGCAATGCTCACTTCTTTACGGCTTCGGCAGAATGGAAGCATTCCCCGTAGATGTCTGGGTTAAAAGAATTTTAGAAGAGCTTTACCCTAACGGCTTACCCGAATGTATTAAAGGCACCGAAGGAATCGCTCAGCAGTATTTATTCCATTGGCGAAGAAATCAAATGAAAAGCCAAGAATGAAGAATTATCAAATCGCATCACGCAAGGGTGTATTATAAGCGGTTTTGATATGAATATTAAGTTTTTGCCTTACAATAAAATCAACATACAAAATAACAGATAGTAAATTCAAACATTTTAAAATTTGAATTAACTATCTGTTTTTAATCTGTCTAAGCAGAAAAGCAAAGTTGTTTTTCTGCCGATGGTCTTATAATGTCGCGAAGCGACTGTCGAGCGCGGATTTTTTCGTTTTTTATTTTCACTCGGTATTGAACCGCCTCAGCCTAAGCTTTTTAAAATTTTATCGCCTATCTCGTTTATCATATCAAAATCGGTAGCTTTAATGTAGTAATCCTCTAATCTGTCGTGAATTTCTTTTGCAAGGGAAAGTTTTTTAACAGCTTCATCTATCAATTCTTTTTTTGCTTTTTTGTGTAAATTCAATTTTTCTTTATTGTTTGCATAATCACTCTTATTATAAAATCTGCTTGCGTGAACAATTTTCTCACCGTCATCAATAGAATAATGGTATGTGTTTTCTGTGAAAACGGCAAGCTTCAGTTCAGGTATTATAATATGTTCAATTTTGCTGAACGGAAAGAGAGGACAATAGCAAGCGTAAACATCATATCCGTTTTCTAACGCTTTGTAAGTAACATATTCCGTGATATACGGCGAAACTACACCGTATTCATCTTCAACGGTAATAATTTTTTCACACAGAGCAACAACAGTATCATACATTACAACAACGCCGTCCGGTGAAACGGCAGAAAGAAATCTTTTATGCAATATTCCTTTTTTATCCGATTTATTCTCCGGAATAATTCTGTTTGCCAAGCGTTTTGCGTATCTTTCAAGCTTATCGGCTTCTAAAAAGCTCTCGCAAATTCTTGAATTTTCATTGCTTACAGCGCTTGCCACACTTAAAAAATCAACGCATTTTTTATGCTGAAGACTGTTTTCGTCTATAAGCTCACATATTTCTTTGCGGTGCTTTTTAAGATATGTTCTGTCCCAGGCTACACCTAAATCTACAATATGTTCGGTAACGCCCGGCACTTTCGGGTCAAATGTGTGGGGTGCTGTGCCGTCAAAAACCGAAAAGCTTCTTTCAGGCGCTAAAACCACATCTAAAGAATTAGGGTCGGCACTGCAATAGCCTCTTTCCGTGTAATCGCCGTTTTTCTCCAGATTTTCGGCTATTTTTTTCATAAGTGTAGATTTACCCGTTCCCGGTCCGCCTTTTAAAATCAAGTGTGTACCCTCTGCATTGGGGTCATATAATGTATCGAACAGCGAGCAATATCCCGCTTTGTTGTTAGCACCGTAAAAAAAAGATACAGGCAATACTGTTTTTTCCATAAAATCAACTCCTTACAAAACATAATATGTGGTTTTTTTATGAATGTTACAGTTGACTTTTTGCCTCTGTGTTTATATACTATTATCTGTATTAAACATACTCAAAGGAGTACATATTATGTCAAGATATGACGAAGCAAAAAAGATTTATGATGATTTCGGCGTAGATACCGAAAAAGCCCTTGAAGCACTAAAAAATACAACTATTTCCGTCCATTGCTGGCAAGGTGACGATGTTGTAGGATTCGACAGCAGAGAGAGTCTTTCGGGCGGTATTCAAACAACCGGCAACTACCCGGGCAAAGCCACCACACCTGATGAGCTTATGGCTGATTTCGATAAAGCCGTTTCACTTATACCCGGTAAAAAGAAGCTTAACCTACACGCAAGCTACGCTATATTTCAAAAAGGCGAATTTGTTGACAGAAACAAAATAGAGCCTAAGCACTTTAAAAAGTGGGTAGACTATGCAAAAGAAAGAGGTTTGGGCTTAGATTTTAACCCTACTTTTTTCTCTCATCCTATGGTAAAAGACGATTTAACACTCTCTTCACCTGACGAATCAACCCGTAAATTCTGGGTTGAGCACGGCAAAGCGTGTTTAAAAATTGCAGAATACTTTGCAGAGGAAACAGGCGAGCCTTGCGTTATAAACTTTTGGATTCCAGACGGCTGCAAAAACATTCCTGCGGACAGATTAGGTCCGAGAGAGCGTTTCAAAAAATCTCTTGACGAAATATTCTCCGTACCCTTTGACAGAACAAAGGTTTATCCTACACTTGAATCTAAGGTATTCGGCATAGGTCTTGAAAATTATACTGTCGGCTCCGCTGAATTTTGTCTTTCTTATTCGGCAAAAAACAACATTACTCCGCTTATGGATAACGGCCATTACCACCCTACAGAGGTTGTAAGCGATAAAATATCCTCACTTCTCCTTTTTAATGAAAAAATCGCTTTACATATTACAAAGCCTGTTCGTTGGGACAGCGACCATGTAGTACTTTTAGATGACGAAACAAAAGAAATAGCAAAAGAAATAGTTGCCCACAACGCTTTAGACAGGGTATTTATTTCTACCGACTATTTTGACGCGTCTATAAACAGAATTTCTGCTTGGGTAACAGGTGTAAGAAGCGTTCAAAAAGCACTTTTAAACGCTCTTTTAATGCCGCACGAAAAGTTAAAAAAGCTACAGGAAAGCAACGATTTTACTCAGCTTATGTATTTACAGGAGGAGTTAAAGTTAGCACCCTTAGGTGATGTTTGGAACGAGTTTTTAGCTCGTGAAAATATAGTAAACAATTACTACGATGCAGTAAAAGAATATGAAGAAAAGGAATTGGTAAAAAGAAAATGAAAAATATTTTGACTGCGCCCTTTGTTGAAGATATGAAAAGAGCAACCGCAAATATGTACAGGCAGGGCTGGGATGAACGCAACGGCGGTAACATAAGTATGATGTTAGAGCCTGAAGAAGTAGCAGAGTATTTAGACCTTACTAATGTTATAAGAGAAATTCCCACAGGCTTTAACGCACCTGAGCTTGTAGGCAAAATCTTTATTGTTACAGGCACAGGCAAATACTTTAAAAATGTTGAAACAGACCCTGAAACAAACCTTGGTATTATAAGAATCAAAGAAGACGGCGTAACTGCGGAGCTTCTTTGGGGTTATAAAGACGGCGGCAAGTTCACATCGGAGCTTCCGGCTCACTTAATGAGCCACAGAGCCCGCCTTAAAGTTAACCCGAATAACAGAGTTATTATGCACTCTCACCCTACATATACCCTTGCTATGAACCATGTTCACGAGCTTAGCGAAAAAGCGCTTACCCACACTCTTTGGGAAATGTGCACAGAGTGTATGGTAGTATTCCCTGACGGCATCGGTGTTTTGCCTTGGATGGTTTGCGGCACAAACGAAATCGGCATTGCAACCGCAAAAAAAATGGAAGAATACAGACTTGTAGTTTGGGGGCTTCACGGTATTTACGGCTGCGGTAACGATATGGACGAAGCCTTCGGACTTATTGAAACTGTTGAAAAAGCCGCTCAGCTTTATATGATTGCAACCGCAAGCGGTAAAAGAATCAACACTATTACCGATGAAAATCTTTGGGAAATTGTTGAAGCCTTCGGTCTTCAGGACAGTGTAAGAAAAGACTTTTTGGATTTATAAGACATTTAAAATTAACAAATTGTTAAACATCTTAAATTTTGTTGAATTTTTATTTTAATTGTATATAATTTATAAAGGCAGTATTAAATATTAGATACTGTCTTTATTATTGAATGATTTTATAATAGAGGTATTAGTAACTATGTCACGAACAAAGTTAAAAGACAGACAGCTTCCGCGATACTCTAAAGGCGAAGAAGTATTTAATATGGTAACTCACATTGTAGGCGGCGGTATAGGCATTGCAACACTTGTGCTTTGCGTTATTTTCGGTGCAATTCACCGAAACATTTACGGTATTGTAAGCGGTGCTGTTTTCGGTCTTACTATGATATGCCTTTACACAATGTCAAGCGTATATCACGGATTACGCAAAGGAACAGCCAAAAAGGTTATGCAAATTATTGACCACTGCACCATATACATTCTTATTGCAGGCACATACACTCCGTTTTGTCTTTGTGCTTTAAGAGAATATAAGACTTGGCTCGGTTGGACTGTTTTCGGTGCTATTTGGGGTCTTGCAATACTCGGTATAGTTTTAAATGCAATAGACCTTAAGAGCTTTAGAGTAATTTCTATGATACTTTATATAGGTATGGGCTGGTGTATTATATTCACGGTAAAAATTCTTTTTCAATACATCGGAACGCTTGGTATGGCACTTTTGGTAAGTGGAGGCATTGCTTACACAATAGGCGCTATTCTTTACGGCTTGGGCAGAAAATTAAAATGGATGCATTCCGTTTTTCATATTTTTGTAGTAATAGGCAGCGTTTGTCACTCGCTTAGCATTATATTATGTTTAATGTAATGTTGTTTATTTTATAAACATAAAAGAGGCAGTAAAATTTTCGGTTTTACTGCTTCTTTTTCTTTTTAGCTATGTAAGCATATAAGTCAGAGCCATTATCAGCATTTCGTCTGCGTGTTCTTCGGTTAAAAGCAAAATCAAAGATAGTATCAACGCTTTATCGTTATCTATATTAAGATTTTGAAATATATTTTTCAAATTATCAAAAGGGTTGTATGAATTAGTCTCTGCTTTTGGAGATTTGTTGTTTTCGTTATGAGTTTTCTCCTCCCTGTGGGAATCAGAAGCACGCTTTTTCAGTTCATCCAAATAATCATTGGGCATAGGAACTCTTTTAGGAGCGTCTGCTTTGTTAATATTATTTGAGTTTGTCACCTTAGGGCTTTCGTCAAGACCTGCCGTAGCCCTTGCTCTTTTTTGCATATCCTCTACACGCTTTATGGCGTCATTTTGCATTTTCATAATTTCACTGTAACTGTATTCGGCCATTAAATAATACCCCTTTCACGCAGCAGCGGTATTAACGACATTATTTTAACAAGCTTCATTGCCTCGTCCGCTTTTTTCTGCCGTTCGTCTGACAGAAGCGGTTTCATAGCGTTTATAAACTCCACCCGTTCGTCTTTAGCGTTTAATTTTTGAAGTATAGGCATTATAGAATTTAACTGTGACATATCGGGCATACCTAAAGAGCTTAACATATCTAACGGATTAACATTTCCGTTATTAACATTGGTATTATTTTTATTCGGTGCAGTATTCTGTTCTTTATTACTTTGACCGTCACTGCTGCTACCGCCTAAAATACTTTGTGCCGTTTTTTGTAAATTTGCTATATCCTCAGGTGTTAAGGAGTTCAAAATCGAGCTTAAATCCAACTCACTCATTAACCTTTGCCTCCCAAAAGCTTTTTAAAAATTTCTTTTGCCGCATCGCTTTCCAAAAGTGCTTTTGTTCGTGCTTCGTCTTTTAAAAACTCTTCTATTTCTTTTGCTTTTTCAGGACCTAAGTTTGCGTTTATAAATTCACTTATGCCTTCTTTACTGTTCATTTCTCCTTTACTTTCGCTGAGCTTTGCTTTTTTAATTAAGTCATTTACATTAATTTCTTTATTATCCATTGAAAACACCACCGTAAATATATATAATTACTAATACATATTACATTAAGAGGTGATTTATTCGTGCGTATACTTGTAGTTTCGGATTCACACGGCCACACATATAATTTGCTCGAAGCTTTACGCCGCGAGCCTACGGCAGAAACAGTTTACTTTTTAGGAGACGGAGAAAAAGATTTAGAAGCAGTAAAGCTCTCATACCCCGAAAAATTCTTTATTGCCGTAAAGGGCAACTGCGATATGTATTCCTCTTTGCCCGAAAAAGATGTCAGAACTGTTGAAAACACAAGGATATATGCCTGCCACGGCTACAACGAAAAAGTTAAGTACGGCAATGTTATAATTCGCTATTGCGCAAGAGAAAATGAATGCAACCTCGTTCTTTTCGGGCATACACATTTACCGGCATACATTTACGACAGCGACCTCAATATGCATCTTTTCAACCCCGGTTCTGTAAGGGAAGGCTCTTACGGAGTTGTAGACATTACACAAAGCGGTATTATTTGTATCAATAAAAAACTGCCTGCATATTGATTGACATTTTATGAATATACTGTTAAAATCAACTTATTAAAAATGAAAGGATAGGTACTTATGGATACATCATACCTTCAACAACCATTGATGTATGTTTTAGCAGGTGGAGTTATTGCATTTGTTATCATACAGTCGCTCTTTTTTATGCGCAAAGCGTGGAAGAGAGGCCGTGAACTCGGAATGAGCAAAGAAACTTTAAAAAGCACGGTAACATCAAGCGTGGTTTTCACCGTTGCTCCCGCAATCGCAATATTA
>JBJEPP010000035.1:0-46359 GCA_051881295.1 Acutalibacteraceae bacterium | reverse complement strand
CCGATAACCTTGTTTTCCTCTTTCAAAACAAATGCCCAATTCCATTCTTTTTCATCAACAAGCGTTGAATTAATCCAATCAACAGTTTGACTTATATCTGTTAAAGTCGGATATGACATAAATTTTGTTACTCGTTCATCGCTGTTCCAAGAAAAGCAAGCCTCTGCGTCATCAAGTGTAATAGGTCTTAATATCAATCTTTCTGTTTCTAAAATAGATTCCTTTGCCATATTTATTTTCCTCCCATAATTAATACATTTTATTTTTACTTTCGTTTTCTTTGAATTCGTCAACAGTCATCTTGCCAACCGCTATCGGTCCTGTAATTACTACTATGTTTGCCATTTCAATACCTCCTAAAAAAATAACCGTTGATGTATATTGCTACACATCAACGGTTTCAATTTGTATATAACAAGTATCATACCGAAATTGAGTGCAACAAAAGAATTCCATTTGTATCACAAATAGAATCAAAATGCTTATCAGTTGTCGCACAAATAACAAATTGCATAATACTTTTTCCTTTCGTTTGTTGAAAACATACTAACACTAAAACTTTTATTTGTCAATTATATTTTTGCGGTATGTTAAACTTAGAATTTGTACGACTAAGATTGCCGTTTTAAAGTCCATTGACAAAATCGCGATACAGTGATATTGTAATGCTTCAAGGAGATAATTTTCATTCCCTGTATTATCAAGTTTTTACGGTATATCCGAAAACATTTCTGCCTCTTTTTGAATAACCACCGAGGTGCAAACTTATGACAAGAATAAAACAAAACAACAATAACATTATATTAACAGGCAACATATTTTTTCTATTCTCCGGCATATTTACTATTCCGATGGCAGTTTTCGGAATTCGTTTAATAATCGATTCATTTCCTTTTGAGGACGGATATGAGACTTTTGATATTTTCGGTTTGATTTTTCTTTGTATTTGGACTTTAATTATTTCGGGAATGAGCATATATTCTTTTAAAACATTCAGTAAAAAAACCGTAATAGACCGTGACGGTGTTTCATGTAAAAGCCTATTTAAGAGTATTAGTTTTAATTGGTACGAGATAGCAGATTACGGGCTATCATATTGCGGACAAGCAAAGGGAGAGGGAAATACATATTATCTATACTTTTCAAAGGAACAACAACAAACAAAAAACGAATGCAAGAAAAAACTAAAAGGCAAAATGATTAAAATTGAGGTTTTTGGCGACGAGTATTACGAAATCTTAGAAAAAGTAATTCCGTTTTGTCAGTCTTATGCAAAAGCAGAGCTGTTTATTGGGAAAGATAAGTATCATATTATTTGAGTTGATACTGCAGTAATGTGTTTTTACGAACAGATAGAATTTACATTACAGCTAATGTATCTTGAATAAATTTTTTCTATGTTGTATAATATACTAAATAAGATCGGAGGTTTTGTTATGTCAATAGATAAGGCTATTGATAACGCTGCTGCTTCATTAGAAATGGAAGGCTTGTATGTTTCTAACGAGTTGAAAGTATTATTTATTAAAAAATTGAATAATGAAATCACTATGGAAGAATATATTAGACTTGCTATGGAATTAAAAGGGGTTAAGATATAATGTCTTACAGCATTAACGCATTAACGAGTGATTGTTACGAGGGTACCACCTGTTTAATCAACAAATTCAATATAAAAGATGAAAGCGTATTAAGGGATTTAGAAACAACGGTTACATTTGGTAAGATTACCGAGTACACTCTAAATCCTTTATTTAATAGTTTTGATGTAAACCATTATAAAGCAATTCACAAATATTTATTTTCAGATATTTATGACTGGGCCGGCGAATATCGCACAGTTGACATGAGTAAAAAAGGTACAAGTTTTGCAGATGCTCAAAGCATCGAAAATTTGATGAATGAATGTTTTAGCAGATTACGTGCCCTTAATTATTTCCAAGAGTTAGACCTTAATGATTTTGTAGAAAATATTGTTGATTTTTACTGCGTTACAAATATGATTCACCCTTTTAGAGAAGGCAACGGAAGAACACAAAGATTATTTTTAACCCAACTTATAAATCTCAATAATTACACTATTGATCTTTCCGAAATTAATACTGATGAGTTAATAGTTGCTACTATACAAGCCTCAGCAGGTGTTACTGATTTTTTGAAAAGCATCTTTAGAAGCGCTATAAAAACAAAAGCCACATCAGCTTAACCGAAAAAAACAATAATTACAGTAAATAAAAAGCACCCCCTCGGGATGCTTTTTTATTATTCCTGCATACAACCGTAAATTTTTATGTAATAATTACGCCTGTATTTGCTCGAAGAAATACATAGTTTGAGAGTTACCGTCAAGAGTGTTTATTGCAGTCAGTGTGCAAGATGGATAAATAAAACTGTTTCGCATGGCACTGTAACCGCTGACAGAGCTTAACTGATAGTATCTTCCGTTATAAAATGAACACATATTGTTGCTGTGTTGATGGCCGCATGATATAAGAGAAATATATTTATTATTAACAGTCACATTATCGAAAACCGCGTCATCTTTAATATCGTCATACGGAAAAGTGTTGTACATATCAAACCCCTCGTAAGCAATTCCCTCATCATAAGCGGACTGAAATGCAGTAGTAGGCATGTGAAAGAAAACACTTGTTTTAACAGCCCTTTTATTAATCTCTTCATTTAACCAAATTGACTGTTCCTCGGAAATGGGTTGATACGCACCTATTGCTTTAGGGCTTCTTGCACCCGAATCCATTATTGCAACAGCGTGTACTAATTCATCATTATTATAAACATCAATAACAAACTGCATTGAGCCGGTGTTGCCGGCTGAATTACCGTAAACAAAATGTTCATACTGCATCATAAATGCAATAACATCTTCGTTACTTCCGTCAATTTCACCGTCATTATTGCCCGGAGCAAAGGTCCACGGGGTTTTATATTCTTCAATAAGAGTTGCAAACAAATCAATTGCGCCGAACTTATCGTATGAAGTGTTTAAATTAAACCCATCAACCAAATCTCCGTTTACAACAATCAAATCGCAAGGGGTTTTATCTAAAACAGTTTTTAAACCGTCAAGAGTACGCTTATCATTCTCGCACACACCGTCAAAAAAGTGAGTGTCGTTTATTTTTAAAATCTTGAAAACACCATCGTCATTAGTTGATAATTTAACTTGTTCTGCATTATACACATCTTCGTACTTATTATCAGTATTTGACTTGTTACAGTTTAACCTGTAAAGCGTATATCCGCCTACTGTTCCCGCAACAATCAAAACAACAGCCACAATAACCGCTATTACTTTTAAAACTCCCGTTCCCTTGCTTTTCGCCATATTATTACTCCGTTCTTATTTATTGTATGCTCATATTACCATATCATACAACATTTTTCAATAAACCAAAGCCGTATTTTTTCGCCGACTTCAACAAACCGTCTGTACAAACTGCACATCTACACCCTACTATTTTTGTACATCTGATTACTATTAAATAATTATAAAATTGTTTACAAAAAATTATTTTTTGTTATAATTAGTATGTATATTTATCATCTTTCATAGGAGGAAGATATTATGAAAATGTCAAAAAGAATTTTGGCAGTTGTTCTATCACTTATTATGCTTTGCGGTTGTCTCGGCACAGTAGCGTCCGCTTCATATATAAGAGACACTGCTTACTGTCCTACTATCGTTGTACCGGGTCTTTTCCAGTGCGAAACAAAGCTTTATGACGAAAACGGCGAAGTTGCCACAGATGCAAACGGCGAACCTCTTAAAGCACCTTTCTTTATGGATACAACTGAAGAGATTGCTACAAAAGCCATTAAAGAAGCGCTCGCCCCTCTTTTCAATATGGTAATTAACCAAGAGGACAGAGAGCAAGAAGCCGCACACGCGTTAGCAGATGTTTTAGGCGATGTTATCGGTGAAAAAATAAGATGCGATGAAAACGGCGATTTTGTTTACGATGTTCGTGCTACTAAATACGATAAATCCTTTGCAGAGCTTTCAAAATATGACCAAGAATATATTTTAAAAGCACTTCCGATTTCTAAAATGATTGATATTGCAGGCGGCGAAAATCTCTATATTTTCTCTTATGCGTCACTTGGCAATATGGATAAAACCGTAGCTGAGCTTTACGACTTTATTCAGTCTGTTAAAGAGCAGTCCGGTTCAGACAAGGTTAACCTTATTCCTATAAGCCAAGGCGGTTCTATTGCAAACGGCTTAATGCAGATGTATGCTGACAACGGCAGAGAAATGGGAGAGGATATTAACAGATTAGTATTTGTTATTCCTGCCCTTAACGGCTCATCACTCATAGGTGAAATTTACGAATACGGTATTCTTGACGACCCCGAATACCTTTACGGCACAATGATACCGTCCTTGACAGATGACCTCACAGGCAACATTATCAACATTGCACTCAGAATTATTCCTGAAGAAGATCTTAACAATGTTCTTGATATTGTTGTAGATGAGCTTGTTGAAGAGTATTTAGGCTTCTCTACACTTCTTTGGGGTCTTTGCCCAAGCGAAAACTACCCCGGTGCAAGAGAAAAATATCTTCTTGACGAAAACTCAACAGAAATAGTAAAGCAAACAGATAAATTTTATCAGGCACAGTTAAACTCGGATGCAAATATTTTAAGAGCTATTGAAAGCGGTGTTAAAGTATTTGACATTGTTGCATACAACTGCCCGCTTTACCAATTAGTTGACTGTTGGGATGATGTTAATGCAGACGGTATTATTCAGCTTGATTCAACATCTATGGGCGCTACAAGCTTTGGCGTTGATGTTGAACTCCCTAAAGATTATGTTCCTACACATTCAAACTGTTCGGACCCTGAACACCACAATCACAAAGACCCTAATAAAATAGTTGATGTTTGCACAGGCTTACTCCCTGAAACAACCTTCTATTTCTTCGGTCAGAACCACGAAAAAGTATCTTCAAACAATGTTGTAATGTCGCTTGTTTGCGACCTTGTTACAGACGAAAGCTTTACAGATGTTTTCAGCTACCCCGACAGATACCCGCAATTTAATGTTGCAAGAAACTCCCGTCCGTTAGAAAATGAAATTAAAAAGCTTGAGGCTCTTGACACATCTGCTATGACAGATGAGCAAATAGCCGAATTAGATGAGCTTATAGCAGAGGGTTACGAAATTCTCAACACGACATATTATCCTGAAGAGGGTATGTATGAAGAGTTGAGCGAGGAATTCATTAACGCATCTTATAAATTCCAAAACGGCGAAGAGAAGCCTGTTGAAAGTTCAAAAGACCTTACAACAATCAGACTCACAAGATTTATAAAACAACTTAACGAGTTCATTTTGTTAATTACAAAATTCCTCGGCAGTATAAGATAATCACTATAATCACCGGCGGTACAGATTTCGTCTGCACCGCCGGTGATAATTTTAATTTATATGGTGTAAAATATCTTTGTTGGTTGTATTTGTTTTTCACAACTCAATTATAACACAAAGAACTACAAGCCTACCTTTTTCGGTTGACTTGTAGTTCTTTTCTGTTCGGATTGTTTTTTACAGCCCCTTAATTTTATTCATTAGGCAAGTATCTGAACACACTTTCTACTTCGCCGTTTTTAGTATAAACTCTTACAACACGGCTGTTAATATCGCAAATAATTTCGTAGCCGATAGTTTCGGCTATCTTCGCAATATCTTCAACCGAAATAGTTTCGTTACCGTCAGTACCGAATATTGTTGTAACATCGCCCGAAACAACATTTTTTATATCCGTCACATCAACCATAAATTGATCCATACAAACTCTGCCTAAAATATCGGCACGCTTGCCGTGAATTAAAACAGAGCCTTTATTTGAGAGAAGTCTCGGCACACCGTCTGCATAGCCTGCGCACACTGTGGCAACGGTTGTTTCTTTTGTTGTTTTATAAGTACAGCCATAGCTTACATATACTCCCGCCGGCACGGTTTTAACCTGTGTTACCCTGCTTTTCATAGACATTACAGGCTTTGGCGCGGGAATATTTTTATACTCAACCTCGTCTGACGGGTTAAGGCCGTAAAGAATAATTCCCTCGCGCACCATATCGTATTTATTGTTTAAATCTGCAATGCCTGCGCTGTTGTAAAGGTGTTTAATGCTTATATTTATATTTTCATTTTCTAACAGTTTTACAAAACCGTCAAAAGCAGAAATCTGCATATTGGTATATGATTTATCTGATGTGTCGGCGGCGGCAAAGTGACTGAATATACCTTCAATTTCAACATTAGGCAAGTCTTTTATTTTTTTTATCTCATTAACAGAGCCGCTGTTCGGTGCAAAACCTATTCGCGACATACCCGTATCTACCGCCAAATGCATTTTTGATATTTTGTTTGCTTTAACGGACGCGTCCGATAAAAGCTTTGCCTCGGTAAAACTTGTAACTGTAGGTGTAATATTATATTTAACCAATATTTCATATTCACTGCTCGGAATAGGCCCTAAAATCAAAATAGGAGTTTTAACTCCGCTGTGGCGTATTTCCAAAGCCTCGTCAATAGCCGCAACGGCAAGAAAATCTGCTTTGTCTTCTAAGAACTTTGTTACTCTGACAGCGCCGTGGCCATAGGCGTTAGCCTTAACCACAGCCAAAAGCTTTTGGTTATCTTTCAGACTGCTTTTTGCAATATTAAAATTGTATTCTAACGCGTCTAAGTCTATTTCAACCCATGTTCGTAAATGTTTAGTAATTTCTTTCATAACATATCTCTGCTAAAATGGGGCTGTAAAAAAACGAAAGGTTTTTTACAGCCCCCATTATATTTTTATTATTTTATTTTTCGTCATCACCGTAGGCGGCAAGAACACCGTTCACAAGACCCGGATCATCGGTGATAACACCGTCTACGCCTAAATCAATAAGCTTCTTAGCGTTTTTTTCGGAGTTTACAGTCCAAGGGTTAACCTGAAGACCTGCTCTGTGAGCGCGTTCAACATAAAGACGGGTAACACACATATGGAACGGATGTAAAGCATCGCAACCGATTTCTTTTGCAAATGCAACAGGCCTTGCAAGGACTTTTACGGCACTGATTTTATCAGGGCTGTAAAGGATACCTGTTTTGCACTTTTTTTCTAACTTTTTGCAAACAACAAGAACTGCAGGGTCAAAGCTTGAAATAAGAAGTTTATCTAAAAGACCGTGTTCTCTGACAGCGTCAATAGTTTTTTTTGCAAGCTCCGTACCTAAACAACCCGGCACTTCGCTTTTAAGCTCAAGATTAAGAACTTTCATTTTATCGCCCATAGACGCGCTGACTTCTAAGAACTCATCTAAAGTAGGAATTTTAACATCTTTAAATTCTTCGCCCTTGTAGCTGCCGAAATCAAACTGACGAAGCTCTTCTAAGGTCATATCTTTAATAGCGCCTTTTCCGTTTGAAGTATCGTCAATAGTAAAATTATGGCAAATAACAGGAATTCCGTCTTTTGTAAGATGTATATCGGTTTCAAATCCGTCACAGCCTATTTCAATGGATTTTTTAAATGCTTCAATTGTATTTTGGGGTGCAATTTGGTTAGCACCTCTGTGAGAAATTACATTACAACCGTTCATTTCAAAACCCCGCTTTCCTATTTTAAATTACTATACAATTATAGCTTGTTATATGATATATGTCAACTTAAAATAATACAATGCATGATGCAATTATTGCAGAAATAACGGCAACTCCGCCTGCAATAAGCCCGATTTTTTGCTTCAGCTTATCGTCCGCATCCCATATATAAGCTAATTTTTGCAAAATACCGTTGCCGCAAATATCTTTATATGTATAGTGTTTGGTAGTGAAATCGCCTGTAGCCTCGTCTATTGTGAACATTCTCACCCCGCGGTTTTCGTGACCGTAGCACCTGAAAGACGCGGCAGGAGTTTGAATAAATTTAACTCCGTCAAACTCGCCATCAAATTCATTGTGGTGGTCGTGCCCCGTGACAACGGCTTTAACATCGCCGCATTCTTTAATAGCCTCAAACTGACCCACTTTATTAGTAACAAATGACGGCGGCTCGCCTAATTCGCCTGTAACACCGTCTTTAAGCTTTAAGAATTTACCTTCAAAAGGTCCTCTGCCCTCAATAGAGCCGTCAACCTTTTCATCTGAAACATCTACTAACTCCATAATCTCCTGCATGGGAACATGCTGAAACATAATAGACGGTACCGCTTTACCGCCGTTTTTTGCAGTAAGGCTTTTTGATTTATTTTTGTACCACTCCACAGCCTCTGCCTTAACATCTGTAAAGCATTTATTAAGCTCTTTATCTTTCCAGGCAGAGTCCATCATCCAAATATTAAACTTTATCTTGCCGCCGTCTTCACTGTATATGGGGATATTATATGTTGCAACATCAGGCGAAGATAAATCATCAAGACCTATATTGTATTTATACTGTCTGTAAAAGTCCGCCTGTTCCTCTTTAGTATGAAGGTTCATATCATCGTGATTTCCGTAAATCATGGCAAAAGGAATTTTGCGCTCTTCCAAAGGAGAGCAAATATGGTCTATAGCGGCTTTCATTGCCTCGCCCTCGGACGCTTTATCTTTAACCTTGTATTTAGTTAAGAGACGGGCGTCGTGCAGATGATTTCCTAAGATATTGTCACCTGTAAGCACAACCAAGTCGGGTTTAAATTCATCATAAGCTCTGTTCAGCATACGAATCATAGTATGTCTTGTATATTGCAAATCCTGAGGGTCTGAAACCTGCATTATAGTAAATTTACCGTTTTTAAATCTTAATTCCATAATTTATATCCTATATTCCCAATACTGCAGTTGCTACAACAAAGTAAACTATCAATGAAACAGCGTCCACAATAGTTGTAATAAACGGGCTTGCCATAACTGCAGGGTCAAGCTTTAATTTTTTTGCAATAATCGGCAACGCACAACCGATAATTTTTGCACAAATAACCGTCACAAATAGCGTTAACGATGCTACAAGGGCAACAAAAACAGATACTTCTTCTCTACCTAAGAGCATATTGTCAACTAACATTATTTTAATAAAGCAAGCTACCGAAAGAGTTAAGCCGCAAAGAATAGATACTCTGAACTCTTTCCACATTACTTTGAAAATATCTTTAAACTCTACCTCGCCTAAAGAAAGTCCGCGTATAATTGTAACAGACGACTGACTGCCCGAGTTACCGGCAGTATCCATTATCATAGGAATAAATGCCGTGAGAATAACAACTTTTGAAAGAGCGTCTTCAAAATGCGAAATAATCGCAGATGTAAAAGTAGCCGAAAGCAATAATAATATAAGCCACGGTATACGAGATTTGAAGAGTTCAAATATAGTAGTTTTAAAATACGGCTTATCTGTGGGAGAAATAGCCGCCATTTTCTGGAAGTCCTCTTCTGCTTCTTCAACCAAGACATCAATAGCATCATCAAAGGTTACAATACCTACAATGCAGTTTTCGTGGTCTAAAACCGGAACAGAAACAAGGTCATATTTGTCAAAAACATCTGCAACCTCTTCCTGGTCACTGGTGGTTTTAACAGTTATGACATTTTCATCCATAACATCCGAAACTAATTCGTCATCATTACAGGTTAAAAGGTCCATTGCGGTAACAGTACCCAAAAGCCTGTGCTTTTCAACTACATAACAAATGTTTATGGTTTCGGAGCGTTCGCCTCTTGCCTTAACTCTTTTAATTGCGTCTCCTATAGTCATGGTAGGCAAAAGACTGATATACTCAATAGTCATAATGCTGCCGGCGCTGTCTTCAGGGTATTTAAGAATTGTGTTTATAGCATTCCTTTTTTCGCCTGACGCTTTAAGCATTCTTTTAACTACATTGGCAGGCATTTCCTCGATTATGTCTACCATATCGTCAACGAACATATCGTCTAAGATTTTTTCAAGCTCACTGTCGGTAAAGGCGTTAATTAAAACCTCTTGTTCCTCCGGCTCTAAGTATGAAAATACATCTGCCGCGTCTTCTTTAGTAATCAGCCTGAACAAAACTACAATTTCTCTATCTTCAAACTCCGGAATAATCGCCGCAATATCAACAGCGTTCATAGTTTCAAAAATAGTTTTTATAGCTTTGTATTCTCTGTTGTTTAAAAGCTTTTCAAAAATTTCAACTGTCATAAAATATCCCCCTTAACAAATTAGTGTAAGGACGAATTTTGCAACAAAATAAAAATCGCCGAAACCGTCTTCAGCGAATAGCAACAAAAGGGCACAAAGACCCCTTATTAAGTTGGTGAGAGTCGAGCATTATATTATAAGGCATAATATGCCCGTAACAATATAAGGCTTGACTTTCATCAACCTACCGTATCAGCAGTAACAGTATATGTCCTGCCGTTTCGCCGAATTTTTAAATTGATGCTTCGCCCGTGCCCCGTACTGCCGGAATCCATTATACTGTCACTTCCTTTTTATATTATTTGATATTTATATTGTTTTATATCTAGTTTATTATATACTTTAGTATTTTATTTGTCAAGGAAAAGGGGTTGTAAAAAGTATTAAAAAAGGCTGTAAAACTTTCGTTTTACAGCCTGTAGCTTATTACCTATATGACAAATCTTTAATTATCAGCTAATAAGTGAAACAATAAGATCCATTAACCATTCCCAGAATACGAGAAGACCTGTCGGGCTTGAAAATCTTGTAGCACCGCATACTGAACAGATGTTGTTTTCCGATGTGCTTTCGTGAAGCAAGAAATCGTGTCTTTCGTAGCCGGCTTTACCGCCGCAATCTGTACAATCTCTCCAGTGATAAAGAGATGTTGAATGATAATCGCCCGATGGATTATGAGCCGCTCTGAGTTCACATTCATTTGAATAAGCATATCCGCCAAGCTCATCTGCAACAAAATAACGGATTTTTTTGCCGTTGTCGGCTTCTTTAATAGGCTCGCCTGTGTAAGGAATCCAGTCGCCGTCAGCATTGGTAATCTCCCAGCCTTGTGCAAATACAGGACCCGCAACGGCAGGAGCTTTAATTTTATCTGTTAAAACTGCACCGGGACATACTCTGATTTCTGTAACAATATCTTCTAAAATCTCTGCACCAATCGGTGTTTTATTGCCTGCATTTACAGCTATTGCACATACCGAAAATAAAACAGCTACGCAAAGAAGAACCGATAAAATTCTTTTTTTCATAAATATACATATTCCTTTCGACAGTAATTCATTTTTCTTAATAATATCACTACTAAAGTAAATTTTCAAGTATTTTTACAAAATCAAAAAATTTTTATACATTTTACACAAGTTTAACAGAAATTTTTATCTACTATTAAATCCAGCCTATATTCTCAATAGATTCGGTAATAAGGCATTTTTTAAGTAAATCAACGGCTTTTTCAAGGCCCTCTCTCTGACTCATTAAAGAATCCTCGTGTTCAATAGAAATAGCATAATCGTAGCCCACCATACGAAGATTGCTGATAACATCTTTCCAGAAAAGCTCATCGTTGCCGTAGCCTACGGAACGGAATATCCATGAACGGTTAATTTCATCTGCATAAGATTTTGTATCAAGCACACCGTTTACAGATGTGTTGATAGCGTCAATTTTTGTATCTTTTGCGTGGAAGTGGAATATTGCGTTCTCTTTACCCAGCGCACGGATAACAGCGGTAGGCTCCATGCCCTGCCATATTAAGTGCGAAAGGTCAAGGTTTGCGCCGATTTCTTCGCCTACTGCATGGCGAAGCTTAAGCAATGATTCTGTGTTATAAACGCAAAAGCCCGGATGAAGCTCAAGAGCGATTTTATCTACTCCGTGAGATTTTGCGAATGATACAAATTCCTTCCAATACGGAACAAGAACTTCATCCCACTGATATTTCAAGATTTCACCGAAATCGTTAGGCCACGGGCAAGTAACCCAGTTGGGATATTTTGCTGTTTCGCAGTCGCCCGGACAGCCTGAAAAGGTGTTGATTTGGTGAACGCCGAGTTTTTCTGCCAAAAGAACCGCCTTACGCATATCTTCATCAAACTTTGCGGCAATCTCTTTATTGGGGTGAACAGGGTTGCCGTGACAGCTTAAAGCGCTTATTTCTACATTGTATTTTTTCAAAAGCGATTTAAAATCATCTAACGCTTTTTCGTCATTTAAAAGCACATCGGGGTCTGCATGGTCTTTGCCGGGATAACCGCCGCAACCTATTTCTACCATTTCTAAACCTAATTCCGAAAAGTATTTTAACGCGTCTTCTAACGAAACGCTTGCAAGTAAATTTGTAAGAACGCCGAGTTTCATATTTTCTACCTCATTTATGTATTAGTCAAAGTAAACAGGTTTGCCTGTTTCTGCCGATTTGTAAATTGCTTCAAGAATTTTTGTAACGCAAAGCGCCTGTTCGGGCAAAACTATCGGGTCGGTATCGGTTCTTATGGCATTTATCCATTGCGCCGCTTCGATTTCAGACGGAGAGCCGTTGCCTGCACCCTCATAGAATGCAACGCCGCCTGCCGAAAGATCAGGCTCTTCAATGCACTGTCTGCCGTTTTTAACATAATTCAAACGAACTCTGTCGTTTAAGGTATCAACACCGCCCTTAACACCCGAAACCATATAGCATGCTTCGTGAGGATATGCAATGTTAAGCGCCCATGAAGATTCGAGGTTAATAACAGCGCCGTTTTTCATTTTAATAAAACCGAATGCAGAATCCTCTACGGTAAACTTTTCAGGGTCCCAATCACCCCAGGCATTACCTGTATTCTTTTGGTCTGCAAGCTTTCTGAAGGTTTGTCCTACTACCATTTCAGGCTCATAGTTATTCATTATCCAAAGAGTTAAATCGAGAGCGTGAGTGCCTATATCAATAAGAGGTCCGCCGCCCTGCTCTTCTTCGTTAAGAAATACACCCCATGTAGGAACGGCTCTGCGGCGAACAGCAAGGGCTTTGCCGTAGTATATTTCACCGAACTCGCCGTCTTCGGCACATTTTTTCGCATAAATGTTAGCCGCCGTATTTCTGTTTTGATAGCCTATTGTAAGCTTTTTACCCGTTCTTTTTGCGGCCTCCAGCATAGCCTCTGCTTCTTCAGAGGTTTTAGCCATCGGCTTTTCGCACATTACATGCTTGCCGCTTTCGAGAGCGTCTATAGTAATAAAGCTGTGCGAGCGGTTAGGAGTACAAACATGAACAACATCTATACTCCCGTCTTTTAAAAGCTCTTTATAATCCGTGTATACCTTTGCATCTTCTGTTCCGTATTTTTCTTTTGCGGCTTCTGCCCTTTCGGGAATAATATCGCAAAATGCAACCATTTCAACATCTTTTACTTTTTTAAGTGCCGGCATGTGTTTACCGTTTGCAATACCGCCGCAACCGATAATGCCGATTTTTAATACTTTTTCCATACTGTGAACCTCCTATGGAATTAACTGTACTTCGTATTATACATTATAGGGAATTTATTTCAAGATGTTTTTCAAAATATTGCTAAAAAGATTTTTGTTACGCAAAAACCAAGCAATATACACCCCGGAAAAGTTAAAAACCATGTCAGAATTATATCTTTAAGAACGCCTCTGCCAACCGATTTGTTACCGCAAAGCCCTGCGCCCAGCATAGCCATGGTCTTTGCATGAGTAGTAGATACGGGAAATCCCGAAAGAGTGCTTAAAAGGAGTGAAAGTGCGGCGGCGGTATCTGCCGCAAAGCCCTGATATTTTTGGAGCTTCACCATATCCATACCGACAGATTTTATAATCTTTTTACCGCCTGTTAATGTTCCCAAGCCCATAATTACCGAACATAAAAGCACCGCAAACCAAGAGTTAATGTTATCGCCCTTACCCGAAAATGCAACGCATAAATTGAGAACGGCAATAAATTTTTGCCCGTCTTGCGCCCCGTGCATAAAGCTCATACCCACAGACGACAGAATACTGCCTGCCGTAAAAAACCTTTCGGCTTTGTGCCGTTTTATGTTTTTAAAGATAACGACTACAATTTTACATATAATAATGCCCAAAACAAACCCCGCGCCGCAAGAGGTAAACAGCCCCTTTACTGCCTTTGCCCATTCCTCTAAACGAATATTTTCAAGACTGCCGCCGAGAGCCAGACCGCTGCCCGTAAGCCCTGCAATTAAAGCATGACTTTCGCTTGTGGGTATACCGAAATACCAGGCAACCACAGCCCACAGAACAATAGAAAAAAGAGCGGAACTGAGCGCCACCGAGGATAAATATGTATCGTTGCCGAAATCAACAATATTAGAAATTGTTTCGGTAACAGAATTATTTACGGCGCTCATTACAATAATACCTAAGAAGTTAAAAAAGGCAGACATTATCAATGCTTTTTTTAAAGGCATACACCTTGTTACCACAACGGTAGCAATAGCGTTTGGAGCGTCTGTAAGCCCATTTACAAAAACCACAGCCAAAACAAGTATAATTGATGTAACAGTAAGCATGGGTATTCCTCTATTCAAGTTTTATCCGTTTCGGGCGGTAAGTATAGCAGAAAAGAAAAGTAATAAGTTCTTTTATATACCGTATTGACTTTACAAGTATCTCGTGATAAAATGTAATAAATGCTGAAGTATATGCTTCAAAAAACTGTATGCTTCAAAATACTTAAAAATAACAGAAATGGAGATATTACCATGGAAAGAATCAAAACACTTGAAACAAAAAATCTTTGCGAAAGTGCTAAAAACGGCGGTTGCGGCGAATGTCAGACATCTTGTCAGTCAGCTTGCAAAACAAGCTGCGGCGTAGCAAACCAGGCTTGCGAAAACAAAAGCAAGTAATTTTTAAAAAATAGAGAGGGGCTGTAAAAAACTTTCGTTTTTTTACAACCCTTTTTTCTTTGTATTGAAGGAGATTTATATAAAATGGTACATCAGTATCAATTAAACGGATACAACATAGTTTTAGACACCTGCTCCGGCAGTATTCACTCTGTTGACGAAGTGGCTTATGATATTATTTCGCTGTATCCTGAGAAATCCTGCGATGAAATCGTTGAAGAAATGATGGCGAAATACGGCGACAGAGAAGATGTTACCGAAGAAGAAATCAAGCTTTGCTACGGCGATGTTGACGCTCTCGTTAAGGCAGAAAAGCTTTACACGGAAGATAATTACAAATCTATGGCGGGCACTTTAAAAGAGCGTTCGGGTGATGTTGTTAAGGCTCTTTGCCTGCATGTTGCACACACCTGCAATCTTAACTGTTCTTACTGTTTTGCAAGTCAGGGCAAATATCACGGCAAAGGCGGTCTTATGTCTTTTGAAGTTGGCAAACAGGCTCTGGACTTTTTAATAAAAAATTCAGGCACAAGAAAAAATCTTGAAGTAGACTTTTTCGGCGGAGAGCCTCTTTTAAACCGGGATGTTTGCAAAAAGCTTGTGGCTTATGCCCGCGAGCAGGAAAAAATTTATAATAAAAACTTCCGTTTTACGCTTACTACAAACGGAGTACTTATAGACGATGATGTTATTGAATTTTCCAACAATGAAATGAGCAATGTTGTACTTTCTCTTGACGGCCGTAAAGAAATACACGATAAATTCCGCGTTGATTTTAACGGCAACGGCAGTTTTGACAGCATTGTTCCTAAATTTCAGAAATTAGTAAATGCCCGCGGCAACAGACCGTACTATATGCGCGGTACCTTTACTCACTCCAACCCCGACTTTTTAAAGGATATTGAGTGTATGCTTGATTTAGGCTTTAAAGAATTAAGTATGGAGCCTGTAGTTTGCGCGCCCGATGACCCCTCTGCTTTAACCGAAGAGGACAGAGAAATTGTAAAATCTCAATATGAAGATTTGGCAAAGCTTATGATAAAGCGTAAAAAGGAGGGTAAGCCCTTTACTTTTTACCACTATATGCTTGATCTTACAAGCGGTCCCTGTATTTACAAAAGAATTTCGGGCTGTGGCTCAGGCACGGAATATATGGCAGTTACCCCTTGGGGCGACCTTTACCCGTGCCATCAATTTGTCGGCGAAGAAAAATACAAATTAGGCGATATATGGCAGGGAGTTACAAACACATCGCTCCGCGAAGATTTCAGAGCATGCAACGCATACTCACGCCCCGAATGTGACGGCTGTTGGGCAAGGCTTTACTGTTCGGGCGGTTGTGCCGCTAACGCCTACCACGCAACAGGCTCTATCAAGGGTATTTACGAGCCGGGATGCGATTTGTTCAGAAAGCGCATTGAATGTGCAATTATGATTAAAGTTGCAGAAAGTGCCGAAGAATAATGAAAACGCCGATTTATGATTTTTGCAAACAGTACGCAGAAAGCCGCACAGCCCGTTTTCATGTACCCGGTCATAAGGGCAGAGAAATTTTAGGAGCAGAGCGTATTGATTTAACCGAAATATCGGGTGCCGATGAGCTATACGAAGCAACGGGAATTATAAGCGAAGGCGAAAAAAATGCCTCCGTGCTTTTCGGTACTCAAAAGACAGTTTTTTCGGTTGAGGGTTCAAGCCAGAGCATCAGAGCAATGACATACCTTGCCGTTACCCACAGAACTACGGATATGAAGCCATGCATTGTGGCACCGAGAAATGTGCATAAAGCTTTTATTTACTCCTCTGCTCTTGTGGGTTTTGATACAGAGTGGATATACCCGAAAGAAACCTACTCAATTATAAGCTGCACCGTAACACCTGACGATTTAGAAAACACCCTTTCAAATTTAGGTTACACCCCTTGCGGTGTTTACATTACAAGCCCTGATTATTTAGGAAATACAGCAGATATTAAAGGTCTTTCAGAGGTTTGTCACAAACACAACACTATTCTTTTAGTCGACAACGCACACGGCTCGTACCTTCATTTTTTAGAAAATTCTCAGCACCCAATGGATTTAGGCGCCGATATGTGCTGTGACTCTGCCCATAAAACATTGCCTGTTTTAACAGGCGGAGCATATTTGCACATAAGTAAAAATACAAAAAGCCGTTACGCCGAAAATGCGAAATCCGCAATGGCTCTTTTCGGTTCTACAAGTCCGTCATATTTAATTTTATCTTCTTTGGATTTATGTAACGATTACTTAGACAGTCACATAAGAGATGATTTAAAAGAAACGGTTTTAAAGGTAAACAAACTGAAAGAACAACTGACGGTTAACGGTTGGAATGTTGAAAACTCCGACCCTCTTCGTGTTACTGTTAAAGCACCAAACGGAATTTCAGGCGAAGAAATTGCACATCAGTTAAGGCTTGGCAATATTGAATATGAATATGCCGACAAGGATTACACCGTTTTAATGGCAACAGCCTTTAATAATGATGAAGATTTTGAAAAAGTTGTAAAAGCTCTCGGCAAAAACAACTTATCTTATGCAAAAAGCACAGCCTTGCCTACGGTAAAATGTAAAAAAGCGTTATCTGTAAGAGAGGCTGTATTCTCGCAAAGCGAAATTGTTCCCGCAGAAAATTCCGCAGGCAGAATTTGTGCCGAAACAACAGTTTCCTGCCCCCCTGCAATACCTATTGTTATAAGCGGAGAAATTATAAGCGAAGAAGCGGTAAAAGTTTTTAAAGAGTACGGCATAGAACGGGTGGCGGTGGTCTGCTGACAGCTAACAGCTTGCTGCCGCAAGCCGAATGAAAAATGAAGAATGAAGAATGAAAAATTTCGGTATTGCTCACTGCGTTCGCATATAATTTAATGCTGTCGCTTTTGGTTTCAAGCGACTGCTACGCATTACAGCTAACGGTAAACGGTGAACAAGTGAACGAGTGAACATTATGGAAAAACACCGCACACTTCGTGTGCATTATAGCGTGCTTTTGGTGTAAAAAATAAATTGCCCGCTTTCTTTTACGGTAAATCTCTTTTAAATAAAACAAATAACTCAACAAATGAAAAAACAGATAGTAATTTCAAACATTTCAAAATTTGAATTACTATCTGCTTTAATTTTATTTAATCCGAAAAGTAAAGCTGTTTTCTCTACGGCTCGACTTATGATGTCGCGAAGCGACTGTCGAGCCCCGAAATTTTTCATTTTTCATTCTTCATTTTTCATTCAGCTTGCGATAGCTGTTAGCTGTTAGCTGTGGGCTGTGGGCTTTTTTGCTTCCTGCAAAGAAGCACTCCGCCAACCAAAAGAATCGGGAATATTACTGCACTCAAAATACCTTTTTTAAGGTCGTCACCCAAAAAGCTTGAAACAAGTCCTGCTAATGTAGGGCCTGTAGTACAGCCTATATCTCCCCCAAGGGCCAAAAGGGCAAACATTGCACTTCCGCCTGTTTTTATTGTGGCAGAGGCTTTAGAAATTGATCCCGGCCACATTATGCCTACAGAGAGTCCGCATACACCGCAGCCCAAAAGACCCACTGTTGCAGACGGCGAAAGTGACACCATTAAATAAGACGCTACACACAAAAGACTGCTGCCTACCATAAATTTATCAAGGTCTATTTTTTCGCCGAATTTTCCGTAGAACACACGGGATATTCCCATTGTTACCGCAAACATCATAGGACCTAAAAGATCCCCTACGGTTTTTGAAACACCGAGAGCCTGCTCGCAGAATGCCGAAGCCCACTGGCTGACCGCAAGCTCTGAAGCACCCGCGCAAAGCATCATTAAAAACAGCACCCAAAAAATCTTTGTTTTAAAAAGCTCTTTAATGGTCATTGACTTTTCGCCGTCTTTTATAAGAGGTGCAATAGGCACTTTTGCAAACACAAAAGTATTTACTATGGGTAGTATTGCCCAGATAAGCGCTGCAAATCGCCATTGACCTATGCCGAATACTTTGAAAAACACCGTAGAAATAAGCACAACGCCTACCTGACCCCAACTGTAAAAGGAGTGGAGAAGACTCATGGCGCTTTCTTTATTACTGCTCGGACAGCTTTCTACAAGAGGGCTGACTATAACCTCTAAAAGGCCGCCGCCTACAGCATAAATCATTGTTGAAATCAATAAACCCGTAAATGCGTCACTTAAAACAAAAGGCAGCACGGATAATGATACAAGCCCTATAGCGCATAAGCTGTTTGCAAGCATTATGCCTACTCTGTAGCCGATTTTATCTATAAATTTTGCAGACAGTAAATCTGTTACAAACTGGGCGCAAAAGTTGATTGTAATAAGCATTGTAATTTTGCCTAAAGGGATATTGAAGCTGCTTTCAAAAGTCAAAAACAAAAGGGGGGCAAAATTTACAATAATCGCCTGCACTATATATGCCGAAAAACAGGCGTATATAGTTTTGTTATATCTTTTATCTTCCATATTACTCTATTATTCCAAAGAACCTGCCTATCCAATAATCAAAAAGGAATGTAACTCCGCTGTATGCTCTTAGTATGCCCGAATCATCCAATAAATACGGACTCTGGTCGTTAGTTCTGAAAGGTCTTTCATCCCAAGCGAGAGGTACTTTGATGTGAACCTCTTCACCCCAATAAAGCGGGGTTTCATCTATTTCAATATTTTTGCGGTTACTGTTTATTAAAACGGGGTTTTTAAGAGTCATAGGGCAATTTCTCAACTCATCTACCATTTCATCTACACGGCAGGCTTTGTTTGTAAATGCGCCGTAAACAAAGTTATAAAACGGATTATGCTCGTGTTTTGTATATGCGTTATGTGCGGAAAGTCCCATTAAAATATAATTTCTTATTGCCTCGTCTTCTTCAAGCCGCAAAAGAGTTATTATGTTGCACATAGCGAGATTATCGTCTATATGACAGCTGTGGCCGTCATCGCGCTTTGTGTGAGAAGCATTTATAAGGTAATGGTGGCGTTCAATATACTCTTTGTAAAGCTTATTATATTTTTCGTCACCGCTTACATGATATGCAACCTTTAAGAATGTGAGCCACTCTAAAGAGTTTACACCCCGCTCCCATGACCACATATTGTTATTATTAAGCTCATCGGGATTCCAGCAAGCCCATGTAGTAGGCAGGCCGTCTACATCAACAAGATATCCGTCATTTTCGATTATATGGTCTGTTATATCGCATACCGCTTCGCGAATTTGAGATTTTTCTTCTTCGTTTGCACATAAATCGTAATAAAGCGAAAAGCCCATATAGTGACCGGTCATTTCATCGCTTGATGTTTCGCCCAGCCACTCGTAAGTGCCGTCAGAGGAACGGTGCCACTCTGCCCACATCTCTTGCTCCTCTATGCCTTTGCCCCAATTTTCTTCATCGGGGTATCTTACGGCTCTTGCTGTAAAGCCCTTTTTCTCTGTAGCTTTAGTAAGCAACAAACTTGCTTTAAAGCTTCTTCTTGCAGACTCTAAGGCTTTTTTATCGCCTGTAACGGCATAACAAAGCGACATAGCGGCACAGTAGGTTTGAGTCCAAAGTCCGTCATTGTCGGTAACGGACGAAACCTTACCGTCTAAGCTTTCATCTTCGCCTAAACCGCCGATAGATGTTACAAAGCCTTCTTTTCGCGGAAACTGTTTTTCTGTCAATTCAAAAATATACTGTGCCTTTTCTTCTAAGGTCATAGTCTTTTCGTAAATTTTAACCACACCGCCCTTAGACGCCGTATATAAAGAGCCATTTTTATATGCCACACCGTTAACATCTGTTGAAAAAGCATAACGGGTAGCCGGCATGTATTTTGCACTGCCCGATTTAATTAAAACAGCCCCTGCGTTTGTGCCTAAAAGCATACTTCCATCATCACAGGCGGTAATTGAATACACTTTTTCTTCGGGAAGACAGGCTATTTGGTTATGACTGTACCATCCGTTACGGTAATCATAAATAAACGCGCCTTGCTCACTGCCTACCCAAAGGTAGCCCACTTTATCAAAGCAAACAGTTAAAATATTCATAAAAGGCATGGTTGAGTGGTCGGGGAATATATTTCGCCACTCTCTGCGCTTGCCCTCCATACGCTGAACACAGCGGCTGTTACAGGCACATATTTTTTCGTCTGTAACTGCAAGCTTGAATGCCTCCTGCTGAGTAGCCGCATATTTTTTAAATTCACCGTTTTCTTCGTAATAAAGATTATCCTTTGTTAAAACATAAACCTTATCCGAAAAGGCAATATCACGGATTTCTTCATTAAAATCAACCAATACACAGCAAGATTTATCACCTATTTCAAAAACCTTACTGTCTGTAACGGCAATAACCCTGTTTGCTCTGTCGCAAATTACTTTTTTAAAGCTTTCTTCTGATTTCAAATCAGAAATGCCTTTATCGGTAATGCGGTAAAGCGTACCGTCTCCTACCGCAAAAATTTCTTCACTGTTATTCACCGCAACGGATGTTATATCGGCGTCAATTTTAAAATTACTGCAAAATCTTTGCGGATAAGAACCTGTTTTTAAAATATCCGTATGTATCATAAGTTACTCCTCTAACACTAATTTACTGTTTAATTCCTTCATCATTTCAGGGTCAACCTTGAGTACTTCTCTGTCATAGGTCAAAAGTCCGTTAAGCTCGTCTTCAACATCGCTTACTTCTGTGTAAATAATAGCTGAAAGGCCCTTTTCTTTAACACATTTTAAAATTCTTTTACCGTAAAGTCTGCGAAGAGCCTCGTTGTATTTTTCTTTGGTTTTATAAATTCTGTAGCCGAAGCTTTTAGTATTGAACTGATGGCCCGGCGTAGACATTGAATAGCCTCCGAACTCTGTAAGAGCTATAGGGCGTCGGTCTTCTTTAGAAAATTTCGGGAAGCTGAACGGCGTGAAATAAATATGAAAACTGTTAGCGTCACCCACACCGTGATCAACCCAACCGCTTGCATGGTCTATAAGACGGGTAGGGTCTTTTTCCCGATAGAAATCACAAGCTTTCACAGAGTCAAACTGACCCCAGCCCTCGTTAAACGGAGTCCACAAAGCAAGAGATGTTACATTATACAGTAAGTCTATCATATCTTCGGACTCCCTGTAATATTTCTCTCTGCCCGCTTTATCTGTTCTTGAATAGAATTTATAATGTTTTTCACCGTCAGAAATTCTGCCGATGTGCTTATTATTAAATAACATAGACATAAACGGCATTGCCCCGATAGCGGAGAAGTTATATTCATTGCCGCCGTTAATCATATCCTGCCAAACTATCATACCCAGTCTGTCGCAGTGATAATACCAGCGAAGCGGCTCAATTTTAATATGTTTTCTGAGAGTATTGAAGCCCAGATTTTTCATGGTTTGAATATCGTATATAAGAGCTTCATCGGAGGGAGCGGTGTACATACCGTCACTCCAATAGCCTTGGTCTAAAAGTCCGTTAAAGAAATACGGCTTATTGTTAAGCATATAGCGGGGAGTCCCCTTTGAGTCTTTACCAACGCTGAATTTTCTCATACCGAAATAACTTTCTACACGGTCTGCTCCTGCTACAATTTTTATGTCGTATAAATACGGATTTTCGGGAGTCCAAAGCTCATAATCGGTAAGCTTTACCTTGCCTTTGCCCTCTTGCAATTTAGCGGCGGCTTTAACTTCGCCTTTGTCAAATACCGCAACTGCCATTTCATCGTAAGGCTTGCCGTTGTAATTCAATTCAACTAAAAGCTCATCGTTGTCAATATCGGGAGTAAGCTTTACAGATTCAATATATCCCTCGCAAACCTCTTCAAGCCAAACGGTTTGCCAAATTCCCGACTGCGGTGTATACCATATACCGCCGCGGTTAAAAGTTTGCTTTCCTTTTGCCTGTGAGCCTTCGTTAGATGGGTCTGTAACCTCAAGTCTTAAATCGTTTTCGCCGTCTAAAATAAATGTTGTAACATCGAATGTAAAAGGCAAATAACCGCCTGTGTGCTCGCCTACAACGGTATTGTTAAGAGTAACCTTGCATTTGTAATCTACTGCGCCGAAATGAAGTAACACCCTGTGATTGGTTCTTCTGAAATCAAACTTTTTTTGGTAGTATAGAATATCTGTAGGTAAAACCTGTTTTTCTACTCCGCTCAAAATACATTCCGGGCTGAAAGGCACGGTAATATGTCCTTGAAAACCGCCGAACTTTTTGTGCTTGTCTAAAATGGCATAGTTCCACTCGCCGTTAAGGTTAATAAAACTGTCCCTTTTAAGCTGTGGGCGGGGATAATCGTTAAGAGGTAAAGATTTATCAAGTGTTTTACCCCATCTTGTAAGCAATTTTTCCATAAACATACTCCTATAAGTACACAAAAATACATTTTAACTATATCACAGAAATTTGTATTTTTCAACAATAAAAATCAGTAATTTTCTACATACCCAAGCTAATTTGTCGTTGACTAATTTTCCATATAGTGGTATAATGTAAAAAAATTATTTGAAAAGGTACGGGATAAAAATGGATGCATTAAATACTTTACTTTACCAAATTACATCTGTGTTTATGTCACTTATTATGAGCCTTGGTTTAATCGTAACACCAAGCACGGATGATGTTATTACTCAGATTGACCCTGACGCAGAGCTTTGCTTTGTATTCGGCGGTGACTCCCAGGTTTCTAACTACGCTTTCTCTCGTGAGCAGGCATTTATTTCTTTCTGCCAGGATGTTGACAATGCAGAGGTTGACCTTGACGCACTTGTTATTGCAGGCGATATTGCAGAAAACGGCTTGCAGGTTGAATACGACAGAACCGCCCAAGACCTCAGCGGTATTGATTTCGGCGAATTTATCGTTTCTATCGGCAACCACGATGTTCGTTTAAGAGATTACGAGCAAAGCACACAGAGATTCTTAAATTTCAGAAACAGCCTTAACGATGAAGACCATCAGACAGACAGCGTTTGGTATAAAACAGAAGTTAACGGATACAAATTCCTGATTATGGGTTCTGATGAACCGAAGCCTGAAGAAGCTTCTCTCAGTTATGAGCAGTTAGCATGGCTTAACCGCGAGCTCAGAGCGTCAAACGGCGAACCTGTATTTGTAATTCTTCACCAAACACTCAGAGATACTCACGGTCTTCCCGAAACATGGGGCAGCGCAATAGACAGTGCAGGCTCTGTTGGTAAACAGTCTGACGATATTATGGAAATTCTTGACAAATACAACAATGTATTCTTGCTTACAGGCCATCTTCACACAGCTTTCGGCGAATATTCATACTTCAATTTTGAGGGTTATGAATATAACGGCAAGGTATGTGAGAATAATACAATTCACGGCATTAACGCTCCGTCAATCGGTATCAGCTCAAAAGACGGCAGAAGCGATGATGTTAACAAAGCAGGAACCGGCTACTATGTAGAAGTTTCTGAAGATAAAATCACATTCTACGCAAGAGATTTTGAAAACGGCAAATATGTTCCAAGCGAGAATATTACATTTGAAAAAGATGCTGACGGCAACTTTATTAACCCTGAAGCAAACTCCGGCAAATGGACTTATGTTGTTGAGTAATTAAATAACCTACAAAAAACCTGCGGCAAAACCGCAGGTTTTTTAATGAAAATGAAAAGTGAGAAATCAGCAAAAGCCGCATCACGCCGGCGTAAATTATATGCGTCTTCGGTTGATTATTGACTATTTTTATTGCCCGCTTCAATTATCTTCATTCTAAAATGTTCCGTTTCAAAAAACTTTAATATCTTTTCACATTCATCCTCATCTGCACCGTAGTTAATAAGGACTATGGTGCATTTTTTATGTAGAAGTGAAAAGTCTAAGAAGGTTTGAATATTATATATCCTGTTATATATAGTTTTATCATTCTCATATAAAGGTATATGAATTTCAAAATCCTCGGTCTGCCAAGTAGTAAAATAAAATATACCGATTATGAATAATAATACAACCCCTATTACCGCGAATATTGTTGTAAACATAGAAGAATCACCTCTTACCACAGAATATGTTTCAAAGGATAAAAGTGTGAAAATAAGTGCCGCAAACCCACAACATGCGGCTAAGCTTGTAATTCAATATTTATTGTTTGTCAAGAAAGAGCTTCATCATTTCTCCTAACCACAAAAAGTGGATGTAAAAAACTTCCGTTTTTTACATCCACTTGTAATGTTTTATATTTAATTACTTGCCAAAGTTCAAAAAGCCTACTGCGTCTGAAATTGTTTTTTCATAAGCTTCTCTGCCGTATTTGTCGACCTCGGCTTTGTTCTTTTCGCCGTGAGTAAGGCAACCTGCGCCGCCTATACAACCGCCCACACAAGCCATACCCTCAATAAAGTTAGCGTCAAGTGCGTTTTTGCTCTTTTTAAGAAGAGCCATCTTGCAAGCCTCTATGCCGTCACAGGTAGCGGCTTTTAACTCAAAATCCAAGCCCTGTTCTTTTATGCCCTCGCTTACAGCATCTGTAAGACCGCCCGAACGGGCAAAAATTCTGCCGAAGTAAGACGCATTATCTAAAACGCCCTCTTCCAGAGTGGTAATATCAATATCTTTGCTGTCGAAAAGGGCTTGAAGCTCTTCAAATGTAAGAACTGCGTCTATGTAAGGCTTAACGGTATCTTTTAGCGATTCACCTTTTTTAGCGGTACACGGACCTATAAACACAACCTTAGCATTTGGGGTTGTATCTTTAATATATTTACCTAATGTTGCCATCGGTGAAAGATTATGAGAAATAAACGGTACTAAATCAGGGAATGATGAGTGAATGTAATTTACAAAACCCGGACAGCAGGAAGAAGTCAAAAAGCCTTTTTCCGCTAATTCTTTTGACTCTGCCTGTGCAACCATATCGGCACCGAGAGCCGCCTCAAGAACCGTATAGAATCCAAGCTCTTTAAGCCCTGTTATAACCTGACCTAATTTTGCATAAGTAAACTGACTTGAAACAGACGGTGCAACCATAACATAAACAGGGTAATTTTTGTTATTGTCGCTCTTTTTAATTAAGTCAATAACATTTAATATGTAAGATTTATCGTCAATAGCGCCAAAGGGGCATTGGTAAACACACGCGCCGCACTGTATACACTTGTTATTATCAATAGATGCGGCATTGTCTTCGTTAATAGAAATTGCTTTTACCTTGCAGGCTACCTGACAGGGTCTTTTTCTGTTTACAATGGCAAAATACGGACAAACCTTCGCACATTGACCGCACTCAACACATTTTGATTTATCAATATGCGCCACATGGTTGTGGTCAAAAGATATTGCTCCCCTTTTGCAAACATCCTCGCACCTGTGGGCAAGACAGCCTCTGCAGGAATCTGTTACCTCGTAGCCTGCCGCAGGACATTCATCACAGGCAATATCAATAACCTCAATAACATTATGATTTTCAGGGTTGCCGCCCATAGCAATTTTAACACGCTCAGAGAGTATTGCACGCTCTTTGTAAACACAGCAACGCATTGTAGGTATTTTGCCGGGAACAATAGTTTTGGGAATTTCCAAAACATTTTCTAAAAGGGTATCGTTCCAAGCGTTCCTCGCTACTTCGCGAAGCACTTTATATTTTAAATACTGTACTTTAGTATCAAATTTTCTCATATTACCACCCTTTGTTTAGAAGTAAATAACTTTAATTCGCTTACCCATTTTTTTAAGAGACTCCGAAAGCTCCTCCACCAAATTCATTTTAATATTAAAATTTATAGGCAAATCGGGGTTTTGGTGAGCCGGGTTTATGGCTCTGCCTACAAAAAAGTTAATATCTGTTGCCTCTTCGAAAAGCAAACGGCAAATGAGCGAGGCTCCGTCACGGTGCATACTCCAATTTTCATACTGTTCATTAGCACCTAAATAATCTTTAGCGTACTCTACAACCTTGTTTACGGTAATTACACCCTCTGTTACAAGGTCTACGCCTTCGATTTCGGCAATAGGCGGAACATCTGACTTTTCAAAGTTTAAAGTCGCTTTAAGGGGTTTGTTTAAATACTTTGAAACAATAGAAGATGTTGTACCGCCGCAAACAATGTGTTTGCCCTCTTTTGAGAAGAAAAGCGACATCATTCTGTCGTTATCATCCCTATTGGCAGGCGGACCGAACAGCATATTCATAGGCACACGCTTGCGGACTTTAAGCACACAAGCTGTGGCATCGTCACCGGGTTTTTCGCCGTAAAGCTTAAAACATTCGTCTACAAGCATTGTAGAAAGAGTTTTAGCGGTGTAGCCTGCAGGGGCTAACAATTCTAAAAAGCTGATAATATCTTCACGCTTCCAGCCGAAGTTATAGGCAAGACCTATTCCTGCGTGGGGGCAACCGTCACTCATTGCAACAAAAATATCATTTTCCTGCAATTTTACGGTTGACTTGAAAATCTTTTTGCCCCCTATATTCATTTCTGTTTTAGGATAATCGTAGTTTTTAAAATCTCTTATAAGAATTGTAAGAGGGTTATCATATTGAATAATCTCAACAGTATCATTATTTAAAAGATGTATAATGGTAAATGTTGAGTACGCAACACCCCTTACGGAGCAAACAGGGAGAGTAGCCGCAATAGTCGCAACGCACTCTTCAATAGGCAGCCCTGCCGACATCATAGTAGAAATAATTTTAGAAGTAAGGGTAGAAAGAATACTTGCTTTAACGCCGCTGCCTAAACCGTCTGCTAAAACTATAACGGTTGAGTTTTCGCCCTCTTCCACAACATCTACATGGTCGCCGCAAAGCTCTTCGCCGTAATGATTTACACTTTTATACCCTATATCTGCACACAAGTCATTCATTGGCTATAGACTCCTTAAGCTTTGACAAAGCGATTTTTGTTTCGGCGGCAGTTTCACCTAAAAGTGACGCGATTTCCTGAACAATACGCATCTGCTTTTCTACTACCTGGTCTGCAACCTCTACGGTTTTTCTTGAAATATTCTCTTTTTTCTCACGCTCGTACTCTTCATCGGTTACATCACGCATAATGCTGATAAGAAGGTGCGATTCTTTATCGTGAACAACGGTTTGCTCAATGTATTTTCCGTATTCTGCAAGGAACACCCGTCTGTCTCTGATATTTCTGCCTGTTCTTAAAACATCTTCAAATATACTCGGATCAAGAATTCTTATAACGCCCTCGCCCAATATATCCGATTCGGAACGAATATTCATCATATTGCGGGCAGATTTGTTTATTTGCTGAACTTCCAACGACTCATTAAGAACCAAAAGTCCGTTAGGAGTGTTTTTAACTATTGTATCCGAAAGGCTTTCTGCCTTTTCTTTAAGGTAAGGCAAGCACATAGAAATTTCGGCCTTGCCCTGACAAATAGCAATGGCCTTTTCACGGCATGTGTCATATCCGCACGAGCCGCAGTTAAGCTCCTGACTGGGCTTGAATTTACCCATTTGTCTCAAAACTGCGTTTATTTCAAGCTCTGACGGCGGGAATGCCTTTTTCTCGATAAACTCAAACACCTTAGAAAGCTCTTTGCTTTCAGGCTGGTCTACAGTGAAGTCTTCTTTGCCTGCAAATTTTGTAACCGTCATAAAATCCGTAACCGGCGAGCGATGGTGTTTGCTCAGCACCGGTCCGCCGATACAACTGCCAACACAAGAGGACATTTCTATAAAACATTTATGAAACTTGCCGTTTTCAATATCTTTAAGAGCGGCGATGCAATTTTCTACACCGTCTATTGTCAAATATGTATAGCCGGGAGCGTCCTGAGCCATAGTTTTTAAAATACCTCCGGCTGTGGGGAAAAGCCTTGCCTTGCTTTTTTCTTCACTATCGGGAATTTGCTCTATTTCAATATTCTCTTCTTTAAACCATTTGCTTAATTCTTCATAAGTTAAAACAGCGTCTACAATGCCTTTATAATGCTCTGCCTCGTCCTTTTTTGCAACACACGGACCTATAAATACTGTTTTAGCATTTGGGTATCTCTTTTTAATATCCATACAATGCGCCTGCATTGGGGATACAACATCGGCAAGATACTGAAGCGATGCAGGAAAGTATTTCTGAATAAGAAGGTTTACCGAATGACAGCAAGAGGAAATAAGAATATCTCTGTTGCCGTCCTGAAGCATTTTTTCATATTCCGTTTTAACAATAGTGGCACCTATGGCAGTTTCTTCAACATCGTAAAACCCAAGTTTTTTTAATGCCTCAGTCATGGCGCCTATGCCGACACCGTCATAATTTGCAACAAAAGACGGTGCAAGGCTGACAATAACAGGTGTTGATTTATCCTGTAAAAACACTTTAATTTTTTCTGTTTCGTCAACTATTTCCTTTGCGTCTTGGGGGCAAACAACAAAACAGTTGCCGCACAGTATACACTCGTTGCCTATAATGTGGGCTTGGTTACCCGAAAAGCGTATAGCTTTAACGGGACAATGGCGAATACATTTATAGCAGTTTTTGCAATTTGATTTTTTTAATGTTAAACAGTCAGGCATAGCAATCTTCCTCTTTACGCTACTGTAGAGTGACAAAATTTCTCCCGTCACTCTATCTTAAGTAAGCTATAATTTGTTTAAAATATGTTCGTTAAAGAACTCGTTGAAGCCTTCAGGTGTAACACCTGTAAAAACCTCGTCATCTACTTGTACGGTAACGCCTATGCGGTTACACTGACCGACACAAAAGCTGCCGGCAAGGGTAATTTCGTTTTCTAACTTATGCTCTGCTATAGCGTTTTGCAAAAGCTCAACTATTCTTTCAGAGCCTTTAAGGTGGCATGAACTGCCCACACAAATCTGTACAACCATTTCGTCACCTTAGATTTTAGAGAGTACATTTTTGTTGAAAAACTCATCAACGCTTTCTGGAGTTACGGAGAAAAAATCATCGTTAACCGTAACGCAAACACCTTGTTGGCATTTACCCATACAGAATGTTCCTCCAAGCTCAACCTTGTCTTGAAGCTTGTTTTCTGCAATTAAGTATTGAAGCCTTTCAACAATTTGGCGAGAGCCTTTAATGTGGCAGGAACTGCCGATACATACTGTGATTTTCATATTACAAAATCCTTTCTGAGATTATTCGTAATCAACAACATTAGTCCATGAAAGCAAGAATTCTCTTTCTTTCTCGTTACCTTTAACAGACTGAGAAGCGGCAACAATCGGCATCCATTTCTGAACATACTGTTTAGCGGTATCGGTTTTTTTGCAGAATGTGTCCAAATATCTGTTAGCACCGTCAATATCGCCCTCAAGCCAGAATAAAAGGTATGTTCTTGCTGCATCGGCAGACGCGTTACCTTGAGTTGCGTGTGACCAGTCTAAAATGTACGGTGTGCCGCTTTCTGCAATAATTATATTAGATGGGTTAAAATCGCCGTGGCAAACCTTGTTATGCTTTGGCATACTCTCTAAACGGGTGTGTAAATCGTAACGGGTAGTAGCGTCAAGCTGAGATTCTTGAATTTTTCTTGTCATTTTATCTTTAAGCTTTGTAAGAAGAGGACAAGTTTTGCTTTGAACCTCAATTTGTAAATCTACCAAAAGGTCAATATATTTTGCTTTGTTTTTCGGGTCTTCTTTCATAACCTGAGCAAGTGTTTTGCCTTTGATGTATTCTGAAATAATAGCCCATTTGCCGTCTATCATTGTAACTTCAAGAATTTTTGGGATATTAAGACCTGTTTCTTCAATTCTTGCACCGTTAAGCGCCTCGTTTAAAACATCGGCTTTAGAGTAGTCGGAGTTAAAAACTTTAATACATTTATCACCGTCACGGTATATTGTTTTGTTATTTCTTACTGCAATAACTCTGTCAAGGTTCATTGTTCTATCCTCCTGTTAAGCCTTTTTATTTTTTGATGCGGCAGGTACTTCCATTTCTGTAAAGTGCTTGCCGTAGTAAGCGTTTAAGTACATCTGCTTAATTTCTTTCATAAGCGGATATCTTGGGTTTGCACCGGTGCACTGGTCATCGAATGCCTGCTCCACCATATCGTCAAGGCGCGCCAAGAAATCAGCCTCGTCAATATTGTAATCTTTAATAGTTGCTTTAATGCCGACTCTTTCTTTAAGGTCGTTAACCATTTTAATAAGACCCTCAACCTTTTCGGAATCTGTTTTGCCTTTAACACCCAAGTAATCTGCAACCTCTGCATAGCGTGAGAGGGTGTGCGGATGGTCATACTGTGAGAATGTACCCATTTTTGCGGGAACTTCTGCTGAGTTGAAACGGATAACCTCTTCAATGAGAAGTGCGTTGGCAATGCCGTGGGGAAGGTGGTGGAATGCGCCCAGCTTGTGTGCCATTGAGTGACAAACACCCAAGAATGCGTTAGCAAACGCCATACCTGCCATTGTAGCCGCATTAGCCATTTTTTCACGGGCTTCAACATCTTCTGAGCCGTTGTCATAAGCCCTTGGAAGATACTCAAATATAGTTTTAAGTGCTTTAAGAGCAAGACCGTCTGTGTAATCTGTAGCCATCATAGAAGCGTAGGCTTCGAGTGCGTGAGTAACAGCGTCTATACCCGAAGCGGCTGTTAAGCCTTTCGGTGCAGACATGTGGAAATCTGTATCAATAATAGCCATATTAGGAAGAAGCTGATAATCTGCAAGAGGATATTTAACACCTGTTTTTTCATCTGTAATAACTGCAAACGGTGTAACCTCTGAGCCTGTGCCTGCAGATGTAGGTATTGCAATAAAATATGCTTTTTCGCCCATTTTAGGGAATGTATATACACGCTTTCTAATATCGATAAAACGCATTGCCATATCCATAAAGTCTGCTTCGGGATGTTCGTAAAGCACCCACATAATCTTAGCGGCATCCATTGCAGAGCCGCCGCCGAGAGCGATGATTGTATCGGGCTTAAATGCTCTCATTTGCTCTGCGCCGGCTTTAGCAGAAGCAAGAGTCGGATCGGGAGCAACATCAAAAAATGTTGTGTGAACAATGCCCATTTCGTCAAGCTTATCTGTAATGGCTTTTGTGTAGCCGTTACTGTAAAGGAATTGGTCTGTTACGATAAATGCTCTTTTTTTGCCCATTACTGCTTTAAGCTCATCAAGGGCAACAGGAAGACAGCCTTTTTTAATGTAGATTTTTTCGGGAGCTCTGAACCAAAGCATATTTTCTCTTCTTTCTGCAACTGTTTTAATGTTTAAAAGATGTTTAACACCAACATTTTCTGAAACGCTGTTACCGCCCCAAGAGCCGCAGCCGAGGGTAAGTGACGGTGCAAGCTTAAAGTTGTAAAGGTCGCCTATACCGCCGTGTGATGACGGTGTGTTAACGAGAATACGGCAGGTTTTCATACGGGCTGCAAATGCATTTATTTTTTCTTGCTCTGTTGTTGCGTTAAGGTAGATAGATGATGTGTGACCGTAGCCGCCGTCTGCAACAAGTCTTTCTGCTTTTGCGAATGCGTCTTCAATATCTTTTGCCTTGTACATTGCAAGTACGGGAGAAAGCTTTTCGTGGGCAAATTCTTCAGAAATATCCACACTTTCAACTTCGCCTATAAGGATTTTTGTTCCCTCAGGCACCTTAACGCTCGAAAGCGAAGCAATAGTGCAGGCAGACTGGCCAACGATTTTAGCATTGAGAGCGCCGTTGATAATAATTGTTTTTCTTACTTTTTCCGTTTCGTCACTGTCTAAGAAATAACAGCCTCTGTTTTGGAATTCGTTTTTAACCTGTTTATATACTTTATCAAGAACAATAACTGATTGCTCCGAAGCGCAAATCATACCGTTATCAAAGGTTTTTGAGTGAATAATTGAGTTTACTGCCAATGTAACATCTGCAGTATCGTCAATAATGGCAGGGGTATTACCTGCGCCGACACCGAGAGCCGGTTTACCGCTGGAATATGCGGCTTTAACCATACCCGGACCGCCTGTTGCAAGAATAATATCCGCCTCTTTCATAATCATATTTGTCATTTCAAGGGACGGAACGTCAATCCAGTCGATAATTCCCTCAGGAGCTCCTGCTTCTACTGCCGCTTCTAAAACAAGCTTTGCGGCGGCAATAGTTGAGCCTTTTGCTCTCGGGTGAGGAGAAATCATAATAGCATTACGGGTTTTAAGTGCTATAAGACATTTAAAAATAGCAGTTGATGTAGGGTTTGTAGTAGGGATAACTGCGGCTACAAGACCGATAGGCTCTGCAATCTTTTTAATGCCGTAGGCTTTATCTTCTTCTAAAATACCGCAGGTTTTAGTATCTTTATACGCATTGTAAATATATTCGGCCGCATAGTTGTTTTTAATAACCTTATCTTCAACAACACCCATACCTGTTTCTTCTACTGCCATTTTTGCAAGAGGAATTCTTGCTTTGTTTGCAGCTGACGCGGCGGCTAAAAAGATTTTATCAACCTGTTCTTGAGTGTATGATGCAAAAATCTTTTGCGCCTTGCGGATTTTTGCAATGGCAATTTCAAGACTTTCTACGCTGTCAATAATTTCGTAGTTCTTTTCCATTTTTGTTCCTCCAATATATTATTTCGTTTTTTACTGTATCCTCGATTTCATAAAAGGTGAAAAACAACTGTTTTTTGCACCTCCCGGAGATTGTTAAAATTATAACAAATAAATTTGGGTTTTACAATAACGAGGTTTATATTATGATATATCTAAAATGATATATTGGTGAACTTTACCCAAATAATACATCATTTTTTCGGACAAAATCACAAAATTCAAAGACTTCTTCGCCTTGCATTGCAAAGCTCGGTTATAAAATCCTTATCTAATTTAGTTAATTGGTAGTCTTTTTTATGAATTAACACATCTTTTTTAATTTTTTTTGTACCGCTGTATGTTTTTTCTACTAAGTTATGCTTTTTTAATATATACTCCGGCATAGGTGAAACAAACATAAATGTTTCAGGGTTATTTGACAAAAGTTCAAACTGACTTGCCCTTTCGTAAACAAATATTCGCCTGTTTATTTCGCCCGAAAGCTCATCTTCCAAAATTTGTGCTGTAGAAAAAGACGGCACAAACGGGTCCGGGTGAGCAATTTCAATTAAAGAGCCTAAATCGTCACTTGAAACAGAGTCTTTTTTTGCGAGAGGACTGTTTATACTCATTACTATTTTAAAGGTAAATTCGGAAACAAGCTCATAAACTAAGTCTTTTTCTTCAAACATATCTTTAAAATATTTATCGTGGCGGGCATCATAACGGACAATGCCAAGCCTGCTGATACCGTGTATAACATTATCTACAGTACGCTGGGCATTAGTTTCTTTATAGTAAATCTGCGCTTTCGTATCAGCGTCTAATGTTTTGGAAAACTCGCAAAAAGCGTCTGCTATATAAGTTGCTCTCGGCACAGATATTGAAAAATACTGCTTTTTACTGCTGTTGCCCTTAAAAAGTTCTTCAACAGTTTCTACTTGCTTTAAAATTTTCTCTGCGTGGTATATAAGCTTTTCGCCGTCCGGAGTAGGCTTCATGCCTTTAGCGGTTCTTGCAAAAAGCGTAACACCCAAAGAGCTCTCAAGTTCTTTTACTGCCCTGCTCATATTGGGTTGCGCTATGTAGAGATTTTCTGCCGCTTTACTTATTGAGCCGGTTTTTGCAATTTCCAACACATATCTTAAAGTTACAAGATTCATTAACTCACCACACCGTATCCGATATAGAGAAAGTATATCATACATTTTTTAAACTTACAAGATTTTATGCATCATAAATCACGAAAGAGGCATAACAAAGTGTAAAGCTTCGTTATGCCTCTGAAATGAGTTATTTAATTTTTATACCGCTGTGCAGTAAGCGAGCTAAGGTTGCGAAAATATCAATCCTCGTTTTCAAGCTCTATTTGCTCAACTATTTCATCAGGCACAGCCTCGCCGTGTTTTACAAAGAGTATAAGAATTATTGCCAAGGCGAACATAATAGGTGCATAGTAGAAAAGCGAAATGTATGAGCCTGCAAACATTCTTATAAAACCGTAAATAATAGGTGACGCGATTTGTGCCGAGAATGTTGCCGTATAATAGTAACCCGTAAATGTGCCGACTTTTTCGATACCGCCTATATCAAGCACAAGCGGAAGAGTATTAACAGTAATAAACATATTTGCGGCACCTGCAAGAATAAGCACAGGGTAAATAATTATTTGAAGAATAGCGCTGATTTCATCAACACTTGTCTTGGTAAGTTTAAGAGCCTCAGAGAATGTAATGCTTTCTTTTGCTCTTTCGTGGTTTTCTTTTACAATGCCTATAACAGCGGCGGCTACCTCTTCACCCTGACACTCCGTTACAAAGTATTTGTCGAAATCAATATAAGCTTTGTAACCGCTAAGATTTTCGCCTTTTTCCTGCGCTTCTTTAAACTCAATATAACCGTCAAATGAAACGAGTGCGCTGTCATCTGTTAAATTGCTGTTGTAACCGTTGATTGCGTCTTCCATTGTGGTATACACTTTTGTGTTGATTTTTGTATATCTGCCGATTGAAAGACCTTTAGTGCCGAGCATTACGGAGAACACCGCAAAGAATACGATAAATGCAGAAAGGAATACCGAAAGACCCGCAATAATAGTTTTTTTACGGCCGAGTTTTTTACCCATTTTGCCTGCAGGAAGAGCGGCGATACCTGCCACTACCGCAAATACAAGCATTACGATAGTTGCCTTTGATGTTGAAAGGTGTAAAACCTCTTGCGCAAAAAGTGAAAAGAAAGTTGTAATAGCGTTTGTACCGCAGAAAAGGAAGAAAAGAGTCATAAGCATAAAGGCAAGGCTCTTTCTCTCCGATTTAGTGAGTTTTTGAGCTTTGAGAGCCGCTTTTTCTGCTTTAGCCGCTTCTTTTAATACTTTCTTCCTTGCTTTTTCATCGGCATACTGATTCATTTCGCCTTTGAGCTTAATGCTTGTATCTTTTTCGTGAACAAAGAAAAGAACAACAAGCATACCCACAATCATTACAATAGCGCCGATAAGGAACACATAAGGAAAAATAACTGTTTCGTCAGCGTCTATCTGGGCTTGTGTTTTGCCTGCAATGTGAATTACAATAAAAGTGGCAACAGTACCGGCGAGCATTGCAAGAGCCGAGCCTATACCGCCCATAAGGTTAATTACCGCATTACCCTCGGAGCGAAGCTCAGGCGGTGTTAAGTCAGGCATAAGCGCTACAACAGGAGCGCGCCACAAAGACATTGAGAACACAAAAAGTATAACCATTATCATAGTAGCGGCAAGCTGATATTGATGGGGAACGCCGAATGCTACTACAGGAATAAGTGCAAAAAGAACTGCGGAAATAGGAGCGCATGTTACAATAAACGGCTTGCGGCGACCCATTTTAGTATGGCAGTTATCGGAAAGTTTACCGAATGTAGGCTGGAATATAACACCGAAGATATTATCGAATGTCATAATAATACCGATAAACAACGGAACAAGTGTAAAGCCGCCGCCTAAAGATACTGTGCTTTCACCCTGCGCCTCTGCGAACCTGCCAATCCACGGAATAAGCTCGGCAAGCTTGTTGCTGAGTGTGGTAACAGCCTCACTGCTTGAGAGAATTTTATTAAGAATTTTTGTTATGTATGGGTCATATATGCCCCAGGCAATAGTAGTTGCCAGAAAGCCGAAACCCGTCAGAATAGTTTTTTTGTAATCAAGTTTTTTTGTTGATTCAGCCAAAACATTCTCCCCCTTTTACATACTTTAATATTACAATTTTACCATAACAGGTGAATAATTCAAGACAAAAAATATTTCCAAACGCAATTTTGGTTAATGTTATAAATATTAAGATTTCTTTTTGTGGTATATGTATATCAGATTATAACCGCCGGTTATCCGGCGAAGTTTAACATTTTCTTCTGTAGCTGAAAAAAGTTGAACCCTATATGCCTATTAAATAAATCTTTGGCACATTCCGATTTATGACAAAATACAGACAGTAATTCTTTATTTAAAAGAAATACCGTCTGTTTAATTTTTTACCATTGCAGTTATTTGTACAAAATTACTTTCCAAGTTCTACAGTCCTATTATACGCATTTATTACTGCATTCATAACATCGCTTCTGAAAGCGCCGTTCTCCAATGCTTTTACACCCTCAATGGTACTGCCCCCCGGACTGCAAACCGCGTCTTTTAGCTCACCGGGGTGTCTGCCTGTTTCTAAAAGCATTTCGCCTGCGCCAACAAGTGTTTGAGCCGCATAAGTGAGCGCTTTATCTCTAGGCAGACCGCAAGCCACGGCACCGTCTGCCAAAGCCTCGCAAAACATAAAAACAAAAGCAGGTCCGCAGCCTGAAACACAGCTTGCCGCGTCAATTTTATCTTCGTCTGTTTTGTCAAGCTTACCCGCATAAGTCATAATGTGCAAAAACTCGCTTACCGTTTCATCTTTTGTAAAACCGTTTACTGTGTAAAGAATCATACCGTTTCCCACGCTTACAGGCATATTAGGCATAATTCTTATAATGGGACATGAGACTCCTGCCATAACGCTTAAATTATAAAGCGACACCCCGGCCGCCATTGAAACAAGCGTAAATTCCGTAGTCCGTTTCATAATAAACGGCGTTATTTGCTGAAATAATCCCTTGAGCATTTGAGGTTTTACACCTAAAAATATGTAATCGCAATTCAGAATTATACACTCGTTATCTGAAACCGTCGCGCCCGTTTCAAGAGCCAGTAATTCTGTTTTTTTACTGTCTGCATCAGAGAGAAAAACATTTTCTCCGCCGATAGCTTTTACCACTGCTTTAGCAAGAGCGCCGCCCATATTACCGCAGCCGATAAAACCAACCTTTGTCATAATATCACCTTTACCTGATTTGTCCGTCACCGGTTATAATAAATTTGTAAGTTGTAAGTTCTTTAAGACCCATAGGTCCTCTTGCGTGAAGCTTTTGAGTAGAAATCCCCATTTCACAGCCTAAGCCGAATTCACCGCCATCGGTAAACCTTGTAGAAGCATTAACATAAACAGCCGCACTGTCTACACATTGTGTGAATTTTTTTGCATTTTTACTGTTTTCTGTAATTATCGCTTCGCTGTGGCCCGTTGAATGCTTTGAAATATGCTCAATAGCTTCATCTACATCCTTAACAACCTTTACGGCTAAAATATAATCTAAAAATTCCGTATCAAAATCCACAGGACCTGCAGGAGTACCGTCTATAATCTCAGCGGTTTTTTCACAAAGACGAAGTTCTACTTTGTTTTCACTTCTGCCGTCAACTAACCTGTCTTTTAACAACGGTAAAAATTCATTTGCAATATTCTCATTTATCAAAGCAACCTCGCAAGCGTTACAAACGGACGGTCTGCTCGTTTTTGCATTTTCCAATATATTGAGCGCTTTGGTAAAATCTGCACTTTCGTCAACATAGATATGACATATACCCGTACCTGTTTGAATACAGGGCACTTTTGCATTTTCGGTAACGGCCTTTATAAGACCCGCACCGCCTCTCGGAATAAGCAAATCAACATAACCTACAGCGTTCATAAGCTCATTTGCACTGCTTCTGCTTGTATCTTCTATAAGATTTATAAGTGTTTCGGGCAGATTTACGCTCTTTAAGCCTTTGCGCATAGCTTTAACTATGGCATTTGCGCTGTTAAAAGCTTCTTTACCTCCGCGAAGCACGCAAACATTACCGCTTTTTAAAGAAAGCGCCGCCGCGTCAGAGGTAACATTCGGCCTGCTTTCGTAAATAATAGCCACAACACCCATAGGCACCGCCGTTTTTTCAACCACAATACCGCTGGGTCTTTTTACAGTTTGCAATACCTCGCCTACAGGGTCAGGAAGAGCCGCAACCTGACGGATACCCTCTGCCATACCTTTTATTCTCTCTTTTGAAAGAGCTAATCTGTCAAGCATAACATCTGTTACGGTGCCTTTTGCTTTTTCTAAATCTATACTGTTTTGCAAAAGAATATCTTCTGCATTGTCTTCTAAAGCCTGAGCCATAGAAAGCAGTGCTTCGTTCTTTTTTTGCGTATCTAAAACCGCCGACTGTGATTTAGCGTTTTTTGCTTCTTTTAAAATATCTGATGTTAATTTCATTTGCTTATAAACCTTGTACCTATTTTTTTACCGTCTAAAATATCGTAAAGCACTTTCGGATTTGAGCCGTTTGCAATTACAACATCCGTTCCGTTTTCGACACATTTTTTTGCCGCAGAAAGCTTAGTTGCCATTCCGCCTGTGCCTAATGTAGACCCTGCACTGCCGCCTAAAGCTTCAATATCGGCTGTAATTTCGGTAACTTCAGAAAGAAGTATTGCATTTTTATCTTTACGGGGGTCTGCGGTGTAAAGTCCGTCAATATCCGAAAGAAGCACTAATAAATCAGCATTCATACTAACGGCAATAATAGCGCCTAAGGTATCGTTATCTCCTACAGAAATTTCATCTGTATTAACGGTGTCGTTCTCGTTAATAATAGGCAATACGCTCAGCTCTAAAAGTCTGTTCATAGTATTTTGAATATTAGCATGGCGAACAGGGTCTTCTAAATCAAGACCGGTTACAAGAATTTGCGCCACTGTATGATTATACTCCGAAAAAAGCTTATCGTAAGCATACATAAGCTCGCACTGACCTACTGCCGCCGCCGCTTGCTTTGTGGGCATATCTTTCGGCTTTGTTTTTAAAGAAAGCTTACCTATGCCCATACCTATAGCGCCTGAAGACACAAGTATAACCTGATGCCCTGCATTTTTTATATCCGAAAGCACCTTGCAAAGCTCTTCAACATGGCGGATGTTTATATTGCCTGTTGCGTGAGCTAATGTAGAAGTGCCTACTTTTACCACGATTCTCATTCTAACACCTCTGAGAAAATGCTGATTATCTATTTATAATAATTCTTTTAAGAGATTATGCTTAAAATATTCATTCTTCTGTTTCTTTTGTGTCTCCGCTGTCTGTTCTGCCTTTTACTTTAGACGCACGGGTTACTGCCAAATCGTCATTCATTTTTCTGCGTGTTTTTTCATCAACATTAAAGAAAAGGAGTGAAGCGGCTTCACCTAATCTGCCGATAGCGGGAGCTAAAGTAAATACAGTCCAGATAGCCTTTAACATATACGGGTCTGTCTGAGGAATAACAACACCGTAACTGTTCATAAGCGGCTCGTAGTGAATAGCCGCAATAATGATACCGCTGAAAATTGTTGAAATATTGGCAGTAATAAGCTTAATATAACCCATAGCGGCACTCATAATGCCCTCGTTACGAATACCTGTTTGCCACTCGACATAATCGTACATATCACCCTGAAGCGCCGTACTGCAATATCTTTGAACGCTGTTAAGAGCGCCCGCAAATGTAAGACCTACAACTATGATAATAAGGTTTACTATATTGCTTTGAGTCGGTCTGAAACCGATAAAGTACATTATAAGGTAAACAATGCCTGCGTAACCGTATGCTAAAATACCCAAGTTTCTAAGACCGAGCTTTTTAGTCCATTTAGTAGCAAACGGTAAAACAAAATAACTGGGAAGACCTGTGAAAAGACCCGATATTGCCGCATTTGAAAGCTTACCCGTACAGTTAAGCCAAAAGTAGTTTGCAACACTTTGACCGGTAGCCTTACCCATAGAACAAAACTCTTTACTGACAAGAGACCACATGGGCCTGCAGGTGGCAACCTGTTTTACGGACTGCAAAACGCTGACGCTCTTCATTTCGTCACGGGATGCAAGAGGAACACGCTCTCTTAAATTGAAGAAACCGAAAATACGAAAAACAACAACTAAAGAAATAAATATGATAGCACCTACCATATAAATATTTCGTGTTGGAATTGTTCTCGGTAAATAGTCTACAAAGAATGGGAACAGTGACGGAAGCCACACACCTAAAAGGTCAACATAAGTATCTGCCGCAATAAGTCTGTTTCGCTCGTTTGTGTTTGGGGTCAGGTTGTAAAGAACTGCGGCATAGGCAGGATTATAAAAGGAGTTACCGATAGAGCCTATATAACGGATAAAGAAGAAAAGCGCCATAAGAGTAACCTGTGAAAGTCCGTCAGGCAACAAATAAGGCATTGCGGCAGAAAACAAAAACAGAGGCAATGTTAAAACAAGGTAGGGGCGCACTCTGCCCCAACGGGTGCGGGTTCTGTCAAGAATAGGTCCTGATATTGCATTGTCAAAAGTATCAAGAATACTGCAAACAGACTGTGCAACGCTAAGGGTAATAGGACTTACATGCAAGAAAGATGTAGTATAGAAAAATTCATTATTGCCGTTAAAGGTTTCCCAGTTTTTGTCGCCGATACCCGAGATTATGTAGGCCGCCATTTCACGGGGGCTAAGATAGTTTTTTTCTTGATTAGCCCTTTGCCTTGCAACCTCTTCTTCGGTTACTTCGGGAGCAGTATAAACATTAGAATTAGCTTCTGCCATTATTTCCCCAACTTTCAAATAATTTTATAATAAATCAAATTCAAGTTAAAAATATACATAATATAGTATAGCATATAATGTTTGATTTTGCAATGATTATTATTTAGTACAGCTAACAGCCGACAGCTAATAGCTTGCTATCGCGTGAGGGGAGATTTGACTGCTTCGCATTGATGTTATTAGCTGTGAACAAGTGAACGCTTCGCATGTATTCAGCTAATAGCTAACAGCGGCTTCGCGTGAGGCAGATACAAATGCTTCGCATTGATGTTATTAGCTGTGAACAAGTGAACGCTTCGCAAGTGTTCAGAAAAGATAAAACCGATAGTAATTCTAAATTCAGAGTTACTATCGGTCTATCGGTTGAATTTTTATCTTTAACAATTTAGTGAAATCAGTTTTACCTACAAGCCATCAACTGTAATGCGAAGCAGTCGTATCTACCCTAAAGCGATAGCATTAAATTATATGCGAACGCAGTGAGCTATACCGAAATTTTTCACTTTTAATTTTTCATTTTTCATTCGGCTTGCGACAGCAAGCTGTTCGCTGTCGGCTGTTAGCTATATATCAATACATCTTCTCCCTCTTATACTTTCTCAAAGCCCTGAAAACGGCATAAGCCACAACAAGCACGGCTGTTACGGAAAGTCCTATATATGCGTCAAGGTTTGAGTTACCCTCAATTTTAAGCTCATTCCAAAGCTTTGTCATATAGTTTTGAGTTTCATGATCGAGATTTTCAAACATTTCACTTCTCGGCATATCTTCTTCCGGCGGGTAAAGAATTTCATCATCTTTATAATCGTAATCGTCAGAATTTAATACCAATTCGTTTGGACTTGCATAGCCAATGTAGTTTGCGTTAGCAACGGCAATTTCTTCTTCTAACATAAAGTTAATATAAAGCTCTGCCGCCTCTTTATTTTGGGCATTTTTAGGAATACACATAGCGTCTACAAAGAAATTTACGCCCTCTTTTGGGTAAACAAACCTTAAATCGGGGTTGGTTTCTTCCATTATAAGAAAATCCCCTGCATAATAGGGAGCCAAAGCGGCCTCGTTGTTTTCCATTTTGTTAAAAATTTCGTCCATTACATAGCTTGATACAAGTCTGTTTTGTTTTTTCAAAAGGTCTATTGCATCGTCCCAATTACTTTTATCTTCAGTATTAAGACTTTGACCTAAATAGAGCTGGGCGATGCCGAATGCATCTCTCGGGTTATTGAACATAAGAATTTTTCCTATGTAGGTTTCGTCCCACAACGCACCCCAGCTGTCTATTTCGCCTTCTACCATAGCAGAGTTATAAATAAGACCTGTATAACCTACCGTATACGGCACAGAATAACGGTTTTCTTTATCGTAGTAAAGATTTTTGTATTTCTCTTGAATATACTTATAGTTCGGTATATTGCTGAAATCAAGTTCTGAAAGCATATCTTCTTCTGCAAGCTTCGCTATCATATAATCTGACGGAATAATAACATCATAATTTGCACCGCCTGACTGCAGTTTATTGTACATATTCTCGTTGCTTTCAAAGTTGGTGTAATTAACCTTTATGCCGTAACGCTCTTCAAAAGCCTTGTTAACATCTAAACTGCCGTCTGCACCGTCAGAAATATACTCACCCCAGTTATACACATTAAGCGTTGTACCTTTAAGATGTGAATAATCTTTACCCTCGGCAAAAGCGAGTACAGAAAAGGCAGATGCTAAAAGCAAAGCAGAAAAAACAACAGAAAGAAATCTTTTCATTATTTAGCACCGCCTTTCTTTGAAAGCTTTTTATCTCCTTTGGCGCTGATTATATTAGACACAATAAGCAATACAAGAATAGCTAAGAAAATAAGTGTTGAAAGGGCATACATATCAGGTGTTACGCGCCTTTTAGTCATTGAAAAAATTCTTATGGGCAGTGTTTGAGATGTTGTACCGCTTACAAAGTAGCTGATAATAAAATCGTCTACCGAAAGGGTAAATGCCATCATTGCACCTGCAACAATACCCGGTACAATAGCAGGCAGCACAACCTTTATATATGCCTGAAGCGGTGTACAGCCTAAATCCTGCGCCGCCTCGGAAAGGTGCGGATCTGTTTGACGGAGCTTTGGCAAAACATTCAAAATCACATACGGAAGCTGGAATGTGGTGTGGGCTATTATGAGAGTTGAAAAACCCAATGTGCCTGTTTTGCCGAACATTGCACCTACAAACACGAAAAGAAGCATCATTGAGATACCTGTAACAATTTCGGGATTCATCATAGGGATATTTGTTACGGTCATAACGCTTTGCTTGAATATTTTATTTTTATAACCGAATATGGCAGTAGCCGCCGCTGTGCCCATAACGGTTGAAATAACTGTAGATACAACCGCAACTATTACAGTATTTTTAAAGGCGTTTAAGGTTTCGGCGTCTCTGAAAAGCTCTTTATACCAATAAATGGAGAAGCCCTCAAATACAGATGTACTTTTACCTGAGTTGAAGCTGAATAAAATAAGCACAACTATAGGCGCGTAAAGGAATATAAACACAAGTGCCATATAAAGCTTTGAGCCTAAAGAGGTTTTATTATTTTTCATATAATAACACCTCCGTCATCGTCAGAGAATTTATTCATAATAAACAGACAAATAAATATAAGAATCATCAAAACAAAAGAAAGTGACGCTCCTAAATTAAAATTATTTGCAGTTTGGAACTGTGTTTCGATAATATCCCCTATAAGGGTAGTACCCGTACCGCCTAATTTTTGAGAAATGTAAAAAGTGCTTACAGACGGCACAAAAACCATAGTAAACCCCGAAACAACACCCGGAATACTTGACGGAACCGTTACATTGCGAAAAACATCAAATTTGTTGCCCCCAAGGTCTTGAGCCGCCTCTACTAAAGAGTGATCCATTTTAAGCATAACCGTATAAATAGGTAATATCATATACGGCAAAAAGTTATATATCATACCTAAAACTACGGCGCCGCGGGTGTTAATCAAACGGAGCGGTTCAAAGCCCATCGATGTTACGAGTGTGTTTATAATGCCGTTATCTTCTAAAATAGTCATCCATGAGTATGTTCTTAAAAGAAAGTTCATCCACATAGGTAACATTATAAGCATTGTCATAGTGCTTTGCTTTTCAGGACCTTTTTTAGCCATAATCATAGCAACCGGGTAAGCGATTATAAGACTGAGCACCGTTGCCAGAAGCCCCAGCCAAACAGAAAGTATTATAGTATCGGCATATTTACCTATGCTGCTCATATTTTCTAAGGTAAACGCACCTGTTTTATCGGTAAAAGCATAGTAAGCTACCATAATGAGCGGAACTATGATAAAAAGCACTGCCCAAACAATATACGGCGCTCCTGCTAGCTTTGTCATAAGCGAAGATTTTTTCTTCAATTCCTGCACCCCTTTCAAATAATAGTTTAATATATTATTCTTCTATAGTGGTGTCCGAAAGCTCGTCAAACTCATCACTAAAGGAGCTGTAGTCACCGTAAAGACCGGAATACTTGGATTTTTTCATAATATGTATTGCGTCAGGCAACACATTAAGACCTATTGTAGAGCCTACCTCTTGGTGTTCGGTAGACTGTATCATCCACTTAAAGCCTTTAATTTCTACAATTATTTCGTAGTAAACACCTTTAAATGTGATAGATGTTACTTCCCCTGAAATCATAGCTTCATCTACGGGAACAACATCAACATCTTCGGGACGCACAACAACATCAACGGCCTCGTCAACCCCAAAGCCCTTGTCAAGGCATTTGAACTTATGGCCTGCCATTTCAACCCAGAAATCGTGTAGCATAACACCCTCAATAATATTGCTTTCGCCGATAAAATCTGCAACAAAAGCATTTTTCGGCTCGTTGTAAATATCGGTAGGAGTGCCTATTTGCTGAATGACGCCCTCGTCCATAACCACAATAGTATCAGACATAGAAAGAGCTTCTTCCTGATCGTGAGTAACATATATAAATGTAATTCCAAGGCGCTTTTGAATATTCTTAAGCTCTACCTGCATATCCTTGCGAAGCTTAAGGTCGAGAGCGCCTAAAGGCTCATCGAGTAAAAGAACACGAGGCTTAACAACAAGGGCTCTGGCAATGGCAACACGCTGTTGCTGACCGCCTGAAAGAGAAGATATATTTCTTCTTTCAAAGCCTTTTAGGTTTACAAGCTCTAACATTTCTTTAACAGCGGTCTGAATTTCTTTTTCGCTCTTTTTTTGAAGCCTTAAACCGAACGCAATGTTTTCATAAACATTTAAATGCGGAAAAAGAGCGTACCTTTGGAATATGGTATTGAGCTGTCTTTTGTGAGGCGGCACTCCGTTAATAACTTTACCGTCAAAAATAACCTCGCCCGAATCCGGCTCCTGAAAGCCTGCAATAATTCTAAGCGTGGTTGTCTTACCACAACCGGAAGGGCCCAAAATACTAATGAACTCTTTATCTCGGATGTATAAATTCATGTTGTCGATTACTGTGTTTCCGTCAAAGGAAACTGAAATGTTTTTTAAATCAATGATGTTGTTGGACAATTATCTATCCCCTTTCATATTGAGAAGCTATAGCTTCTGTCAAAAGATACTCGGCAGAGAGATTTTTCTTAAAGAATACCGTAACCCCAACGATATTCTAAAAGAAAAAACCACCTACCCAAAAGGTTTTTACCTTTCAAATTGGTGATTTGTCCGTAGCTTGCGCTCGTGACAGACAGGCGAAAACCTGTCCATTTACTTTTGTAAGTCTTACTATATATTCTTTTTGTAAAAATGTCAATAAAAAACATGAAAAAAGTTGTTTTACAGCGTATTCAGCTAACAGCTAATAGCGGTGAACGGTGAACGAGTGAATGCTATCGCAAGCCAAATGAAAAATGAAAAATTAAAAATGAAAAATTTCGGTATGGCTCACTGCGTTCGCATATAATTTAATGCTGTCGCGTTGGGTTTCAAGTGACAGCTTCGCATTATAGTTGATGAATAGTAGGCGATAATAGATAATAGATAATAGCTTGTCGAATGAAAAATTAAAAATTAAAAATGAAAAATTTCGGTGCAAGCACAGTGCCTGCGGCACAATTTAATGTGCT
>JBJEPP010000034.1:0-12477 GCA_051881295.1 Acutalibacteraceae bacterium | reverse complement strand
ACCACAGAATTGTAACGGAGTTTTTCCCGCAAAGCACACAGTACGAATATGCCGAGAATGTTGAGTTTGAGGTCTATTCGTCCGAAGACACTTCCGATCCGAATTATCAGTGTGAGATTTGGATAGCGGTCAATGAAAAAGCGGAGTAACGGAATGATAACTGTCCTGTGAGAGTCGGATTTCAAATCGACAACCTCTTTGCCTACAGCACCTCAAATTTTGAAAGGGTGACTTTTTCGGTCACCCTGTCATTTTGTCTTTTTCCGCCTTCACCTCTGCAATCATTTCCGCGAGCTTTTCTTCACATTCTTCTCTTGTTTTCGCGTAGATATTGTGGCTTTCCCGCTTGCCGTTTTCCCTTGTCAAGTTTTATTTCTACGCATATTTTAATGCCTTTGGCAGTTTTGGTGTCGGAGTCGAGGGTGTTTGGCAAGTGATATTCACTATAGTTACAATAACAGTTTACAATGTGGGTTTTCTAATGAATAAATTTTAACTCACATAAAACTCAAACACATTCCCCCCCTGCCACAAATTTTAACCAAATTAACAAAAAAATGTTTATTTTCATTGGTAGACATTCCATTGTATTCACACTATAATTATGTTAAAATAAATAGCATAGGTGGTAAAAATATGAGAAAAACTTACATTGATAACATCAGGTGGATTACCGTTGGTTTAGTTGTTATATACCATGTGATTTATATGTTTAACGGCATTGAAACCGCCGGGGTAATCGGTCCGTTTGCAGATGTTCAGTACCAGGACGCATTTCAATATACGGTCTATCCGTGGTTTATGCTTTTATTATTTGTTATATCGGGTATGTGTGCAAGATTTTATCTCAACAATCATACATCAGAAGAATTTTTAAAAAGCAGAACAACAAAACTTTTAGTGCCGTCTACAATAGGTTTATTTGTATTTTGGTGGATTTTGGGTTATTACAATATGTTAATAAGCGGTGCGTTTGAAAATATGGGGGATGTGCCAAAAGCGATAACCTTTGTGATAATGGCTGTAAGCGGTACAGGCCCTTTGTGGTACATACAACTGCTTTGGGTATTTTCTGTAATTCTACTTTTAATTCGCAAGGTTGAAAAAGATAGACTTTACAACTTATGCGAAAAAGTAAATGTGCCTATGCTGATAATTCTTGCCCTTGTAATTTGGGGCGCTGCTCAAATTCTTAACACACCGATTATAGTTGTTTATCGCTTCGGCATATACGGTACAGGATTTTTACTCGGCTATTTCATTTTCTCTCATGAAAGTGTTATGGCAAAACTTGAAAAATGGTGGTTGGCGCTTTCAATATCAGCACTCGCCCTCTGTGTAGCATTTGTTGCAGTATTTTGGGGAGAGCCTTACGCAGAACACGAAGTTTTAGACAGCTTATTATGTAACATATATGCGTGGATAGCAGTTTTATCAATTCTTTCGGTTATGAAAAAGTGGGGCAATTTCAGTAACTCATTTACTAAATTTATGTCCCGAAAAAGTTGGGGCTTGTATTTATTCCACTATCTGCCCCTTGCTGTATGTGCCTGGTATTTGCACGCTACCGCCTTACCGCCTTTAGTCATTTATTTGTGCGTTGGTTTTTCATCATTCTGCGGGGCTTTAATATTAAATGAAATAATATCACGCATTCCTGTTTTAAGATGGTGCGTGTGCGGAAAAGAAAGAAAAAAGAATGTTTGCTGATAATTTAATTGAAATGAGAAAATTACACAATATGTCTCAAGAGGAGCTTGCAGAAAAAATCGGTGTATCACGGCAGACTCTTTCAAAATATGAAACAGGCGAATCTTTGCCTGATATTGAAAAGAGCAAAGCTCTGGCAGATGTATTCGGCGTAACGGTAGACGATTTAATAAGGTACGAAAAATCCGACAGTTTAGGTTTAGGCTTACCGCCTAAAGGAAAACATATTTTCGGTATGGTAAAGGTTGGCGATAAGGGTCAAATTATAATTCCTGTTAAGGCAAGAAAGATTTTTGATATTAACCCCGGCGATAATTTAATTGTATTAGGTGATGAGGGTCAGGGTATCGCCCTTATAAAAGAAAAAGGTCTGCTGGATTTACTACATTCGGCAGCAGAGAGAAAATAGTATAAAATACAAGACAGTAGACGGTTCGAAACCACTGAAAAAAGTGATGTTTTAAGTGATTTGAACAGTCTACTGTCTTACTTGTTCAGACTGTCTTGTAATTAATTCAATTGTGTTAGTCTGGAAATAATGTTTTCATCATCAGACAAAATTGAAAGTTGAGTAATATTGCTAACAGAAAAAATTGCGTGACCGTCAAACAACCCATATTGATCTACTAAAGTTGTTTTACAGAAATCATCATCTATTTCATCTATAAAACCGGTTACATCAATAATTTCGCTGTTTATAAGCTCTATAGAAACAATATACCGTTTTTCTTTGGCAAGCTTTAATATTGATTCCGGCATCTTTGAAAAATCCAATTCATTAAATTTGGGTATAGCCGAATAATCAATCAACTTCCCCATTTTTTGTTGGTACTGACCGTCAAACTCAATTTTAAAAATCTCTTCACTCATTTTCAATAAAAAACCGTCAAAAGCTCCGTTTTGTGTAAATGAAGCTAATAAAAAATATTTCTCATCATAAGCAAGAAGCTTTCCGAAAATAAAAGATGAAGGATTAGTTGGGTTTGTATACACCGATATAAATTTTCCGATTAATTCTTTTTTTATAAATTCACACATGAATATTCTCCCTTTTTAAATTATTGCTTTATCCCAAATAAATGTTATTAACGGAACAATTAGTACATCATCATAAACGCCAACACCGTAAATATCATTACAAGCAATATATATAATTGCTATATTTGCACAGGATAGAACAGAAGAAAATTCTACTGTTTAGTGCGGCACATTTTTAAATGTTTTATGTAGTTTACAACCAAACTTATAATAAAAGTTATCAGATTTACTGAAAGAACCGAAATTAAATACATCAGGGTAATCAACCCCGAAGCATTGTCGCTTCCCGAATCCATACTTATGTTTAATAAGTTACTAACCAACGGAACAACACCTAAAAATATACAAATAGCAGAAACAACAGCGTATGTTACAAACATTGCAAAAAGTCTGACAAGCGTTGATTTTACAGAATAATTTTTATATAACAGATATGCAACAGAAACAACGCAACCTATTGCCACAGAACCTAAAAACATTAACTCAAAATATTGGTCTGAAATATGTAAATACGGAATTTCAAAAACAAATATCTCAACAGCACTTATTATAATTCCTGCTAATGCTCCTGCAAAAACATCTTTTAAATATCGTTTTTTCATCCATATGCCTCCTGATATAAACAATACCCATATTTAATCATTTCATTGTCATGAGGGTCATCGAAAAATGTAGACATATTACCGTGTTAAAATTGGTATTTTTTTATTTGGTTTATTCCTGCGCCGAAACAAAGCACTGTTTCGGAAAAAAGTACTGCACCAATATAACCAACAGAGAACAAAGGGACGGTCCTGTAACGAAATACTGTCACTGCGTATCGTCTTTTTCTATAAGTTCAACCTTTAAAATAAGATTTTCGTAAAAACAGTTTTTATAAGTTATTCTTACATATTGACCTTCCTGCAATTTACTACCATCAACCTGACGCCAATAGTATTCAATACCGTATGTTGAATAACCATATACAATGAATTCTGTGTCATCAACAAAAAATCTGTCAGGATAATCTTCCATTGCCATTGTGCCAACTTCGTAATGTTGTTCATAATTTTCAATTTTTCCAACTGCAACCTGACAATTGCCGTTTTCAAAATCTGAAAGCACATGTTTAATTTTAAAAAAGTTTATAAACTGTGTTAATATGGCAACGGACAATAAGAAAGGAACAAGTAAAAACAAGATTTTCCCTAAAAGGCTATCAGAATTCTTCCATGTCTTTGATATATATACTATAGATAAAACAAAGAATAAACATATAATTACAAACGATAACGAAAACGGATGAACGATAGAATCATTTGTAACTTCGTAAAGCACATGTGTATTCATAGAGAACTCCTCAAAGATTTATAATTATACAATATCATTTCATTTTTCCCAATACCTTTAATAGGTCTGTAATATGAATTTACAACTGCAAATCCAAACCACAGTTTTACAAAATGAACGGTAAAAGGGACGATTAGCGTGAAAGTTCACTGTATATAGAAACCAAATTTTCAAAAATACAATATATTGATTTTAACTTTCATTTGTTGTGTGTGCTTTTTGGAGCATGCGGTGTTTTATATCCTGTTAAAGTTTTGTTAAAAATCTTTTTTACTGCCCTTTATACAAAACCTTTTGGCGTTACTGTCAGCCTGCCGATTTGCAAGGCATAGCACCGGTCCCCTGTCCTGCACTTTGAATTTAACCCTATCAACTGTCAAGTACAGATAAAAACGCTTCCGTGAGCTTTTCTTTAATAACCTGATGGCCTGCATAAGTCGGGTGAACACCGTCTCTTAACCAATATGCAGTATCCCCATCGGACGAAAGCCTGTCAAACTCATCTTGCAGAGGTATAAAAACTGCGCCGTTATCTTCTGCCGTTTTCTTAGCCGCCAAAGCGTGTTTTCTTACTTTTTTATTAAAGTCTTCCCAATTCTCTGCGGTTGCAGTACCCTTTAACACAAAAGGCTCTAATATAAATACTTTTGTTTCAGGCAAACGCTCGCAAATTGAACTAATCAGCATATTATAAATCATTTCATAACGAGCCGTGCCGACACCCGCACCTCTGTCGAACTCACGCCAAACATCATTCACACCTATTAAAACAGAAACATAATCGGGTTTTAAATTTATTAAATCTTCTTTCATACGGGCATAAAGGTCAACGCTTCTGTTACCGCTTATGGCAGTATTTATAAACTCAAATTCTCCCTTATGCTCTTTTAAAAGGTCAGAAGCCATAATAAGCGGATAGCCTTGACCTAAGTTGTGAATATCGTTTCTGTCTCTGCCGCAGTCTGTTATAGAATCACCTTGAAAAAGAAATCTGACCACAAAGCTTCCCTCCTTTGTACTTATTTTATTCTCACAGTATTACACTTTGTTAAAATATTCGGTAAAAACTTATGTACTGCAGTTGATACGGCAGTTTTTTTGTGTTATAATACCCTAAGTGTGTCATTTATTTTCGCCGTCATAAGAATCTTCGGCTGCAGGCACACACGGGCACGGAATTTCATCTGCAACACTTGCAGGAGCAACATAGTGAACTGCATTTGTAATGATTTTTTGAATTTCAGGAATATGATATGTCGGATTTGCTTCGTGACCAGGCTGTAAATAAACTACTTTGCCGAGTCCTCTGTTCCAGCAGCAGCAGGAACGGAAAACCTCGCCGCCTTTAAACCAGCCCAAAAGGACGAGTTCATCAGGTGTAGGTATATCGAAACGCTCGCCGTACATTTCTTCACACGGAATGTTGAAATATTCAGGCAAGCCTTTTGCTATTGGGTGATTAGGAGCAATACACCATACTCTTTCACGGTCGCCGTCACGCCATTTAAGCGAGCATGTAGTGCCCATAAGTCTTTTAAAGGGTTTTGAAAAATGCGCAGAATGCAAAGCAATAAATCCCATACCGCACATTACCCTGTTATAAACCTTTTCAACAAGCTCGTCAGGTACTTCTTCGTGCGCCATGTGACCCCACCAAATAAGTACATCGGTGGTATTCAGAACATCGTCAGGAAGACCGTTAAATTCATCATCGAGAGCCGCTACTCTGACACTTATTTCTTCATCTGTTTTAAGAAAATCCGCGATTGCATTATGTATGCCCTTAGGGTATATTGCTGCAATTTTTTCGTTTTCTCTTTCATGGCGGTATTCATTCCAAACCGTTACATTAATCATAAAAAATCACCCTTTGTGAAATATAAATTATTTAGTTATATATTAACATAACATACTCTTTTTTCAATAGGTAATTAGCATAAAAATATGCTTTTTATATATACACTTTTACAATGTGAGTTCGAAACCATCCTCACAAAAATCAAAACTACGGAGATGACAAAATTGAACAAAAACAAACAAAAACTCGTTAACCTCTCATTTGGGGCTATCGTGGCGGCACTTTATGTAGTGCTTACCTTTTTAGCCTCTGCCTTAGGGCTTTCAAGCGGTGCAGTGCAGGTCAGATTTTCTGAAGCGCTGACCGTTTTGCCCGTATTTATGCCAAGCGCCATACCCGGCCTATTTGCAGGGTGCATTTTAGCAAATCTTTTAACAGGGTGCGCTATGTGGGATGTTGTATTCGGCAGTCTTGCAACTCTTTTAGGCGCTATCGGTACATATCTTTTACGAAAGCACAAAATTTTAGCGACTTTACCGCCTATTGTCGCAAATGTAATAATTGTGCCGATAGTTTTAATGAAAGTTTACGGTCTTACAGACGCTTATTGGTTTTTAGCACTGACTGTCGGCATAGGCGAAGTAATTTCTTGCGGTGTTTTAGGCACATTATTAAGAATTGCATTAGAAAAAATAAATTTTTTCGGTAAGGGTTTATTTTTTAAATAAATAGGCGTATAATTATAAAAACATTCATTTATTGAAAGGACTCAATAAAATGACTATAGATGAAGCGATTTCAAAAGCAAAAAGAATACATTTTATAGGTATAGGCGGCAGCGGTATGTGCCCTCTTGCAGAAATTTTGCACTCACAGGGACATTATCTGACCGGCTCCGATAATAACGAATCCGACACACTGAAGCGTATTCGTAATTTGGGAATACCCGTAACTATGGGTCAAAAAGCAGAAAATGTTGACGGTGCCGATATGGTAGTTTACACCGCGGCGCTTCTCCCTGACAATCCTGAACTTTGCGCCGCAAAAGAAAAAGGCATACCCACATTTGAGCGCAGCAAGCTTTTCGGTTATTTCACAAGAAAATACAATAATTGCATAGGCGTTTGCGGTACTCACGGCAAAACAACGGTTACATCAATGCTCACACACATACTGATTGAAAACGACCTTGACCCATCGGCTGTTATAGGCGGCAAGCTCCCGCTTACGGGCACAAACGGCAGAGTAGGTAAAAGCGATATTCTTGTGTGTGAGGCCTGCGAATACAAAGACACATTCCTTGATTTGACCCCGGATATCAGCGTTATTCTCAACATTGACCGCGACCACATGGAATATTTTAAAACCTTAGAAAACCTTAAAGCGTCTTTTACAAAATTTGCCGATATGTCTGCAAAGTGCGTAATTTACAACGGTGACGATGAAAATACTTTAGACGCTTTAAAAAGCGTTACTAACCCTAAAATATCTTTTGGCACAAATGACAACTGCAACTATGTTGCCAAAAATATCTGCTTTCATGACGGTGCATACCCTTGCTTTGATGTTTACAAAGACGGCGAGCTTTTAGGCAACATAAGCCTTTCTATTCCCGGCAGTCACAATGTTTTAAACGCTCTTGCGGCTATTACTGCCGCTATGTATTTCGGTGTAACATTTGAGCAATGCAAAGAGAGTATTTTAACATTTAAAGGCGCCGGAAGAAGATTTGAATATTTAGGCACATATAACGGTGCCGATATTGTGGACGATTACGCTCATCACCCTGCCGAGCTTACTGTTACACTCACAGCTGCAAAAAAACTGCCGTATAAAAGAGTGTGGGCTGTATTTCAGCCGTTTACATTCTCCCGTACACAAATGCACTTAAAGGCATTTGCAGAGTCACTTTCTATTGCCGATAATGTTGTACTTACTGAAATAATGGGTTCAAGAGAAGTAAACACATACGGAATCACAACCGAGGATTTAGCAAACGAAATTGACGGCTGCGTATGGTTTGACTCATTTGAAAAAATAGCAGACTATCTTAAAGAGAATATTACCGAGGGCGATCTTGTAATTACTTTGGGCTGCGGCGATGTGTACAAAATCGCTAAAATGATATTGAACAAATAATAACAACCAATAACAATACCGCCGAAGGTTTTTTAAATTGCTTTCGGCGGTATAAATATTTATAATAAACTTATTTTAACGAAGATATAAATTTTATATAAATATAACGGTTGTTTATTTAAAAAATATGTGATATTATATCTTTAAGATTTATTAATATTTCGAGGTGTTATAATGAAAAACGGAATAACTTTTGATAAGTCAAAAAAAGTCTTCCCTATGATTGTTACGGCAGTCAGCATTATTTTAGCATTAGCGTTATTTATTACTCGGCTTAATCTTGTTGCAGTTATAAATGTTGCGTTTATGTGCATTGTGTCGGCTCTTATAATATTGGGAATTCTTATTTTTAAAAAGCTTTATATCTGGAACTTTATCAGCTACGGTGTAAATGCTCTTGCTATTGTATTATACTTTTCAATATGGGGCGCTGACGCAGGCTTCGGTGCTTTCACATCAGGCAAAGCAGGCTGGAGCTCGGTTGAAAACGGCCTTTTTGCAGGTGCAGATAACTACAATTTCTTTGTTCGCTTAGGCGGCAACCTTTTAATTATTCTCCCTTGCATTATTCTGCTTGTTGCACTTTTCCTTGTAGGCAAAAAGCAATTCAAGAAAAAAGGCGCGCATACGGTTATAACAAGTATTATCAGCCTTTTCCTCGCAGGTACATCGGCATTTTATGTAATTACAATGAATCTTCGTTCACAGCCTAATGTTGAAAGACTTTGGGAGGGTCACGATGATTACCTTAATAATGTTGACAAAGTAACCGAGGGCAAACCGAATGTTCTTTTTATTTTAATGGACGACTTAGGCTACGGCGACATTTCACTTAACGGTGCAATTTACGATACACCGAATATAGACAGTATCGGTGAAGACGGTGTAGCATTTGACAACTTCTATTCAGGTTATTCCGTATGCTCTCCTGCAAGATTCAGCCTTATGACAGGCCGTTATCCATTCAGAGGTTACGCCGACAATGTTATCTACCCTACCGTTCAAACTCTTTCACCTCTTGCATCAACCCGTATTTTCAACTCTGTTGAAATGGGCAACAATGCAGACGGCATGCTTGGTGACGAAATCACAATAGCCGAGGTATTCCAAAACGCAGGCTACAACACAGGCGCTTTCGGTAAATGGCATTTAGGCGACTACGGTGAATATTTACCTACAAATCAAGGCTTTGACTATTTCTACGGCAGTCACCATGTAAACGATATGACTCCGTTCTATTATGTTGAAGAAGAAAACGGCGAATATGAAATTGTTCACGGCGTTGACGAATTCTTTAAAGACGGCAAAAAAGACCAAAGCGAAGCAACAAAATTGATTCATAATTCAATTAATGACTGGATTACAGAGCAGGTTACAACCTCTGACGAGCCGTTCTTTGCATACTATGCAACACCTTGGCCTCACGCTCCCGTATTTGCAGGAGACGATTTTGACGGCACAAGCGGTTTGGGTACTTATGTTGACTGTGTTACAGAATTTGACTATTATTTAGGCGAACTTTTCAACACACTTGAAGAGCTTGGCGTTATGGACGATACAATCATTGTATTTACAAGCGATAACGGTCCTGCCCTTGAAGGCTCAACAGGTGAGCTTCGAGGCGGTAAATATTTGGCTTATGAAGCAGGTCAAAAAGTTCCGTTTATGATTAAATGGACTAACAACGGCGGAATATGGGACGCAGGCACAAAGCGTACACAAAGCGCCGTACTACCCGATATGTTCCCGACTCTTATTGACCTTTGCGGAATCACAGGCAACAACGGTACAGAACACTATCTGCCCGGCGACAGAGATATTGACGGCGTTTCAATGTTGCCTATTCTTAAAGACGACACAGCAATTCATACCGAGGAACATCCTATTCTTCATATGAAGCGTGAAAAAATCAAGTCAATTCAATACACTATGACAACCGCCGAAGTATTAAGCCGTGAAGAATACAAGGATTATGAATATCCTATTCTTACCGAAAACGAATATATAACCTTCAAATACTTCCGCAAGATGCAAAACGATAACCCTGCATTCTTTGACAAAACAAGAAAGAACTGGTTATATGTTCTCAGTGACGATAAGGGCGAAAATTACAACAGAACAAGTACATACCCGACAATCGCCGAAGAGCTTAACGAAAAAATGACCGAGGTTACTGAAAACTTCAAATCAAACCGCCGCGGTATTAACTACGATTACTATAAAAACTCTTAATAAAACGGTGAGGCTGTAAAAAACTTGGGTTTTTACAGCCTCTAAAAATAGGAGAACATTATGCCACCACTCTCAATTATGATTAAGCCTGCGTCAAGTCTTTGCAATATGCGCTGTAAATATTGTTTTTATCACAATGTTACAGAGCTTCGTGAGGTTTCGTCATTCGGTATTATGACTGCGGACACAGCTGATAATTTAATAGAAAAAGCACTCACCTTTGCCAACGGTGAAAGCGTGGCATTCGCATTTCAGGGCGGTGAGCCTTTAATGGCGGGGCTCCCATATTTTGAGCATTTCGTAGAAAAGGTGAAATCCTCTAACAAGCTTAACAGCCGTATATATTTCAGCACACAGACTAACGGCACTCTTGTTACAGACCAATGGTGCGAGTTTTTTCACAGAAATAATTTTCTTGTGGGGCTTAGTCTTGACGGCAATTTTGAGCATAACAAATTTCGTGTTGACGCAGAAAACAAAAATGTGTTTTACCGCATTTTAAATACTGCCGAAAAACTTAAAAGACATAAGGTTGAATTTAACATTTTAACCGTTCTTACAGGCTATTGTGCCGATAATATTGATGATATTTATAAATTTTTTCGCAGTAAAGGATTTAGATATTTACAGTTCATACCTTGTCTCCGTCCTTTTGGTGACAACAGCGAAAACGAATTATATATGACAAATGACCAATATGCCGATTTTCTTATAAAAGGCTTTAACTATTATGTTAAGGACTATGTGAGAGGTCAATATACAAGCGTTAGATGGTTTGACAATATCGTACATCAATTTTTAGGTAATAAAACAGAACAATGCGGAATGTGCGGTCACTGTATGCACCAATTTGTAGCAGAGGGCAACGGCAATATTTATCCTTGCGACTTTTACTGTACAGATGAGTGGTACTTAGGCAACATCAATGACGAAAACGAAAATTTTGATACACTTGCCCATTGCGAAAAGGCAATAGAGTTTTTGCGTGAAAGCCTTTATGTACCCGAAAAGTGTAAGCAGTGCAAGTTTTACCCTGTTTGCCGCAGCGGCGGCTGTAAACGCACAAGAGCCGACAGAGATTACTGCGAAGCGTATAAAAAATTCTTCTCATCATGCCTGCCCCTTTTCAGAGTTTTTATAAATGAGAAGAAATAAATACACAATTACATTTAAAACAATCACATTATATATAAACAATCACTTATTATTACTTGCATTTTAAACAGTTTTATGGTACAATTTAAAAACTTTAAAACATCACATTTGCGGGTGTGGTGGAATTGGCAAACACGCCAGATTTAGGTTCTGGTGGAGAGATCCTTGCAGGTTCAAGTCCTGTCACCCGTACCAATTATTTCAAAAGCCCAAGCCACTTCAGGTTCGGGCTTTATGTTTTATACAATATACCAAGGACTTGAACCTCCTCGGCGAAGCCGAACACAATCGGGGTTCGCGTAGCGAATGATGGGCAGAGCCCATCAAGTCCTGTCACCCGTACCAATTATTTCAAAAGCCCAAGCCACTTCAGGTTTGGACTTTGTGTTTTATACAATATACCAAGGACTTGAACCTCCTCGGCGAAGCCGAACACAATCGGGGTTCGCGTAGCGAATGATGGGCAGAGCCCATCAAGTCCTGTCACCCGCACCAAAAATTCTCGTTCTTCGGAACGGGATTTTTTATCTAATCCGAAGGATTGGTATGTAATCGCCGTAAGGCGAATGAAATCGCTCAGAGCGTGTATGTTAACCGTGTCCTGTAAGGCTTTAGTTTCACCGAAATCGCAAGGTTTTGATTTCACTTTAATATCAGATTTACGCTGTGCATACAGCCCTTGAGCAGTGCAGAATATCACCAAGGTCCGATTAACTAAGTTCAAAAATTATGTTGACAATTTCAGAACAGCATTGTATTATTGTGTTAGTACAATAGTACACCAACAGGAAGGAGGTTTTTTATGGCATGGCAATTTTCATCAGATAAACCTGTTTACTTACAAATAGCCGAACGAAAAACTAAATCGGTTTTATGGGGTGAAAACAAACCGGGTGAGCAAATCCCCGCAGTAAGACAATTGGCACAGTTTATAGCAGTTAACCCCAACACTGTACAACACGCCTTTGCGGAACTTGAAAAAGAGGGTTTAATAATTTCAAGAGGAACATCGGGTCGTTTTGTTACGGAAGATACACAAATAATTGCACAGTGCAGAAACAGTTTAGCTAAAG
>JBJEPP010000033.1:0-3302 GCA_051881295.1 Acutalibacteraceae bacterium | reverse complement strand
GCAAGCACATTAAATTGTGCCGTAGGCACTGTGCTTGCACCGAAATTTTTCATTTTTAGTTCTTCATTTTTCATTTACTTTGCAAAGCGTTCACTTGTTCACCGCTGATAACAATCAACATCAATACGAAGCAGTTGTATCTACCCTCACGCTAAGCTTGCTATTAGCTGTCGGCTGTTAGCTGTTAGCTAAATCAATCCTCATCGTCCTCAAGGTTTGCTTCTGCAATGACTTTTTCCGCAACATTTGCAGGAGCGTCCTCATAGCGGGCAAATTCAAGCTTGAAAGAGCCTCTGCCTGCTGTTACCGAGCGAAGTGTAATAGCAAAGTCGCTCATTTCAGCCATGGGAACTTCTGCAACAAGCTCTTGAGTCATAGTTTCTTCGCCCTGGCGCATACCCAGAACTCTGCCGCGGCGTTTTGTGACATCGCCCATAATATCGCCCAGGTTATCGTCAGGAATATATGCCTCAAGTCTGCCGATAGGCTCTAAAATTGTAGGTACAGCCTCAGGAACTGCGGCTTTAAACGCAAGCTTAGCGGCTGTTTTGAAAGCCATTTCAGAAGAATCCACAGGGTGATAGGAGCCGTCGTGAAGTGCGGCTTTAATGCCAACCATAGGGTAACCTGCAATAAGACCGCTTGCAATACATTCGCGAAGACCTTTTTCAACTGCAGGGAAATAGTTTTTAGGTACTGCACCGCCAACAACCTCGTCTGTTGTGAATACTAAATCACCGTCACCGCATGGCTCAAACCTAATCCAAACATCGCCGAACTGACCGTGACCGCCCGACTGTTTTTTATGTCTGCCCTGTTTGTCAACTTTTTTACGGATTGTTTCTCTGTAAGCTACTCTCGGAGCAGAAAGCTCAACATCTACACCGTATTTGTTTTTAAGCTTGGAAACAACGCTTTCAAGGTGCTGTTCGCCAAGACCCGAAACAATAGATTCTTTTGTTTCTTTATCTATGTAGAATAAAAGCGTGCCGTCTTCTTCGCAGAGCTTGTTAAGACCTGCGGCAACCTTTTCTTCTTCGCCTTTTTTAACTACATTAACCGCCATTGAGTAGCAAGGTGCCTGGTAAGTAACAGGGTCTAATATAACAACATCCTTAGGGTCGCAAACTGTGTCGCCTGTTTTAACTCCTGCAAGCTTTGTTGCAACGCCTATATCGCCTGCAACAATTTCTGTTGCATCTTCTTGCTTGGCGCCGCATACCGTAACAAGCTTACCCATTTTAACCTCTTCTTCGGTGCGCGGGTTATAAGCCTTTACAGAAGATGTAAGCTTACCCCTTACCACCTTGAAGAATGACATTTTGCCTATAAACGGGTCAGAAACCGTTTTAAAGCAAACAGCCGCAAGAGGTCCGTTGGGGTCACAGGCTACATCGCCCTCGTCCTTAGGGCAAGGCGCAAGCTTTGTAATGCCGTTCATAAGAAGGTCTACAGCCTCGCCTGTAAGACCCGAACAAGCGTATACGGGAATAACGGTGCCGTCTTTAACGCCTTGTGAAAGGCCGTGAATAATCTCTTCCTGTGTGAACTCTTCGCCGTCAAAGAATTTCATCATAAGCTCATCGTCACCGGATGCAACGGCTTCGGTAAATGCTTCGTGAATTCCGTCAATAACCGAATCCTCCGGAATAGGCACTTCTGTAGCTTTAACACCGTCATATTTAAAGGCTTTGTTCTGTAAGAAGTTTACATAACAGTCAACAACACCGTTTACCATGTGCGGAACAACAACCGGGCAAACAGCAGTGCCGTATTTTTCTTTAAGAGCATTAAGAGTTTTATAAAAATCTCTGTTTTCGCCGTCACACTTTGAAACGGCAATGTACTTGGCAAGACCCATTCTGCCTGCAAGACGAAGAGTTTTCTCTGCACCCACATCAACTGCGTGACCTGAAGAAAGAACAACTATAACGCTTTCTGCGGCTCTGAGCCCCTCTGCCCTTGCACCCTCAAAGTCGAAAAGACCCGGAGTGTCGATAATATTAACCTTTCTGTCTCTCCACTCAAAGCAAGCCACAGCCGATGAAACAGAAACCTTTCTCTTTTTTTCTTCCGCATCAAAGTCAAGAACTGTGTTACCGTCCGCAACCTTGCCCATACGGTCGGTAAGACCTGCTATAAAAAGCATAGCTTCTGCAAGAGTTGTTTTGCCCCTTGCACCGTGACCGGCAATTACCACATTTCTGATGTTTTCTTTTGCATAAGTTTTCAATTTTAATTCCTCCTATGAAAACAGCACCAATGCACTGTGAAAAATCGTTACTAAACTCCAACTTATATTATTCGAGTCTATATTTGGTATTTTAGCACATATTTTTTTAACATTCAACGATTTTTTTGGTTATATTGAAAAATTATCATTATTACTAATATATATGGGAATGTTTTGGATAATTTGATTATATTTAGAGCCTGCAAAAAGAGCAAACCCTGTAAAATTCCGCGCAGATAGGGCGAAAATATCGCTTTATAAACCATATTGTGTTCGACTCTTTTCGGCTGTACCATTTGACAAATCCGTAAAAAATTATATAATTGTAGATACATTAAAGCTTTAGAGGTGCAAGGTGAAAAAGGTAATAACGGTTTTAATTTCTGCAGTATTTTTATTTGTTTTAAGTATTCCCGTATTTGCAGAAGAGGTTACATCAGACGGTCATTATAAATTTCAACTGCCTGACGATTACGAGCTTGTAAGCACTCAGGACAGTGAGAATTATTATGAAAAGGATAATGAAAATAAGTTTTCTGTAAATTATTACGAAAATGACGAAGATTTTAATGTATGTAAGCTTTCTGAAAAGGATATTGAAGAGCTATCAAAAGAGCGTATTTATGAATCCGAAGATGTTATGGATTCAATGGGTTATGATTACAACGGTGAAATTCTTAGCTGTGATGTTGTGAAAGTTGCAAACGGCAGTAAGGCTCTTCGCACAGACATTAAAGCTGTTGTTACAATGAACGGCACTACATTGACATTTTATCAGACTGTATATGAATTCAGCGGAGTAGAGAACCACTATGTATTTACATACAGCACAAACATTGAAGAAAATGCTCACAGCATGGACGACGCTTTTAATTCTATAGAAATAGAAGAGCCTCTCACCACAGGCGATTTATCGGTATATATTGCGGTAGGTGTAATTTTACTTCTCGTTATTTGGGGTATTATCAGATTTATACGAACACCGAAAAGCCGAATGAAAAATGAAGAATGAAAAATGAAAAATGAAAAATTTCGGAAAGCCGCGGCACGCAAGCGTGCATTATATGCG
>JBJEPP010000032.1:0-46716 GCA_051881295.1 Acutalibacteraceae bacterium | reverse complement strand
ACTTACACCAAAGCCGCATATAATGCACGCTTGCGTGCCGCGGCTTTCCGAAATTTTTCATTCTTAATTTTTCATTCGAAAAGCTATTAGCTGTTTGCTGAATACGCTATCGACTGTTGTTGTGAGATATTCCCCATATTAAGTAACTATAATGCGAAGCAGTCATATCTGACCAAACGCGACAGCATTAAATTATATGCGAACGCAGTGAGCTATACCGAAATTTTTCACTTTTAATTTTTAATTTTTCATTCGGCTTGCGAAGCGTTCACTTGTTTACTTGTTCACCGTTCACCGTAATGCGTAGCAGTCATATCTACCCTAACGCGATAGCCGCTGTTGGCTATTAGCTGTTAGCTGAATCAAAGTATACCCTTTTCTTTCTTTTTAATAAAATCCGAGCAAGCCGGCACAACAAATGTAATTGCCTCTTCAACAATTTCAAATGTTGTCTCTGTTGCCACATGTGTTTCGCCGTCTACATTTACAGCTGCAGGCTTAGGGCTTGTAATATGTATTTTTTTGCCTCTTTTAAATAAGGTTCTGTCCCAGACTAAGTGCTCGCCTTTTTTATATTTACCTATAAGCGGTAAAAGTCCGAGACGGTTAATATCTTTTTCGACTACAACAAAATCAAGAAGTCCGTCATATAAAAGAGCGTTGGGTGCTGCCTTGTAGCCGCCGCCGTACCAACGGGAGTTTGCCGCAACGCAGAAAAGAAAGTTTTTGGTTAAAGGCTCATCATCATCTATTTGTACTGTAAATGTATTATTCATTTTACCCAAAAAACAAACGAGAAGCGCTACTGTGTATGCAATATCGCCCTTTAAAAGCGGGAATTTCTTTACAGTACCCTGCATATTGCAAACCTCTGCGTCAAGACCCATTGAGCATTGGTTGATAGCGTATTTATCTCCGCACTTAATAAGGTCAAACTTCATAGGAGTTCCGTTTACATGGTCAGAGAAATTTCTGAGCTTTCTTTTATTGCCGAATATACGGATAAAGTCGTTACCGCTTCCAAGAGGAAAAGCGGCTACCTGGGCATTTTCACGGCAGGCACAAGCGTTAACTACTTCATAAAGAGTGCCGTCACCGCCGCAGGCATATACACGAATAGGCATACCTCTTTCAACTTCTTTTTTGGCATATTCGTAGCCGTCATTAGGGCCTGTTGTAATATGGATTTCGTAATCTACAATTCCCATTTCTTCCATGGTGGCTTTAATATCATTTGAACAGCGCTCATAAGAAATACCTTTACCGCAATGGGGGTTAATAATAAATAAATGTTTCATTTGTTTTTCCTTTCTTATTTAAAATACATATAAAGTCTGCATTTTATCATACCGTTGTAGAGCTTTCTTGTTTTATCGGCCTTTCTGCCGAAACACGCTTCAAACTCTTCATCCGGTGTAATTACATAATAACTAAAGCCATGCTCTCTTTGAAATTTTTCACCCATTATTTTATAGAGCTTTTCTGCTTCCTGCAAATCTAAAAGCCTTTCGCCGTATGGAGGGTTGCAAATAACAGTACCCCGCTCGCTTTGCTTTTCCCAATGGCGTATATCTTTCTTTTCAAAATGAAGCTTTTTGCCTATTGGCAAACGGCTTGCGTTTTCAACGGCAATTTTTACCGCTTCTTCATCTATATCCGACCCGAAGCCCTGAAAATCAGTATCAACCTTTTCAAGACTTATTGCTCTTTCTTTTTCTTCTTTCCAAATATTTTTAGGTAAAGCGTCAAATCGCTCTGCCGCAAAGTGTCTGTTAAGGCCGGGAGCAATGTTGTGGGCATATAAAGCGCCCTCAATAAGAATTGTTCCGCTGCCGCACATGGGGTCATAAAGCGTGTGATAATGGCGAAGCTTCGCAAGAGCGCAAAGTGAAGCCGCCATTGTTTCTTTAATAGGCGCTCCGTTTTGCTGCAGCCTGTAGCCCCTTTTGTGAAGCCCCATACCGCTTGTATCTATAAGCATTGTTACAACATCATTCATAATAGAAAACTGAATCTGATGCACGGGACCTGTTTCTTGAAACCACGAAATTCCGTATTTTGATTTAAGCCTTTCGACAACCGCTTTTTTTATAATAGCCTGGCAGTCGCTTACGCTGAAAAGCTTTGATTTTAAAGAATAGCCTTTTACGGGGAACGCATCGTCTTTGCCGATCCATTCTTCCCACTCTAAATTTTTAACACCCTGAAAAAGCTCTTCAAAGGTAGTTGCCGAAAATGCCCCGATTACAATTTGCACTCTTTCTGCAAAGTGTGAGCAAATGTTAACCCTTGCAAGCATATTTTCATCGCCTGAAAAAAGCACTCTTCCGTTTTCGGCATTAACATTTTCTGCTCCTAAAAAGCGTAATTCCTCCGCAATAATCCCCTCTACGCCTAAAAGGCAAGGAATACAAAAGTTAATATTCATTATTTTTTTATTTCTTCACTTTCATTTAAACTGTTTTATACTGATTTCGGGTTTACCCCTTGCTTACCGCCATTGTAAACCAAAAAGTTACACCGTCTTCAGAATTTTCAAAACCGCATTCACAGCCGTGGTTTTCGGTAATAGATTTTACTATTGAAAGACCGAGTCCAAATCTGCCCTCAGCGCGGGAGTGTGCTTTATCTGCCCTGTAAAATGATGTAAAAATACTGTCTTTATCTTTATCGTCAACGAAACTGCCCGTATTAAATACATTTACTTTGACCTTGTCTTCCGAAAGCTCTGTTGAAACAATAATCTTTTTTTCACCCTCAGCGTGACTGCACGCATTAAGCACAATATTTGAAAGCACTGTAGTCATTTGACCTTTATCTGCTAAAACCGATTTATCTTCACTTAACCTGTGTAAAGCTGTAATACCCTTTTCTTCAAATATAGGCGAACAGGTTTTTAAAAAGGATATTATAAATTCGTTTACGGAAAAATCCACTAAGTTAGGCTTTTTCATACCCGAAGAGTACATAGACTGCTCTAACATATTAAGCACAAGCACATTCATTTTGTCTGCCTCGTTTATAATAATATCGCAGTATTCGTGAGAGTCTGTATCGTCTTCTTTTGTATTCATTTTCATCATTTCGGCATAACCGCGGATTACGGCAATAGGCGTTTTAAGTTCGTGTGACGCGGAGGCTACAAAGTCAGAACGCATTTTTTCTATTTGCCGTTCCTTTTCAATGTCCTCTAAAAGCTGTTCGTTTTTCTCGCGAAGCTCTGTGAGAGCCTTATCCAAAGACTCCGAAAGAATATTTATATTTTCGGCGAGAGTGCCTATTTCATCTCTCCGTGAAATTTCGCATTTAGTTGAAAAATCAAGGTCTGCCAATTTGTTTGTAACCTTGCTCATTTCAATCAGAGGCTTAGTAAACCTTTTAGCGTATAGAGATATAAAAACAAGCGATATAAAAAGTGCTATAACGGTAACAAATGTTGTAACGGTTGTAGCAAGCTTGGCATTTTCCTGAATAGGGTCTTTTTGGGCGGTAATCTCTATTCGCCTGCCGTCTTTAAAATCTTTACCGTAAATAATGTACTGGTATGTACTGCCCTCTTCCGAAACAACATTGAAGTAACTGCCGTCATCATTATCTTTTCTTGAAATAACATTCAGCTTGTTACCCGAAATAAATCTGCTGCTTCCTCGGTAAAGGTAATTATCATTTATATCGTAAAGGTCTATACTTACGCCGTGCTTAGCCTCGTACTCCGTTAAAATACCCTTGTAATCGGCGGTGTCTTTCTCAACATCATCGGCAACATTTTTAAAACTGTATTCAAGATTTTTCATATATGCGGTTTCTAATAGCTGTGAGTTAACAAAGGCTATTGCTAAAAGACACAAGGCAATAATGCTTGCAACCTGCAAAAACAACCGCTTGCGGATACCGAATTTATGTGACAACGACAACACCTCTTTTCATTGCAAGATAAATTCTCTTACTTTTCCACTTTATAGCCTGCACCGTAAACGGTAACTATATGCTCTGCTCCCCAAGGACCAAGCTTTGTACGAAGCCGCGTCATATGGGAATCAACGGTTCTTGTGTCGCCCTCATAATCCATACTCCAAAGCTCGTCAACCAATTTATCTCTTGAGTAAATTCTGCCCGGCTTTTTGCAGAGCTTTTGTAATATTTTAAATTCCTTAAGCGTCAGCTCAATTTTTTTACCGTTTAATATTACCTCGTGAGCGGCTAAATCTAAGGTCAGGTCGCCAACTGTAATAATTTCATCATTATTGCCGTTTTTAACCTGAGACGCGCCCCGCTTTAAAAGCATTTCAACCCTGCGCATTAAAACAGGTATAGAAAACGGCTTTGTAACATAATCATCCGCACCCGATTCAAAGCCCATAATCTGGTCAAAATCCTCTGCACGGGCAGATACGAGAATAATAGGCACACCGCTTTTTTCACGAATGGCTTTGCATACCTCCCAGCCGTTTTTTTCGGGCATCATAATATCAAGCATACACAGTTCAATATCTTTATTGCTGTTAAAAATACGCAAAGCAATTTCGCCGTTCTCGGCTTCGAGCACTTGGTGCCCCTCTTGCTCAAGGCAACGGCCAATAAGCTTACGAATAAGCTGTTCATCGTCTGCAACCAATATCTTTGCCATATTTTCACTTCCTTAAATATTTAACAGAACTTTATCTGCCTGAAAAAAATATTTTTATTTACCGATAGGGCAAACATTTATACATCTGCCGCACACAACGCCTCTGCCGATTTTTTGGTACGCTTTTTTCATATAATCACTGCACACAGAAGCACTGAACATATCTTCTCTTTTAACGCCTTCTTCAAAAGAAACTCCTAAAATCGCACCGCTTGGACACGCATTTTTACAAGCGTCACAGTTTATACAAGGATTAGGCGGTAATTCCTTTACTTCTTCAAAAGGGCAGTCTGTAAAAATTGTGCCGAGCCGAACTCTCGGCCCCCACTCCTTGTGAAGAAACAAACAGTTTTTACCTATACCGCCAAGCCCCGCCTTGCGGGCAACGGTTTTGTGAGGGTATCTGCCGTTATAAGGCGTACCGGGCATACTTTGAGATGATGCAACGGTTATATACCTGAAGCCCCTGCTTTGAAGAAACAGCCCCGTTTCTAAAAGGCACCTGTCTATAAAAGCGTTAATATGCCTGTAATGATTAAAATATGTGGCGGTAGGCGCTTCGCTTATTTCGTCTATAATAGCATTTGAAAGGCGAACAACTATGCTTATTGCGTATTTTAATTCCCCCGTGTCACTATCATCAAGCTTTGCAAAACCCACATCCGACACACCTTTTGAAAGGAGCATTTCTTTTATTTCTTTTTCAAGCATTTTGCACCCTCATTTTTTCCATACACGAAAGAACCTTTTCACTCATATCCTGACATTCTTTTAAAAATTCGCTGTGGGGATTTTTAATAAATTCAACGGCGCTTTTTGCCTCGTAGCCCATAAGGTATTTCTTTTCACTCTCTGTAAAAACATCGGTTACATTGCCGTCATTATCGTAAATCTTAATAGTATCAAGCCTTGAAACGGCTTTAACGGTAACGGTGCCTTTGTCACCTAAAAACTCGGAATTTGCCCGACTTTCGGCAAGCTTTGAGTATGTAATTGTAATGAGCTTATCGGTATAATGAAAAACCGCTGTACCGCAGCCGTCTGCCCCCGTGCTTAAAAAATGCTGTGTTGCGGTGATTTTTTGCGGAACGCCGAATATATCCACAACAGGATAAACGCAGTAAATACCAAGGTCGTTTAATGCCCCCGTTTGCATTTTCGGGTTAAATATGTTAGGAAGCTCCCCTCGCTTTAATGCGGGGTATTTAGATGAAAGCTGAGAATAATCTACGGTAGCGCTTGTAATTTCGCCGATTTTTGAAAGTGCTTCCTTAAGCGTATTTTTATACTGATTATGCATATACATAATAGCCTCAAAATACACAAGGTTGTTTTTATTTGCAAGCTCTCTTAACTCTCTGAACTCTTCTGCCGTGTTTGTTATGGGTTTTTCGCAAATAACATTTTTACCGTGCTCTAAAAGAGCTTTACATTGCGGGTAATGGCAAACATTAGGGCTTGCTACATACACAAGCTCCGTATCTGAATTTAACAAATCCTCAAAATCCGTAAAAAGCCTGAACGCCCCTACCGCTTCTTTAAATGCGTTACCCTTTTCAAATGTGCGCGAATACACGCCGTCTAAAAAAAGCTCGCTGTAAAGGCTTGCTCCCTCAATAAAAGATTTCGTTATCCAAGATGTGCCGATTACACTGTATTTAATCATAGCTTAACTCCGTAGTTTATAAAGAATTTGCACCCATTGTATTATAACTATACTATATTTCAGCATTAAAAAGCAAGGTTTTTTCGTTTATAAAACAATTGTTTAATAAAGTGTTTTATTATTTTTAAATAATACCGTAATATAGCCGAATTTCGACAAATATTGTTTGCATTACAACATATTATGTGGTATTATTAGTGTGTATATTTATATTTTTGAAAGGACAGAAAAAACAAATGTCTTTAATTACGAAGCTTTTCGGAGATTACTCCAAAAAAGAAATTAAAAGAATTACTAAAATCAAAGATCAGGTTTTGTCTTATGATGAAAGCTACGGCAAGCTCACAGACGAAGAGCTGCAAGGCAAAACTCTTGAATTTAAAGAAAGGCTCGAAAAGGGAGAAACTCTTGACGATATTTTGCCCGAAGCCTTTGCCGCCTGCCGCGAGGCCGCGTGGCGTGTGCTTGGTATGAAGCACTACCCTGTTCAGATCTTGGGCGGTATTATACTTCATCAGGGCAGAATTGCCGAAATGAAAACCGGTGAGGGTAAAACTCTTGTTGCTACACTCCCCGCATACCTTAATGCTCTTGCGGGAAAAGGCGTTCACATAGTTACTGTTAACGATTACCTTGCAAAGCGTGACTCTGAGTGGATGGGTAAAATATACAGATTTTTAGGTCTTAAGGTGGGACTTATAATCCACGAAAAAACAAATGAACAGCGTAAAGAAGCATACGCCGCAGATATTACATTCGGTACAAATAACGAAATGGGCTTCGACTATCTGCGTGATAATATGGTTATGTATGCAGAGCAGAGAGTTCAGCGCGGTCATTTCTTTGCCATTGTTGACGAGGTTGACTCAATTCTTATTGACGAGGCAAGAACCCCCCTTATTATTTCAGGTGTCGGCGAAGCCTCTACCGACCTTTACAGAATGGTTGACTCTTTTGTAAGAAGACTTAAAATGGTTAAGGTTAAAGAGCTTGACACAAAGCTAAATGCCGAAGATGTCGTTTTAGAAGACGGCGGCGATTATTTGGTTGACGAAAAGGCTAAAACCGCAACTCTTACAAAAACAGGTATTGCAAAAGCCGAGGCGGCATTTAATGTAGAAAACTTAATGGACGCCGAAAATCTTACCTTACAGCACCATATTAACCAAGCCTTAAAGGCACACGGCACAATGCAAAGAGATGTTGACTATGTTGTTAAAGACGGTCAGGTGCTTATTGTTGACGAATTCACAGGCCGTATTATGCTTGGCAGGCGCTACAGCGAGGGTCTGCACCAGGCTATTGAGGCTAAAGAAAATGTTAAGGTTGAAAGAGAGAGTAAAACTCTTGCAACAATTACATTCCAAAACTACTTCCGTCTTTACAAAAAACTTTCGGGTATGACAGGTACCGCTATGACCGAAAGTGCCGAGTTCCAAGAAATTTACAATCTTGATGTTGTTGAAATTCCTACAAATAAACCGCTTATCCGTGTAGATAACGATGATGTGCTTTATAAAACAGAAGAGGCAAAATTCAATGCTATTGTGGAGCAAATCGTACAGTGTCACGAAAAAGGCCAACCGGTGCTTGTAGGTACCGTTAACATTGAAAAAAGCGAAAAGCTTTCTAAATTCCTTAAAAAACGCGGCATTAAGCACGAGGTGTTAAACGCTAAATTCCACGAAAAAGAGGCAGAAATCGTAGCTCAGGCAGGTAAATTCGGCGCAGTTACCATTGCAACTAATATGGCAGGCCGCGGTACGGATATTATCTTAGGCGGTAACGCTGAATTTATGGCAAAAGACAAAATGCGTAAAATGGACTTCTCGGAAGAGCTTATTGCAGAGGCTACAGGCTTTGCCGAAACTGATAATGAAGAAATCCTCAATGCACGAAACACATTCCGCGAATTAGAAGCAAGGTTTAAAGAAGAAACCTCTGAAGAAGCCGACAAGGTTCGTGAAGCGGGCGGACTTTTCATAATCGGTACGGAGCGTCACGAATCAAGGCGTATAGATAACCAGCTTCGCGGACGCGCAGGCCGTCAGGGCGACCCGGGCGAAAGCAGATTTTACCTTTCTGCCGAAGACGATTTACTAAGGCTCTTCGCAGGAGACAGATTCTACCTTATGCTTGACAAATTCGGCTCTATCGGTGATATGCCTATTGAAGCTAAGCTTTTCTCCTCTACAATAGAAAGCGCACAAAAAAAGGTCGAGGGCAACAACTTTGCTATTCGCCGTAATGTGCTCAAATACGACGAGGTTATGAACGAACAGCGTAAGGTTATTTACGGTCAGCGTAACCAAGTGCTTGACGGTGAAGATATTTCTGCACTTATTCAGAAAATGATTCGTACTACGGTAGGCAACGATGTTGATTTCTACTGCCCCGGCCATGTTTCTCAGAGCGAATGGAATATGAAAGGCCTTACTGCAAAATATTCATGGCTTGCCACAGAAGAAGAAATTACTTCACAGAAAAAGCCTGACGATATTGCCGAGCTTCTTCTTAATAAAATTGATGAAATGTATACTCAGAGAATCAATGAATACGGCGAAAATACCATTAAAGAAATTGAGCGTGTAGGTCTTCTTCGCAATGTTGATATGCGTTGGATGGACCACATTGACGCAATGGATCAGTTAAAACGCTCAATGAACCTTATGGGCTACGGCGGAAAAGACCCGATTATAACATTCAGAGATACCGGTATGGATATGTTTGAAGAAATGAATGACGGCATTCGCGAGGGTACCGTAGAATTCGTTCTTCGCGCGAAAATTAAAAAGGAAGAGCCGGTTGAAAGAAAAGAAACTGTTAAAATCACTTCTACCTCCGGTGCCGATGACGGAACAGTTAAAAAAGAGCCGATTAAAAAAGCAAGCAAACCCGGCAGAAACGACCCATGCCCGTGCGGAAGCGGTAAAAAATATAAAAAATGCTGCGGAGCGAATGAGTGAACGGTGTTCACAGCTAACAGCCGACAGCTAATAGCTAATAGCAAGCTTAGCGTGAGGGTAGATATGAATGCTACGCAATTTAGTTAATAACTAATGGCTGATATTTTATTTTCTCTAAAAAGGCAAATAAAAATTTAACCGATAGTAACTTTGTTTTAGAGTTACTATCGGTTTTGTCATATTTTACTGTCAGCGAAGCCGCTGTTAGCTGTAATAGCTGAATACTCGCGAAGCGTTCACTTGTTCACCGCTGTTAGCTATTAGCTGTTAGCTGTCAGCTCTATCTATGATACAACCTCTTACTCTCGTGCTTCGGCTCGCAAGTAAGATTTATACCTAATTTTCTGAATGTAGCTCTGTCGGTTGCCGAAAGTATAACCGTTGCGTGCGCCTCACTGCCTTTAAGACTCTTTATAACATCAAAAGCCTTTTTAGCGTCCTCGCTGTCAACAGCGCTCATTGCAAGAGCAATAAGGACCTCGTCTGTGTGAAGTCTTGGGTTGCGGTTGCCTAAAATATCGGTTTTAAGAGCTTGTATAGGCTCAATAACCTTTCTTTCAATAAGGTCTGTTTTCTTATCTATTCCCGCAATTACCTTTAATGCGTTAAGAAGAGCCGCAGAAGCCGAGCCTAAAAGGTCGCTCGTTTTGCCTGTAACCATTGTGCCGTCAGGAAGCTCTATTGCTACTGCAGGCTTGTCCCCGGTTTCTGCACTTCTGTTAAGCGCGGCCTTTACAGCAGGACGCTGAGTATCAACAGAGATACCTGCCTGATTCATAAGACTTTCGATTTTTGTGATATCGCTGTCGTTTCTTGCACCGTTCTTTTTATCGCAAAGCGCGTTGAAGTATCGCCTGATAATTTCGTCATAAGACGCTTTACAGCAAACCTCGTCATCTATAATACAATAGCCTGCCATATTAACACCCATATCTGTAGGTGATTTATACGGGCTTTTACCCTCGATTTGCTCAAAAATAGCGTTTAGCACAGGGAAAATCTCAACATCCCGGTTATAGTTTACGGTAGTTTCGCCGTAAGCCTCAAGATGATACGGGTCTATCATATTTATATCGTTAAGGTCGGCAGTAGCCGCCTCGTATGCTAAATTTACCGGGTGTTTTAAAGGCAAATTCCAAATAGGGAATGTTTCAAACTTAGCATAACCCGCTTTTATACCCCTTTTGTTTTCATGATAAAGCTGTGAAAGGCAAGTTGCCATTTTTCCGCTGCCCGGACCCGGTGCGGTAATAACAACAAGCGGTCGGGTTGTTTCAATATAATCGTTTTTACCGTAGCCCTCGTCACTTACAATTTTTTTAACATTGTAGGGGTAGCCCTCTATAGTATAACTTGTAAAGGTTCTGATGCCTAAATTCTCTAACTTTTCTCTGAATTTTACAGCAGACGGCTGATTATCAAACTGAGTAACAACAACACTGCCTACAAAAAGACCTACAGTACCGAAAGCGTCTATAAGCCTAAGCACATCGCTGTCGTAAGTAATGCCGTAATCACCTCGGATTTTGTTGCTTTCAATGTCGCCTGCAGAAATAACAATAACAATTTCTGCCTTGTCCTTCAGCTTTAAAAGCATCTGCAGCTTACTGTCCGGCTTAAAGCCCGGAAGCACTCTTGATGCGTGAAAATCGTCAAAAAGCTTGCCGCCGAATTCAAGATAAAGCTTACCCCCGAAGTCGTCAATTCGCTTTGTAATTTGTGCGGACTGTTTTTCTATGTACAGGTCATTATCAAAACCTATCGGTTTACCCTTTACCATAAAATCCCCCTCTCATCATACCTTTACATTTTATCATTAGCCATATTGTTTGTCAACAATTCTCAGTTTTTAATTTTGTTTATGCTTTATCGGGTAATTTTACGAGCAGAAAAGCGAATAATATATACTGATTTGTAAGTTTCAAACTAAAAAGCATAATTGTAACCGCTATGTTAATTTTTAATTAAGAAATTTTGGTAATTATTGACTGTATTGTAATAATTTTATATAATTTTTACAGGAAGTAACAGCAATTAAATACTAAAAAACGGAAGAAGGGAAAATATGAATTTTGAAAAAATAAACAACTATGCACAGTCAAAAGAAGAGATATGCCGTGCAAACGATTCCATAGCTCCCGAGCTTTTCAAAGAATATTCGGTTAATAAAGGCCTCAGAGATATGAACGGCAACGGTGTTGTAACAGGTCTTACAAATATTTCTAAAATTGTTTCTTCAAAGGTTGTTAACGGCGAAAAGGTACAGTGTGACGGAGAGCTTTGGTACCGCGGCTACAAGGTTCAGGATTTAATTAAAAATCTAAGCGAAAATGAGTTCGGCTTTGAAAAAATTGCATATCTTCTATTGCTTGGCGATATGCCCAACGAGGCTGAGCTTGACGAATTCAAAAAATGTATGAGCGACTGCAGAACGCTCCCTAATAACTTCACAAGAGATGTCATAATGAAAGCGCCAAGCAGTGATATTATGAATTCTATGACAAGAAGTATTCTCACGCTTGCTTCATACGATGAAAACCCCTCCGACACATCTGTAGGCAACGCTTTAAGGCAGTGTATACAGCTTATCAGCGAATTTCCGCTTTTGGCGGTTTATGCATACCATGCGTACAATTATTCGGAAAAACAGGAAAGTATGATTATACACAGACCGGACCCTGAGCTTTCAACTGCCGAAAATATTCTGATGATGCTCCGTCCCGATAAAAAATACACCAAAACCGAAGCAAAGGTGCTTGATACCGCTTTAATTCTTCACATGGAGCACGGCGGCGGCAACAACTCCACCTTTACAACCCGTGTTGTAACCTCCTCAGGTTCAGACACATACTCAACAATCGCGGCGGCTATGTCGTCTTTAAAAGGCCCGAAGCACGGCGGCGCTAATATAAAGGTTGTAGAAATGATTGAGGATATTAAGGCAAATGTTGAAAATTATGACGACAAACAAGCCTTAGGCGAATATCTTTCTAAAATAATTGACAAGCAGGCATTTGATAAAAAAGGTCTTGTTTACGGTATGGGTCATGCAGTATACTCTCTTTCTGACCCCCGTGAGCGCGTATTCAGAGGCTATGTTGAAAAGCTTGCTACCGAAAAAGGCAGGGAGCGGGATTTAAAGCTTTATGAAAATATCGAAGAGTTAGCCCCTATTCTTATAGGTCAAAAAAGAAAAATCTATAAAGGGGTAAGCCCTAATGTAGATTTTTACAGCGGTTTTGTTTACGATATGCTGGGTATTCCTCACGAGCTTTATACCGCTATGTTCGCCATAGCCCGCATTGTCGGTTGGAGCGCCCACAGAATGGAAGAACTGATTTGTGCCGATAAAATTATCCGCCCTGCATACATCAGCATTATGCCTGAAAAAGATATTGATTAATTTCGCAGTTTTAGTAACGAGAGGGGATGTAAAAAGCTTCCGCTTTTTACATCCTCCATTTTTATAACCTTTTTTATTTCTATTGAATTTAAAATTAATTTACATTATAATATTATTTAGTAATTTATCAGGAGGTAAAACGATGATTAAATACGATGCAGTTGTTGTAGGCGCAGGCAACGGCGGTCTTGCGGCGGCTACATATCTTGCAAAAGAGGGCAAAAAAGTTCTTCTTTGCGAAAAGCACAATTTACCGGGCGGCTTTGCTACAAGCTTTAAAAGAGGCAGATTTGAATTTGAAGCGTCTTTACACGAGCTTTGCGGCTACGGTAAAACCCCCGGTGTAGGCGGCACAAGAAAGCTTCTTGATTATTTAGGCGTAAGCGAAAAGTTAGATATGCGTGATGTTCCCGCCGCATTCAGAGTTATTTCTATTGATAAAGATGAAAATATAGACGCTACCCTGCCCTTTGGCAGGCAGGCTTTTATTGATAAAATGGAGAAATATGTTCCGGGCTGTAAAGAGTCTGTAGAAAAACTTATGGACTTGGCAGACGATATTGACAAATCCATGGACGCTATGGACGGCGATATGGGCGATATGGGCAAAAAAGAGCTTGTCGGCACCTTTTTGAACTTTGCCCGCAGTGCTCCATACTCTGCAAAAGAGGTTTTTGACGCTCTTAAAATCCCTAAAAAGGCTCAGGATATTCTAAGCGGATACTGGTCTTACCTTGGAACAGACCTTGAACAGCTCAGCATAATTCACTATCTTTCAATGGTAAACAGTTACATAAACTTAGGCGCTGTTGTGCCTGCAGACCGCAGTCACGGACTCAGCTCTGCATTTGTTGAAGCATTTGAAGAATACGGCGGCGACTTATGGCTTAATACGGAAGTTACCAAAATAAATATGAAAGACGGCAAGGTTACAGGCATTGTAACTGCTGACGGCACAGAGGTTTTTACAGAACATATTATATGCAACTGTTCGCCCCACTCTGTTTATGCAAATATGTTGCCCCGGGGCGAATATCCCTCTGAAGAAATTAACGCAGTTAATTCAAGAAAATTTGCTCCGAGAGGCTTTTCTGTATTTTTGGGTCTTAACAAATCTCCCGAAGAGTTAGGAATTAAAGACCATTGTTACCTGATTTATGACACAATGGATACAAAAAAACAGTTTGAGCTTATGAAAAACATTGAAACGAACAATGTTCAGGCAACCGTTTGTCTTAATGAGGTTATAAAAGACTGCTCGCCCGAGGGCACAACAATTCTTTACTTTACATCACTTTTCTCTGACGACTGCTGGGGTAAAGTAAGTCCTGAAGATTATATTAAAACAAAACGCAAATTTGCCGATAAAATGATTGGCAATTTCGAGAAATACACAGGCATTAAAATTCGTGACGCTATTGAAGAAATAGAAATTGCAACCCCTATGACCTACGCCCGTTACACAGGTACACCGCAAGGCTCTGTTTACGGCTACCTTATGCAAGATTGGGACGGCGTGGTTACAAGGACTATTATGGATAATATGGGTAAAAACGAAAAAATCCCCGGTCTTAGATTTTGCGGCGGCTTCTCTACCATGGGAGACGGATATTCTTCTGCAATGACTACAGGCAAAAACGCGGCGCAAAGAACTCTTAAAGATATGGAGGGTGGTAAAAAATGAGTAAATTTAAAGTAAAATCAAGTGCAAAAGACCTTGGCGCACTTGTTAAGACAATACCTACCCGTATGAAAAATATGAAAAACGGCTCTTCGGAACCACTCCCTAAAACTTATGCAGTTAACGCTACTGCAAAGGCTTTGCACCCGTCTGAGCAAAAAATGAAGGTTAAAGACATTATAGCTTTCAGCGAAGATGTTAAAAGCTATGTTTTGGAAATGGCAGACGGCAGTACCCCTGCATATTTCAGAGCAGGTCAGTATATAAGCGTTAAAATGACTATAGGCAATTCTGTTACGGCTCGCCCGTATTCATTGGCGTCTTCACCGAATCAGGCTCTTGCGGGTTTTTATATGATTACGGTTAAGCGTGTAACTGACGGCTTTGTTTCAGGCTATATTCTCGATAACTGGTCTGTAGGTACAGAGGTTTCTGTTTCTGCACCGGAAGGCACATTCTGTTATGAGCCTTTAAGAGATGAAAAAACTATTGTCGCTCTTGCAGGCGGCAGCGGTATTACTCCGTTTCTTTCTATGGCGCAGGCTATTGCCGAGGGTACCGAGGACGCCGAGCTTGTTTTAATCTACGGCTGCCGCAACGAAAAAGAGATTCTTTTTAAAAAGCAGTTTGACGAGTTATGCAAAATGTGCAACAAGCTTAAGGTTGTTTATGTTCTCAGCGATTCTGTAGAAAAGGGCTATGAACACGGCTTTATTACCTCAAACATAATAAAAAAATACGCACCCCAAAACTACAGCGTATTCGTTTGCGGTCCTGCAGGTATGTATGAGTTTTTGGTTAAAGAAACAGAAAAACTCGGTCTTAAAAAGAAAAATGTAAGGTTTGAGCTTCAGGCAGGCTCAAAGCCTGATGTTAAAGAGGTTAAAGAGTTCAGCATTAAGGTTATAATGCACACAGAAGAAAAGACTGTACCTTGCGTTAATAACGAAAGCGTGTTAGTAGCGTTAGAGCGTGCGGGTATAGAAGCTCCGTCTATGTGCCGCAGCGGTGAATGCGGTTTTTGCCGCTCTAAGCTTGTTTCGGGCGAGGTTTACATACCCGAAGAAAATGACGGCAGAAGAATAGCAGACCTTAAATACGGATATATTCACCCGTGTTGCACCTACCCTATGGGTGATTTGGTAATTAAGCTAAACTGACACAGCCGCGGGCTATGTGCCATGAACATACTGCGGCGAACGGTTAACGGCGAAATGGAATAAAAAACATAGTAATGGGATGTAAAAAACAAAATTTTTACATCCCCTACATTTTTTCTGTCTGATTTTCATTTGGCGCACTCTTTTTGAAACCTCGTTCTCATGCCAAGCCGCCGGTTCAGGCTGCAAAACATATACCTTTTTATTGTAATATAGAAAACTGTGCGTTTATATGCTATAATGATATTCTAAGGATTAGCTAAGTTTAAAATTCTATACTGCAGTAGAGGTGATAAGATGAAGCTTTTATATGCCGAAGATGAAAAAAGCATGTCTGAAGCGGTTACGGATATTCTTGAATATCATAATTATTCGGTAGATGCTGTTTATAACGGTAATGATGCGCTTGATTACGCAAAAACAGAACATTATGACGGCATTATACTTGATATTATGATGCCCGGACTTAACGGCATAGAAGTGTTGCAGGAATTAAGAAAATCAGGCGATAAAACACCTGTTATACTGCTTACTGCCAAGTCAGATATTGAGGACAGAATTGAAGGCCTTGACGCAGGGGCAGACGATTATTTGCCAAAGCCGTTTAATATGGGCGAATTACTTGCCCGTATAAGGGCTATGTTGCGGCGCCGCGAAGAATTCACACCAAGTATTTTGAAAGTAGGCAATATATCTCTTAATATGCATAACTATGAGTTATGCGGTAACGGCGAAAGGTTTACCTTGACTAAACTCGAATATCAAATGATGGAGTTACTTATGCTTAACAAAGGAATTTATCTTTCAACAGAAGACTTACTGACAAAAGTATGGGGGTATGAAACAGATGCAGACATAGGTGTTGTGTGGGTATATATTTCTTATCTTCGCAAACGCCTTAAAGCTTTGAATGCAAATGTTGAAATCAAGGCAAAACGAAATATCGGCTATACCTTGGAGGTGTCGGAATGATAAAAAAACTGCAAAGAAAGTTCATCTTTTCTGCAATGTTGGCTGTCACTGTGCTTTTAGTAATGCTTTTAGGTGCAATTAACATAATAAACGCCCACACATCAAAACTTCAAAATGAACAGATGCTGAACTCTTTACTCAGCAGTAAAGCTATGATGCATCCTCCGTTTGACGACAGGGAACCAAAAGGCAATTTATTTATTCATAATGATGAAAACTCAAAAATGGCCTCGGTTTATTTTATAATTCGTACAGACAGTTCAAATAACATAATTTCAGTGGATGTAAGCCATATCGCAAATGTTTCAGAACAAGAAGCAAAAGAAATTTTTGAAAAAATAATCGGCAAAGAAGATCAAGGAAGAATTCAGGATTTTCGCTACAAATCGGCTGTAAACGAGCGGGATAACAGTAAGATTTATTTATTTCTTGACACAACAATGCAAACAAATAATGTACTGCGTGTTTTACTGTTATCGGTTCTTATAGGACTTTTTTGCTGGACCGCTATGCTTATTTTAATAATTTTGCTTTCAAAAAAAGCAATTCGGCCTATTGCAGAAAACATTGAACATCAAAAGCAATTTGTTACCAACGCAGGCCATGAAATAAAAACGCCCTTAGCTATTATACTTTCCAACACAGAGGCAATGGAATTATACAATGGCGAAAGCAAGTGGAGTAAAAATATTAAAGAGCAGGTAAACCGATTAAACGGATTAATGCAGAATTTACTTATGCTTGCTAAGTTAGATGAGGAACATACAGCAGATACAAACGAAACAATTGAATTAACCGAACTTACGGAAAAAACAACTGATATGTTTTTGGAAAGTGCTTCATTAAAAAATATTAATATTGAAAAAAGCATTGAACCAAACATAGCCCACCGTGTTAACGGAGAGCTTTTCTCAATGTTAATATCTATTCTTATGGATAATGCAGTTAAGTATTCGCCTGAAAATGAAAAAATTGAAATTACTCTTAATAAACATGATAAAAACATTCATCTTGAAATCAGCAACACTTGTGAAATCTTACCGCAATGCCCTGCAAACAGACTGTTTGACAGATTTTACCGTGCAGATCCGGCGCGCACGCAAAAAAACGGCGGTTACGGAATAGGTTTATCGGCGGCAAAATCTATTGCACAGGCGCTTGGCGGTTCAATTTGCGCAGAGTATAAAGGCCAAAATATAATTGTGTTTAAAGTTAAAATTTAATTGACATTAAAAGGGTTGTAAAAAACTTTCGTTTTTTACAGCCTTTTTTTCATATTCAAATTATATTTAAAATTTTCTAAGTTTTCTCTAAGGTCGGTATTATAAATTGTTTTCAAAAGATGAGAAGAAAGGAGGAAATTGTTATATGGAATTTCGTCATGAGTGGAAATATGAAATTTCAACTTCGGATATGTACACTATTCGTTCAAGACTCGGCGCTGTTGCTTACGCAGATAAAAATGCAATTAACGGAATATACACAGTACGAAGTTTATATTTTGACGACTTCAAAGATACGGCATTGCGCGAAAAAATCAACGGAGTTAACAGACGGGAAAAATTTCGTATCAGATATTATAACGGTGATACTTCATTTATTAAACTTGAAAAGAAAAGCAAAATAAACGGTTTATGCAATAAAGTTTCCGAAACAATAAAAGCCGAAGAAGTAAATGCACTTTTAAACGGCGACATAACTTGGATGAACAATAACGAAAGACCTCTTGTATTTGAACTTTATGTCAAAATGAAAAACCGTACTCTTCTCCCTAAAACCATAGTTGAGTATACAAGAGAACCGTTTGTGTTTTCTGCCGGAAATGTTCGTGTTACCATTGATTATAATATCAGAACAGGAATTGACTGCACTGAATTTTTAAGCTCCGAATGCGTAACCGTTCCGGCAGGCAATTCGCCGATTATACTTGAAGTTAAATGGGATGAATTCCTGCCAAATATAATAAAAGATTCAGTCAGTCTTGAAGACCGGCGTTCAACAGCGTTTTCAAAATATGCACAATGCCGAATTTACGGTTAAATTTTTAAATAGAGAAAGGAAATAATATTATGACTTTTAACGATATTTTTAAATCAAGTTTTCTTGAAAATATTACAAGCGTAAGCATTTTAGATATGGCTATTGCATTAGCATTGGCTTTCGGTTTAGGCCTTTTTATATTTTTAGTATACAAAAAGACTTATTCAGGCGTTATGTATTCATCATCATTTGGCGTAACACTTGTTGCACTTACTATGATTACTACTGTTGTTATTCTTGCAGTAACCTCAAATGCAGTTCTTTCACTCGGTATGGTTGGTGCATTGTCAATTGTTCGTTTCAGAACAGCAATTAAAGAGCCTCTTGATATAGCATTTTTATTCTGGTCCATTGCCGTAGGCATTGTTCTTGCCGCGGGTATGATTCCCCTTGCCGTAATAGGCAGCGTTATTATAGGTGTTATTCTTCTTGTATTTGTAAACAAAAAGTCACATTGCAACCCTTATATTGTAGTTTTAAACTGCAGTAACCACGAAAGCGAAATAAATGCGAAAAGCTTTCTTGAAAAAGAAACAAAACGCTGCGTTGTAAAAAGCAAGACTGCTCAAAAAGGAGCAATTGAAATGAATATTGAAGTAAGATTAAAAGATGACAACACGGATTTTATCAATATTCTTTCAGAAATGAACGGCGTAAACAGCGCCGTACTGGTAAGCTATAACGGCGATTATATGGGATAAAGTGAATAGGAGAAATTATGTCAACACATAAACAGTTTGATAAAATATGTTATGCTGTGCTGGCTGTTACACTTATTATTACTGCTCTGTTTATGAACGGCAAGAGCCTCGGTTTATCAACAATGGAAAACGAGGATACAGGCAGCGATATGTTTACTGCAAATGATTTAAATTCAGAGTGGGACTCTTCAGATGCACAAACCGTTGTTTTATCAGATAACGGCAATACTGTAAAAGGAAGCGGAGCCTATGTTTCTAACGGAGATATTTATATAGTAAACTCCGGACGGTATGTAATTACAGGTGAGCTCTCAGATGGCAGTATTATCATAGACGCCGAAAATAACGATAAGATTTGGCTATTGCTTAACGGTGTATCAATCAATTGTAACAATGATGCGGCAATTAAGGTTGAGCAAGCAGATAAAGTGTTTTTAACTTTAGCAGACTCAACTCAAAACACCGTCTCCTCAGGCTCGCAATATGATGAAGTTGTTATTTCTTCAGGCGTTGACGGAGCAATTTATTCCAGAGATGACTTAACAATAAACGGAAACGGCTCCCTTAATGTAACAGCAGAATATAGGCATGGTATCGTATGCAATGATGATTTAATTATTACCGGCGGCAACATCACGGTAAATGCCGTTCAAGACGGAATTCACGCAAACGACAGCGTTCGTATTACAAAAGCTAATATCAATATCTCGGCAGGCGATGACGGTATAACCGTTTCAAACGATGATAATACAGCATACCTTTATATTGAATCGGGAAATATCGACATTTCTTCTTGCTACGAAGGACTTGAAGCCATTGATATTACAATTGCCGGCGGAACAATTAACATTTCTGCCACGGATGACGGTATTAACGCAAACGGCAATTCGGGAAATTCCGTAATACGGATTACAGGCGGCGATATTACAATTACTAACAGTAACGGCAGAGACGCAGACGGACTTGATTCAAATAAGGATATTTATATCAGTGGAGGAAATATTCTGATAAGCCTTACGGATAATGGCTCCAACAGCGCTATTGATTACGGAACGGAAAGCGGCGGCGTTTGCGAAATCAGTTCAGGCGCAGTTATTGCCTGCGGCAGCAGCGGAATGGCGGAAGGCTTTAGTTCATCTTCTACACAAGGCTTCATTATGTACACCGCATCTGCAAACGCAGAAACAAAAATCGCTTTGAAAGATGCTGACGGTAATGAACTTATTTCGTCTGAAATTCCGTTTAGTTTTTCATCAATTGTAATAAGCACACCTCAAATGAAGGTGGGAGATACATGCACTGTTATAATCGGTGATATTGAAGAAGAACTCACAATTGACAATTCTGTGGCATCTTCCGGCTTCGGACGGGGCAAAATGAATGTTATTGGCGGAAATAACGGGTTTGCTCCGAAAGATAATTCATCAAATCAGGAAGATAACATAAATCAAAACGAAAATTCTTCGGATATACAAACACCTCCCGAAATGAAAAACGGCTATCGCCACGAAAAGCCGACTGATTCTGACAGCGAAAGCGTTCAACCTCAAATCCCTGATCAATTCGGTGATGAAAATATCAACCCGGGAATACAAGATGAGTCCGGCGCAGAAAGTATCAAACCGGAAATACCGGATGAATCCGGTGACAATTCCCTGCCGGATATGCCGCAGAAAAACGGAACTTTCGGCAGGCAACAAAACGGAGAACTTCCAAACGAAGCAGAAAATACCAATGACGAAAATCAAACGAATGCCGGAGACAACAGTGTTCAGTTTGGTAAAGGTGAAAGGAATTTTAGTGATAAACAGTCTGCATTACCGTCTGACGATTCCCAAACCAATATATCAAAAGATGCTATAATACTGCTTTCTGTTTCAGTAGGAGTTTTAATATCAGGCTGTGTAATAGCTCTGATTATTAAAAGAAAAAAATAAGGCAACAAATCATAACCAACAGTAATTGAAAATATAACAAGTGTAAACTTTTTCAGATATTAAAACTCCATTGCGGTATGGCTGAAAAACTTGAACACTATACTGTTTGTAAAGCAATATTTTCGTCCTATCTAATAAAGGGGCTGTAAAAAAACTTTCGTTTTTTACAGCCCCTTGTCTTGATAAAAGAAAAACCGTAGTTTTAAACTGTTTCGCACATATTAGATGAATTTTTGAGTGCAGTAGGCGGGTTTTTCGGTAAAGCCATATTATCGGACGGCAAAATGAAAAAGTCGAATGTGCCAAAGCTTCATTTAATAAAATAAAACGGTGTTAAATTCTAAAAAATACTGAAATTATATTGACAAATATAAATATATTCCATATAATACACATAGATAATCATCTATGGAAGTGTTAAAATGAATATTGATGAAAAGAGAACAGCTCTTATTTTTAAAGCTTTATGTGATGAAAACAGAGTTAAAATTTTAAAACTTCTTTGCAGCGGTGAAAAATGTGCCTGTAAAATTCTTGAAGAATTGAATATAACACAGCCAACTCTTTCACACCACATGAAAATATTGTGCGACAGCGAACTTGTGGTAGGCAGAAAAGAGGGCAAATGGATGCACTATTCAATCTCCGAGAACGGTGCAAATCGAGCAAAGAAAATTTTAAATGAATTGACTGCTGTAAACGGAACAGATTGCAGTTGCTGTAAATAAATCGTGTAAATTTGCACGATTTATTTTAAAAGCGATATATTGATATATTTCTATTTATATATAAGGGTGCGTCTAATGCAAATTATAAAAAATATATGGGATTTTATTCAAAATCAAATTTTGGGTATGCGATGGCTCAATGAGGTTATTTCAAGACTGTTAGGTTTAATCGGTTTGGATATTGAAAGCAAAATCGGCGGCAGTATACGGTTTTTTATTTATGATACCGTTAAAATTATGGTTCTCCTGGGAATTTTGATTTTGATTATCTCGTACATTCAAAGCTATTTTCCACCGGAAAGAACAAAAAGAATACTCGGCAGATTTCACGGAATCGGAGCAAATATGGTTGCCGCACTGCTTGGCACGGTAACGCCCTTTTGCTCCTGTTCTTCTATTCCCCTGTTCATAGGCTTTACAAGTGCGGGACTGCCCCTTGGCGTAACCTTTTCGTTTCTCATTTCCTCACCTATGGTTGACCTTGGAAGCCTTGTGCTTTTAATGAGTATTTTCGGCTGGCGGGTTGCAGTTATCTATGTTGTGCTTGGGCTTATAATCGCCGTTTTGGGAGGTACGCTGATTGAAAAAATGCACCTTGAAAATCAGGTGGAGGATTATATCAGAAACGGACATTCCATTGACGTTCCCCGAGAGGAATTGCACTTCAAAGACCGTTTGAAATATTCATGGGAACAGGTGCTTTCAACCGCAAAAAAGGTTTTTCCCTATGTGCTTATAGGTGTGGCTATAGGTGCAATTATTCACAACTGGATACCCGAAGAATTTATCGTAAAAGCTCTCGGAAACGACAATCCGTTCGGTGTAATTTTGGCAACTGTTGCAGGTGTTCCCATGTATGCCGATATATTCGGAACAATTCCCATTGCGGAGGCTTTGCTTGCAAAAGGTGCGTTGCTGGGAGTTGTGCTTTCATTTATGATGGCTGTAACCACCCTTTCTTTACCGTCAATGATTATGCTGCGCAAGGCGGTAAAACCTAAGCTGCTGGGTGTTTTTATTGGAATTTGTACCCTTGGTATTATAACAGTCGGATATTTCTTTAATCTTATCCAACCGTTAATTATATAAAATTCGGAGGTTTTTATTATGGCATTGTTTAATTTCGGAAAGAAAAATAAAGAAGAAAAGGACCCTGCTTGTGCTTGCAATTGCGGTTGCCCTGTAAGTGAGGTAAGCGAAATTACAAATGATTGCTGTCCCGAAGCAAAGGACGGTATTTGCTGCATAAAGGTGTTAGGTGCAGGCTGTAAAGCTTGTCACGAAATGTATGAAAACACAAAGGAAGCCGTTAGAAATATCGGCTTGGAGGTTGAAGTTGAGTATATCACCGATATGCAAAAGGTTATGGAGTATGGCGTTATGAGTATGCCCGCCCTTGTTGTAAATGAAAAGGTTGTATCACAGGGTAAGGTGCTGAAGGTCGCCGATGTAAAAAAGATACTGCAAAAATCTATTTAGCGAACTCTTTGCTCACCCTCGTTTTTTCCGTTGTGGGCATAATTGTTGTCAAAAACCCGCAAACATAAGTACAGAATTTTAACAAGCCCCTGTAAAGCAAATTTTCAAAAAGAATATAAAAATTCATTATGTTTGCATTTATTCTAAAGTTATTCATATAATAATTGCGACAAATGCAATATTTGCACACTCAATATTGACAATGTGCAAATACTGCACTATAATACATACAGAGGTGCAATTATGAACATTTTAAGAGACTTAAGAATTGAAAAGAATTTAACTCAAAAGCAGGTCGCTAAATTAGTTGGTATTTCATTGCGTTCCTACATTACCTATGAAAATGATGAATCAAAGGTTGGAACTATTAAATATAATTATATTGTTGAAAAGTTAAGCGAGATTAATCCTATTGATGAAGAACACGGTGTTGTTGATATTGCTTATATTAAAAGTAAATGTATTCCGGTTCTTGATAAATACGGAGCTGAATATTGTTATCTGTTCGGCTCATATGCAAAAGGAAAAGCCACTGAAAAAAGCGATGTTGATTTGTTGATTTCTGTGGATATAAAAGGATTAAATTTCTTTGGATTAGTAGAAGAATTGAGAGTCGCTCTGCGCAAAAAAGTAGATGCATTAGATATAAATCAATTAAATAATAACACAGATTTAGTAAAAGAGATTTTGAGAGATGGTGTAAAGATATATGGATAATGTTAAAAACGACAGCTATTATGTAAACAAAATCGTTACAGATTTAGAGTTTATTGTTAAGCATATGATGAGTGTTGATATTGAAGAATTGAGTAAGAACGATATTTTACTTGATTCAATGCTTTTTCGTATGATTCAAATATCTGAAAATACAAAAGGTTTATCAGAAAAATTTAAAACTTCAAAATCACACATCCCTTGGAGTGCTATTTACGGCTTACGAAACAGAATAGTTCATGATTATGGTAGTGTTGATTTGAATGTGATTTTTGATACATTAAAAAATGACATACCGGAGCTATTAGAAATGTTAAAAAGCGAATAATGGGTCCGGGTATTCAAAGGGGCTTGGAAAAAATGCGTAGAATGGACAAACTGAGCGAAAACAAAGCTTTTGCTTTGTTTTCGGTTACCCGACGGCGTACAGAGGTACGCCGAGCGGCGAAGTTTGTTCATAGCATAAAACATTATTTTTTATCTTTTTTGGTTTTTTATTGCTTTTATATATTTTAAAGCAGTTACAGGGTGTTAAAAACCCTTTATATATCGGGTTTTATGCGGTATACGCTTTTTTTACAGCCCCTTGATTGCTTTACCGAATACGCTTCGCTGATTAAATGTCAGGCATTTGAAATAGGCTTCAAGTTAGCTATTGAATTGCTGACACCAAAAGACATTCCTATCACTTCTGTTAGGAATGTCTTTTTTTATCTGTTCAAAAATTGCGTTGCGGTCAAAAGACATATTTCAAGCAAATTTGTGTTGTGAATCTTGATGGAAATATTTTACAAATATATACATTATATATAACCTACCGGGTAGCGAAGGGATTGTACCTCCGAAAAAAGATGTTTCTGCATTTTCGGTTTGTTGGTTTGAACCCTTTTCGAAATTTAGTGAGATATTGCTACCGCAATTTGAAATAATCCTAACGGATTATGAAATATTCAGCTAACGCCGAATGTGAAATAAAATAAATCCCTCATACGCCGCAGCGTATTTCATAGCGTCAGCTATTTCATATCCGTAGGATATTTCATAAATCCCGCAAGGGATTTATTTCATTGAAAAAGCGCGCCGAAGCGTGGTTCTTTCGGTGACCCGGACGAGAATCGCCCGTAACGGTGCTGTCGCACCTACGGCACGCACACGGCCGCCAAAACAGTCCGCCGGACTGTTTTTTTCAGTTCGTTCTCGGCCTTTTCGATTCTCTGTTAAATGAAATAAATTACAATAAAAAAAGCACCTACTGTAGTAGATGCTTTCTTTATGGTGACCCGGACGAGAATCGAACTCGTGTTACCGCCGTGAAAGGGCGGTGTCTTAACCGCTTGACCACCGGGCCGTGTATTAGGGGCTTAAAGCCCTTTTATATAAACACCATTGTGAGTACATCTGTTGAATTGGTAGCGGCAGTGGGATTCGAACCTACGACCAATCGGGTATGAACCGAGTACTCTAGCCAGCTGAGCTATACCGCCATATATGTGAACAACATATATACTCACGCTGGTGGTTGCTCCACTTACGAAGCCTGTACAGTATACTACAAGTAATTATATTTGTCAATAGTTTTTTTGAAAAAAGTTAATACTAAAAAAAGTTTTTTACATATAATTTATTAAAAAGTATTGACTTTTTTAGTGTAAATATGTATAATACTGTTTGCATTTGCGGATGTAGCTCATCTGGTAGAGCGCCACCTTGCCAAGGTGGAGGTAGCGAGTTCGAGCCTCGTCATCCGCTCCATAAATGCGCTGCTAGCTCAGCTGGATAGAGTGACTGGCTACGAACCAGTAGGTCGGGGGTTCGAGTCCCTCGCAGCGCGCCAAAAGGATTAGGTCGTTTGACTTAGTCCTTTTTTATTTTGTCGCTTGCTCGGTTTGCCCACTCGAAAATATAGTCGTGCTATTTCGCTTTCGCTTATATCACTCCTTATTTTCTCCCTTGTCGCGTTCCCTTGATCTGCCACAGGCAGCGGTCTCGCTCCAAGCCCACCACTTAACAAATAAGAAAATAAAATCAAGTTATGGGGATATTTTTTGTAATTTTTATCCCCTTAACCCTCAAATTTTAGGCGTTTTATCGCAAATAACATTACTTCTTGTATCTTAAATAAAAGATTATTCTTTTAAAATGCTTTATATTGTTTTTGCCGGATTATCCTGTTAGGGGTAGTTGAATTACTATATTTAGATGACTGCGTATGTAAAATACATTATTATAATTTTTTGATAAGCGGTTGAATGTAAAAAAGATTATGTTTTTTAACTTAATCTTTTTTGCCTTTTATTTATTGACAAAAATTTAACATTTTGTACATTGACTTGTAAAAATTACAGTGATATAATGTCACAATTACATCAAACTATTTACATAGCGGGCATGATATTTGTAGACTAAAAGTTATATTAAACAGTTAACATGCCTAAATATAAAATATGTGGGAAATTTATGCGTAATTTATCTTTTGAAAACAGACGGTAAATCGCACTTTATGATAGGAGAGGTCAAATGGCAAAGTTTAATTTTTATCATTATGTTTGGATATTCATTTTCGGATGTTATTCGGGCTACGCTGTTGAAACCCTTTGGTGCCTGATTAGAAACGGCTTTATAGAAAGCAGAAAATCTTTAGTGCTCGGGCATCTCAGCGTGGCATACGGAATGGGCGCCGTATTGCTGACTCTTTTACTTGTACATTTTCAAAATTCATCGTGGTGGAAGATATTTTTAGTATCTTTTGTAAGCGGAACCGTTGTTGAATATATATGTTCGTTAGGTCAGGAAATCTGCTTTGGCTCGGTAGCCTGGGATTACAGTAACCTGCCTCTTAACATCAACGGCAGGGTCTGTCTTTTATATTCGGTATTTTGGGGTGTACTTGGCTTACTTTGGGTAAAATTCGTAATACCGTTTATGAGCAAATGCTTTGATAAACTAAGTATTCCGCTCAGCAAACTCAGTATTCCGTTAGATAAAGTAATAATCTGGGCATTTATAGTATTCTTTATATTTGACGCTGCTCTTTCTGCTTCTGCGGCGGTACGAATGAACCAACGCAATGACGGCAAAGAGCCGAGAAACAAATTTGAACAGTTTCTTGATAATCATTACGATAATGAAACAATGCACAAAATTTATGCTAATTCAAAAAGTGTTGAAGAATAAATGTAATAATTAACAGAAAATACTAAAGGCGGCAGTAAAAATTTTAGTTTTTTACTGCCCCTTTTGTTTTGGTGTTTATAGATTTTATTGATAATACTTTAAAAATATGTTATACTTTAATCAACAATATGATTTGTGAATAACACAGGAGGGATTTTTTATGTCACAAATTACTAAAAAAGCCCTGGCGCAGTCTTTAAAAAATCTGCTTTTTAAGAAGCCGTTAAACAAAATAACTATCAATGATATTACAGAAGACTGCGGTATTAACCGTATGACATTTTATTATCATTTTAAAGATATATACGATCTTGCAGAATGGACTTGTCTTCAAGAAGCGTCTAAAGTTTTAAAAGAAAATAAAACTCACGACACCTGGCAGGAGGGTATGCTTCAGATTTTTTATACAGTTCGCGAAAACAAACAGCTCATTTTAAATGTTTATCGCTGTGTTGACCGTGAGCAAGTAGAAAGGTATCTCAAACCGATTATTGATAACCTACTGCTCAGTGTTGTGGATGAACAAGCCTCCGATATGAATGTCAGACAAGAAGATAAAGAATTTATAGCCTCGGTTTATTCATACGCCTTTGTGGGCTTAATGCTTGATTGGATAAAAAATGATATGAAGGAAGACCCCGAACGGTTTATAAATAAACTTGCGTTAGTTATTCAGGATACATTTACAGACGCCCTTGAAAGATTCAGAATTGATAAACCTTTATCAAAAAATGATATTTGATAAAAATTTTAACAGCATTTTACCCGTGATAAGTTTTTTATCACGGGTATTTTTGTGTTTATTGTTTATCTGCTATAGAACAATATAATGAAAGTACAAAATAAAATTCGGAGGTAAATTTTATGTATTATTCATCAGGTACTTATGAATCATTTGCACATCCCGAAAAGCCTAAGGATGTAGACAAAAAATCCGCATATATTATCGGCACAGGTCTTGCCGGTCTTACAGCTGCATTTTATCTTGTCCGTGACGGTCAGATGAAAGGCGAGCATATTCATCTTCTTGAAAAACTGGAACTTGCCGGAGGAAGCTGTGACGGACGAAAGGATATTACAAAAGGCTTTTATATGCGCGGCGGCAGAGAAATGGATAATCATTTTGAGGTTATGTGGGATATGTTCAGAGATGTCCCCTCTTTGGAAAATCCCGAGGTATCCGTTCTTGACGAATATTATTGGTTAAACAAGCATGATCCGAACTATTCTCTGTGCAGAGCCTCCGTCAACCGCGGAGAAGACGCTCATACAGATAAGAAATTCGGACTTGATAAAGAATCCGCAATGGCTCTTTCCAAGTTATTTATAACACCCGAAAAAGAGCTTGAGGGCAAAAAAATTTCAGAGGTCCTTCCCGATTCCTTCTGGTCAACAAATTTCTGGCTTTACTGGCAGACAATGTTTGCATTTCAACGCTGGTCAAGCGCCCTTGAAATGAAGCGTTATTTGTGCCGATATGTTCACCATATTGACGGCTTGCCTGATTTCAGTGCGCTCCGTTTTACAAAATATAATCAGTATGAAAGCTTGATTATGCCGTTGGTAAAATATCTTGAAAATCACGGTGTTAAAATTGAGTACGGCATGAATGTAAAAAATGTTATCATTGAAACCGTGGGCAATAAAAAGATTGCAAAACAGATTGTGTTTATTAAAGACGGCAAAGAACAAACAATAGATTTGGTTGAGGACGACCTTGTATTTATTACAAACGGTTGTTGCACAGACACCTCATGCTACGGTGACCAAACACACTCTCCCGACCTGACAAAAGCTAAAAACGGCTCGGGCGAATCATGGGATTTATGGAAAAACATTGCAAAGCAAGCTGAGCACGGGGAATTCGGTAATCCGGATAATTTCTGTACCAATATTGAAGAAACAAACTGGATGAGCGCTACAGTTGAAACATCAAATGAAGAAATTATTCAGCATATAATCAATATTTGCAAAAGAGATCCCCGTGAAGGAAAGGTGACTACAGGCGGTATTGTTACTGTTAAGGACAGTATGGATAACTGGTATATGTCATGGACAATTAACCGTCAGCCCCAATTCAAGTCTCAGAATAAAGACACCGTTTTGGTTTGGCTTTATGCTTTGAGTACAAATAAAGAGGGTAATTATGTAAAAAAGGCAATGCGAGACTGCACAGGTGAGGAGGTCTGCCGTGAGTGGCTTTATCATATTGGTGTTCCTGACGCGAAAATTGATGACCTTGCAAAAAATGCCTGCAACACCACAACCTGCTTTATGCCGTTTATCAACGCATTTTTCCAGCCGAGAAAAAATGAAGACCGTCCAAAAGTTGTACCGGACGGAGCAGTGAATTTTGCTTTTCTCGGTCAATTTGCAGAAACCCCGCGCGACACAATTTTCACAATAGAGTATTCAATGCGTACCGGTATGGAGTCCGTTTATACTCTCCTCGATGTTGACCGTGGCGTTCCGGAGGTTTGGGGCAGTAAATATGATATACGCGAACTTTTGCGAGCATGCTATTACGCAATTGATAAAAAACCTCTTACAGATGCTAAGCTTTCGCTTATAGAAAAGGAGTTTGTAAAGGTTTTGCTTAAAAAGGTTGAAGGAACAGATATTGAAATTCTTCTAAAAGAAAGCGGACTTATTGAATAAAATAAACAAAATGGGCTGTAAAAAAACTTCCGTTTTTTTACAGCCCATTTTATGATTTTTTATTTTCATTCTTTATCTTTAATTCGTTAACTGAATATTCACGGGCTAAATCCCTTTTTACCAAACCTTATAAACGAAACTGCAACCGAAAGCATATTAAGCGCTTCGCAGATAATTCCGCCTAAGGTGAAGTTGAATATATTATGTATCATCCACGCAGGCGAAGAAACAAAGCTTTGAAAATAACGGAGTTTTTTACCGTCACCGTACCACATAAAGAATGATACGCCTAAAATCGCTATGCCGATAAGCAGAGATAAGGCTATTTGAAGTCCGTCACCCATATTCATAACAACGGCATAACCCGTACTGCCGATTATAAAGCCCTCAACAACAACTAACTTCCACACTTTTTTAGTGTTTTTAGCAAAGAGTATACCTCGCATAAGAGTTGCAATATTAAGGAGCGCCCCTGCGACAGCGCCTATCATAGCATAATTTATAAAGAATAAAAAACCGCCTATGCCCTGCACCAACGCAACCTTTTTATTCTCTTTCATTTGGTAAGACAACACATTAAATATAAGACCGAATATACCGAATATCTGGGCAATAATTTGTATTTTCAACTTATCTCCTCAAACTTTCTATAGCATTTCCGATATTTTCTGCACCGAATATAAAACTGCCCGAAACAAGCACATCTGCACCTGCATCAATGCAAATCGGTGCGGTTTTGTCGGTAACGCCGCCGTCTACCTGAATAAGAAGCTTTGGGTTAACCTCATTCGCCTTTTCTCGAATAGCTTTTACTTTAGCCATTTGATTCTCCATAAAAGACTGACCGCCGAAGCCCGGCTCTACAGTCATAACAAGCACCATATATAGCTCATCTAAATACGGGAACACGGCCTCGGCAACAGTGTTCGGTTTTATTACAAGTGCAGGCTTAACCCCTGCGTTTTTTATTTTATCTAAGGTTTTTCTTATATCGCTTTCACTTTCTACATGAAAAGATATTAAGTCCGCACCGGCAGAAGCAAAGCTTTCTGCATAATCACCGGGATTTGAAATCATAAGGTGGCAGTCAAGAAACATATCTGTAGCTTTTCTTATAGCTTTAACTACAGGGGGGCCTATTGAAATGTTGGGAACAAAATGCCCGTCCATAACATCCACATGGAGCATATCCGCCCCGCCCTTTTGCACTTTTTCAATATCTCTCTGAAGATTTGCATAATCTGCCGAAAGTATTGACGGCGCTATTTTTACTTTGTTTTTCCACTCCATAACAAAACCCCTTAAATAAGATTTTTTGTAATTCCTACTGCCTTTTTTCTGTCTGCGGCGATTTGCGCCCCAAGGCTTTCAAGTGACTCGAACTTAACTTCGCCCCGAAGCTTTTCTATTAACTCAACCCTTACATTTTCACCGTAAAGGTCGCCGCTGTAGCCTACAATATTAGTTTCGCTCCGTTTGCGGTTTTCGTCATCTATAGTAGGGCGAATACCTATATTTGTAACTGACGAATACCTTTTGCCCTCAACGGTTGTAACAGACGCATATACGCCGTACTGCGGCACGGTAAAATCCTCCGTAAAAAACTGATTTATGGTTGGCGAGCCTAAAATTCTGCCTCGGGCGTCACCGTGTACTACAGTAAAACCGTAAGAGAAATTTCTGCCCAGCATTTTGTTGGCAGACTTTATATCACCGCTTCTCAGACATTCACGAATTCTTGTTGAACTGATAGGCTTGCCCTCAAAATCCACCTCATCACAAACTGTAAGCGTAATTTCTCTTTCGGCACAAAGCAAAGAAAGAAGCTTAGTATCGCCCGAAGCTCCTTTGCCGAAACGGTAATTAAAGCCGCACTCCAGCGCGCAGGCGTTGTATTTGCCTACAACAACCTCATCAATAAACTCCCGCGGCGTAAGATTTGAAATCTCTGCAAAATCCAAATACTCGGGCACAAAGCCTAAACCGTTTAAAATGCTTTCCAAATCTTCTTTTGCGGCAAGCTCACCGGGGGCTGCACCGGTCAACACCTTTTGAGGGTGAACGCTGAACATAAGCGCTATTTTAACATCGTATTCACTTTTATCGCTTAAAAGTACTTTTTGATGACCTAAATGCAACCCGTCAAAGTTGCCGAGAGCCACAAGTACTTTTTTATTTTCATACATTGTTATACACTCTCTTCACAAGTAAATCCGAATCCTTATACTCTCCGAGACCTAAAAACTCGCCTTGGCAATAAACTCTGTAAAGTCCCTCCGGTTTACCGGACAAACACCGGACTCTGTCTGCCATAAGGCTGCCGCCGTTTTTAAAGCGAACGCCTTGTTTTTGGGTAACGATTAAAGTGGGGTAAGCCTCTAAAAATCTTTCTAAAGGAATAACTGCTTTTTCTATTTCACCCTTTGCGCTCATCTCACGAAGCTCATCTAATGTAAAACATTCCGAAAGCTCTATACCGCAGGCGGAGGTTCTGACTAAACTTGTCATAGTGGCAAGGCAACCTACGCTTTCACCTATATCGTTTATAAGTGTTCTGATGTATGTACCTGCCGAACACTCACATTCTAAGGTAAATTCGCCATTTTCTTCACCTACCGAAAGAGAATAAATCTCACATTCTCTGGGTGTTCTTTCTGCTTCTATACCCTTTCTGGCTAATTCGTAAAGGCGGACTCCGTCTTTTTTTACAGCAGAATACATCGGCGGTAACTGCTCGATTTTGCCTACAAATTTAAGGGATGCGCTTTGCAATTCTTCTAAAGTCGCCCTGTTTTCGTTTTCTTCTACCGCTTCGCCCCAAATATCTAATGTATCTGTTTTCAGTCCCAGCTTAAATGTGGCTTTATAAGCTTTTTTATGTGTGGGTAAAAGTTCTATAAAACGAGTTGCGCCACCTATAGCAATAGGCAGCACACCTGTAGCATTAGGATCTAATGTACCGGTATGTCCGCATTTTTTAGTACCTATAATGCGTCTTGTTAAATTAACTGCAAAAAAAGAAGTTAAATTTTCTTCTTTTTTTAACGGAACAATGCCGGTCATATTATTCACCCAAAGCTTCTTTAATTGAAGCTAACAGTTTTTCTTTTACTTCTTCTAAGCTGCAGGAAAAACTGCACCCTGCGGCGCCTTTATGACCGCCGCCTCCAAGCCGTGAACAAATAAGTGACGCATCGGGCTCACCCTCTGTTCTGACTGAAACACCGAAGTCGCCGTTCTTTTTCTCTTTAATAACAACGCCTACTTCTACGCCCTCAATTTGACGGGGAAGTGCGGTAATTGAGAAACATTCATGCTCGTTAGACCCGCTTTTCTCATACATATCCTGAGTAACGGTAATAATGGCGCATCTGCCGTCAAAATGGTATTCGAGGGTTTCCCTTGCAAGCAAATCAAGGGCTAATGCAGTTTTAGTTTTAGTTTCAAACATAAGCTTGTTTATTTTTTTAGAGTCTATACCCTGCTCCATAAGGCTTGCAACGATTTTAAAGGTTGACGGAGTTACATTGTTGTATCTGAAGCAACCCGTATCTGTTGAAATACCTGTATAAATCGCATTGCGAATGTAAAGATTAGGCTCTACACCCAACTCCAAAATCAACTCGTACATAAGCTCGCATGCGGCCGCGCGGTTCTCTAAAAATGTTTTCTTTGCAAAAAAAGTATTTGATGTGTGGTGGTCTATACAGAGTTCTACTTTACCGCTGAACTCTTCTGCCAAAGAGCCTAAAAGCCTTAAATCCGCAACATCCACGGTAATAATAAACGGGTTACTGACCTGATCATTATTAAACCCATCGGTTAAAAATGCAAAATCCTTTGTGACCTCGTCACAACACAAAAATTTTCTTTTTTTGCCTAAAATTCTAAGAGCTTCACACAAAGAGAATGCACATCCTAAGGTATCGCCGTCAGGATGCTCGTGTGAAATAACCAAAAATTCGTTATGCTCTTTAATTAACTTCGCTGTTTCTTTAATATCTATAACCATAGTTAAATCATTCTTCGCTGTTTTCTGCTTCTGTAGAAATTTCTTCCAATTTTTTAACAATTCCCATACCGTATTCTATAGAGTTATCGGCAATAAATTTCATCTCAGGAGTTTTTCTGAGACCTAACCGCTTGCCTACCTCTCTGCGAATAAGACCCGTAGCGCCTGTCAGCGCCTTTGCCGCATCTTTTGCGACAGCAAGCCCCTCTATGGCGCTGATATATACTTTAACATAAGAGTTATCGCTTGCAACCTCGCAACGGGCAACACTTATAAGGTGATCCGAAACCCTTGGGTCTTTAAGCTCGCGGATAATAGCCGCGATTTCTCTTTTAATATCTTCACCAACACGGTTTTGTTTGTAAGTTGACATATTTTCTCCTCAACAGAGAGGGATTTCTCCCCCTCGTAAAATTTTAAACATCTTAAAGAGTTGAGCTGTTCAAAGATTAGTCTTTGATTTCTTCAGTTACATAACCCTCTAAAATATCGCCCTCTTTAATATCGTTGAATTTTTCAAGACCTATACCGCATTCGTAACCTGAAGCAACTTCTTTAACATCATCTTTAAATCTTCTGAGGGATTTGATTTCGTCTTCAAAAATTACTATGCCGTCACGAACAACACGAACCTTACAATTTCTTGTAATTTTGCCGTCTGTAATATAAGAGCCTGCAATAGTACCAACAGAAGAAAGCTTAAGAACAGTTCTGACCTCGGCTTTACCCATTTCAACATCGTGGAATTTAGGTGCAAGCATGCCCTTAATAGCAGCCTCAACCTCTTCGATACAGTCGTAAATAACCCTGTACATTCTCATTTCAACCTTGTCTCTTTCGGCATTTGCCTCTGCAACAGGGTCGGGGCGAACATTAAAGCCGACAATAAGTGCATTTGAAGCGTTTGCAAGCATAACATCAGATTCGTTAATAGCGCCGACTGCACCGTGAATAACTTTAACACGAACCTCATCGTTTGAAAGCTTTTCAAGACTTTGACGAACAGCCTCAACAGAGCCCTGAACATCTGCTTTAACAATAATGTTAAGGTCCTTAAGGTTGCCCTCGTTAATAGACGCAAAAAGGTTATCAAGAGTAACCTTCTGCTGTGAACGGAACGCTTCTTCTTTAATCTGTGATTTTCTTTGCTCTACAAGTTCGCGGGCAAGGCGTTCGTCAGATACGCAGTTAAATGCGTCACCGCCTGTAGGAACTTCTGCAAGACCTGTAATTTCAACGGGAACAGACGGACCTGCACTCTTAACGGTTCTGCCTTTGTCATCTGTCATAACACGGACTCTGCCTACAGATGTGCCTGCAACTATAATATCGCCTGTTTTTAACGTACCGTTTTGTACAAGAAGCGTAGCAACAGGACCTCTGCCTTTATCAAGACGGGCTTCAATAACAATACCTTTACCGGGACGGTTGGGGTTTGCTTTAAGCTCTTTCATTTCTGCAACAAGAAGAACGGACTCTAAAAGAGTATCTATACCCATTTTTGTTTTAGCAGAAACAGGTACGCAGATAACATCGCCGCCCCATTCCTCCGGCACAAGCTCATGCTCGGTTAACTGCTGCATAATTCTTTCGGGAGAAGCTTCGGGCTTATCCATTTTGTTAATTGCAACTACTACTTGAACATCAGCGGCTTTTGCATGGTTAATGGCCTCAATAGTCTGCGGCATAATACCGTCATCAGCGGCAACAACAAGAATTGCAATATCAGTAGCCATAGCGCCGCGGGCACGCATTGCGGTAAATGCGGCGTGGCCGGGAGTGTCAAGGAATGTTATATCCTGACCGTTAAGTGTTACACGGTATGCGCCCAGGTGCTGAGTAATGCCGCCTGCCTCTGTTTCGGTAACAGATGTATTTTTAATAGCGTCAAGAAGAGATGTTTTACCGTGGTCAACATGGCCCATTACGCAAACAACGGGACTTCTCGGAACAAGGTCTTCCTCGTTATCTTCATGGTCGTCAATAATTCTGTCTTCAATAGTAACAACAACTTCTTTGTTAACCTTTGCTCCAAGCTCTGTAGCTACGATTTCAGCAGTATCAAAGTCGATTACCTGGTTAACGCTTGCCATCATACCAAGTGAGAAAAGCTTTTTAATAACTTCGGCGGCTGTGCGTTTAAGCATTGCGGCAAGCTCGCCTACCGTTATTTCTTCGGGTACGGTAATAACAAGAGTCTTTTTAGCACGCTCTGCCTCAATTCTTTTGAGTCTTTCTGCCTCAGTCTCTTTCTTTTTAGAACGCATACCCTGTTGCTTTCGGTATTGCTGAGATTTTTGTTTTAATTTCTGTTTAGTCTGAACATTGTCGTTAATAGAATGAACGGGAGCAATGTTTTCGTAACGCTCGTTGTATTTATCAAGCTGAATATCTTCTGCACGGGTGTCGATAGTACGAACCTCGCCCTTTGTTCTTGACTGCATAGGTCCGTCATTCTTTTTCTCTTTCTTTTTAAACGGATTGGCACTTGATTCGCCGTGAGGTTTATTCTCGTTAGTCTTAGCGTTTGCTTTGCCGTTCTTTTGGGCTTTATTATCAGCCTTTTTTGTTTCCTGCTTTTGAGTTTTTTCTGCTTCGGGTTTTTCTGCCTTCGCTGTTTTGGCTTTTTCAGCCTCAGGCTTTTTCTCAACACTTTTTGCAGACTTGCTTTCTTTTTTTGCGGCAGGCTTTTTCTCCTCTTTTTTGCCCATTGCAAAATATTCGTTGAAGTTTTCTACAGAACGGTCAAGTGTCAATGCATCAAAAAGAACATCCAACTCTTTTGAATCAAGAGTAGTTTGTGCTTTTTTGGGGTCGTCAAAATACTTGCCGAGGATTTCTGTTACATCTTTAACTTGTAAACCGAAATCTTTAGAAATTTCGTTAACTTTAATCTTTGTTATCATCTAATTCCTCCTCGAATTTATCCATAAGCTTGAATTTTTCTGTAATTCTGTTTGCAAATCCATTATCTGTTACTGAATATACTGCCGAACTCTTACCAAGTCCCACGGCAAAATCTGCCATAACGCAAGATGTTCTTATTATCGGTATATTTTTTTCAACACATCGTTTTGTCATTTCGGTAAAAAGCCTTTGCGAAGCGTCACTTGTAACTATTACAAGGCAGGATGTGTTGTTTTGTACGGTTTCTTTAACTGCATCGTGACCGCAAGCGAGTTTACCGGCTCGCCTGCAAAGTCCCAAAAAACAAATTGCATCTTTTTTATTCAAATTTTGCCCATTTCCTTTCGGATAATTATTCTTTAAGTTGCTCGGCCATTTCATCGTAAACAGCTTCCGGAATAGATGTGCTTAGATTTTTTTCAAATCTTTTGCCTTTTCTTGCTTTGTTAAAGCAATTTATATCGTGACAAATATATGCACCTCTACCTGATTTTTTGCCGGTGAGGTCAAGAGAAATTTCATCCTCCGGACTTTTTACTACTCGGATAAGCTCCCTTTTAGGCTTCATCTCGTTACAGCCCAAGCATTTTCTCATGGGTACTTTTTTCTCTGTCATAATTCCTCACTGATTCTGCGGAATGTAAAATCCGCTTTCAGGCTTAATGTCTATCTTCCAGCCGGTAAGTCTTGCGGCAAGACGGGCATTCTGACCTTTATTGCCGATAGCAAGCGAAAGCTGAGTATCAGGTACGGTTACTTCGCAGGCATTTTCTTTATCTTCACAAATTTCTACAGAAATTACATTTGCAGGAGCAAGAGACGCCGCAATAAATTTCTGAGGGTCTTCATCGTAAACAACAATGTCGATTTTTTCGCCGCAAAGAGCGTCAACAATGTTTGCAACCCTTGTACCCTTAGGACCTATGCAAGCGCCTACAGGGTCAATGTTTTCATCTTTTGAGAAAACCGCGATTTTTGTTCTTGAGCCTGCTTCACGGGCAACTGATTTAATCTCTACGGTGCCGTCATAAATTTCAGGAACTTCGCTTTCAAAAAGTCTTTTTACAAGACCGGGATGAGTTCTTGAAATCATAGCCTTTGGACCTTTAGGCGTATCTTTAACACCCTCGATATAAACTTTTACAAGCTGATTTTCAGAAAGAACTTCATCGGGAATTTGTCTTGATTTAGGCAGTGTTATAATAGCCTTGCCTATTTCAAGAGTAGCGTTGCCGCTTTGAGGGTCAATGCTTTGAACTTTACCTGTAACAAGCTCTTTGCTTTTTGACTCAAATTCACGAAGCATAAGTCCGCGCTCTGCGTCACGAATATCACCTCGAAGAACATTCTTTGCGGTTGTTGCGGCTATTCTGCCGAACTGTTTGGTTTCAAGAGGGATTTCTACAAAATCACCCACAAGAGCGGACGGGTTGTATTTTACGGCGTCTTCTAAAAGAATATCCGTATTTTTATTTTCAACAGTGTCAACAACCTGTTTTCTGAGGTATACTCTCATTTCTTGTTTTTCAGGATTGCAGTTTACAAAAACCACATCCTCTCCGCCGTAATCCTTTCTTACGGAGGTTACAATAGCCGAGCAAACCTTTTCAATAAGATAATCGGCAGGGATGCCTCTTTCTTGCTCTAATAAAGCGATTGCTTCAAAAAATTCTTTGTTTTGATTTGGCTTGTTAGCAGCTTTTCTTGCCATTTTTACGACCAATCCTTTCGATATATATTTAATTTAAAAATCTAAATCGTCTAACTTAACCCATGCAATTTCTTTCTTTTCACATGTCATAGTATTGTCTTCGTCTAATTCGATTGTAACCGCACCGTCTTCGGAGCAGTCTATTAAAACACCTTTAAACTCCCGCTTGTTTTCATAAGGGCGAATAAGCCTTAAAATAACATTTTCACCTAATGCGTAATCAAAATGAAAATCCCGTGTGAGCTTTCTTTCAATACCGGGTGAAGATACCTGCAGATTATACTGACGGTCAATTAAATCGGCTTTATCAAGGGGTTCGTCAAGAGCGTGACTCATATTAACGCAATCGTCAATACCAACGCCTCCGTCTTTATCTATAAAGATTTTAAGATACCAATTAGCACCCTCTTTTTCAAAAACCACATCCCATAAAATAAGACCCAGCTCTTCGGCAATAGGCTCTGCCATATCCCAAACCTGAGATACCGTATTTTTTGCCATTTTCACACCTCCGTTATGGCAGGCTGTAATAGATTTGTTTTCGGCTATAGCCATATAACATATACAAAGTCGAGAGCATTTCTGCTCTCGACTCCCTGACCTTTATTCGTACGATGTAAATATAGCACATATTTTCAGAAATTGCAAGTGTTTTTTTAAAATAATCAATTACGTCAACTCAAAGCTGTATTCTGCATCCGTTCTCCATGCGCCTGTTGAGAAATCTCTGCCGCGAAGGAGAACCTCGTTATCTGTTACCTCTACAAAAAAGCCGCATCCCGATGAGAAAAGCGCAGGCACATTTATTGAATAGAAGTTGCCCACCTTTTCAACTGTTTTGTCTCCGAAGCGTTTATGTGTGTGACCGCAGAAGAAAAATACATTGTCGTATTTATCCAATATTTTACGAAGCTTTGTTGAGTCGCCGCCCATTGTTTCGTCATCGTCATCTTCCGGAATACCGTGTGTACCGTCAAACGGGAAGTGGTTTATAATAAACACAGGCTTACCGTCTTCAGTAGCCTCGGCTAAGGTTTTATCTATCCATTGGAAGGTTTCTTTTGAGAAATTCTGCGAATCGTTAAGAGCAACATCTGTTGAAAGTGAAATTATCGTATATCCGTTAACTTCATAAGCAAAGCTACGGGTATTCACTGCTTTTTCTTCACTGTTAAATGAGTTTTGGAATGATAAAAATCTTTTTGTAAGTTGGTCTATATCGCGGTAACGGGTATCGTGGTTGCCAAGTGTAAAAATGAAGTTTTCAACAACACCGTTATCTTTTAACGGAACGATGTAGTCATAAACTCTGTCATATTCGCTTTGTGTACCGCTTTCGCCGATGTCGCCTGCGCAAAGGAATGCGTCAACAGTGCAATCCGAATTTAACATATCTTGTACAGACGCATAAACATTTTTATCACGGCCAACGGTATAATCGGCAATTTGTGTATCCGATGTAACAAGCATTGTAAGGCTTGCCTCTTCGTTAACTCTTTCAATAACCGCCTCGGTTGACGGAGCGGAAACAGCGCCCACGGCAATAACTAAAGACATTAACAAGGTCATTATTTCGTAAAAAACAGCAGTAATACTCATCCTTTTGCCTCCTAAATATTTACTGTATTTAATTTACTACGAATTGTTAAAAATGTCAAGATGTTCAGCGTATTCAGCTAACAGCTAATAGCTTGCTACCGCGTGAGGCAAGATACGAATGCTACGCATTACAGTTAACGGCTTGCTGAACGAAAAACGAAGAATGATAAATGAAAAATTTCGGTGCAAGCACAGTGCCTGCGGCACAATTTAATGTGCTTGCAGAGGTGAAACCAACTTTGCTTTTCTGACTAAACAAAATCAAGACCGATAGTAACTCTTATTTCAGAATTACTATCGGTCTTATCTTCTCTACATAATTGCGAAGCTGTTCACTTGTTTACTCGTTCACTTGTTCACCGTTAACTGTAATGCGTAGCAGTCACTTGCAACCGAAAGCGACAGCATTTAATTATATGCGAACGCAGTGAGCTATACCGAAATTTTTCATTTTTAGTTTTTCGTTTTTCATTCAATTTGCGAAGCGTTCACTTGTTCGCTGCTATTAGCTGTTAGCCGTTTATGGAAAATACAGGTGCTTATTCGGCAGTATTGAATTAAAGTAAAATTCTTGTTATAATATTTTTAGTATGTTGCAAAAAGGTTAGGTTAATATGAGAGCATTTGATTTTGACAACACTATATATAACGGTGAAAGTGTTTTTGATTTTTATTTATTCAGCATAAAATATAATCCTAAGGTTGTAAAATATATACCTATTGTTGTTTTTAATCTGTTTAAGTATAAGTTGGGCAAAACAACAATGGAAGATTTAGAAAGTGCCGTTAAGAAATATGCCTTTAATTATCTTAATGCGTTCGATAAGAAAGAAGAAATGGTAAAGGTTTTCTGGGATAAGCACATAAAAAATATTAAACCGTGGTACACACCCCAAGATGATGATATTATAGTAACCGCATCTTTTAATCTTATTATGGATGAGCTTTGCAAGAGACTGGGCATTAAAAACTGCGTATGCTCCGTGGTGAACCGCGACACAATGGAGGTTGAACACCTTAATTTCAGAGATAACAAGCGAAAGACTTTTGCAGAACGCTACAAAAACAAAGAGATTGACGAATTCTACACGGACAGTATGGTAGACAAGCCTATGATAGATATTGCTAAAAAAGCATACTTAGTCAAAGGCAATAAAATTAAGAGAATAAAGTAAATGAAAAATTCGGTGAACAGGTGAACGCTGTTAGCCGTCAGCTTTAACGCCATACCGCATAAAGTGTAGTGTTTTCTGCCGGACTGATAGTTTCATACGGGTAAAAATCGATTTCTTTAGCCCTTCGTGAATAAGACCAGCCCTTAAACTCCTTACCCTCTTTTGTAGGAACGGCACCCGTAACAACTACTTCTTCGCCTTTTTCGGCGATTTTTTCTATAGGAGCGTTTTCACCGCCGTTAGCATCGTAAGTTACCGTTACTTTTTCGGTATCGTCATATTCAACTATAAAACCTGTTGAGTGTGTTTTATCAAAGCTTTTTGCAACTGCAAGCTTACCGAATTCGCCGCCTTTTACGGCAACAATGTTATAGTCAGTCAGCTTTTCGTCTGCAAACAGGCTTTCGAGAGAGTCTAAAGCTTTTTTACTGCCCGTTGTACCGGTATAATACATATCCGAATCTTTCAGCAGGAACGAAAGCATCATAGCTTTATCTGCATTTTCTACAACGGCAAGCGCTCCGCCCTTTGCTTTTGCAATAGCTTTTGCCTCGCTGTATGAAACAGATAAATCGTAAACCTCGTACCTTGTGTTATTCAAAGACGCGGCATTTACGGGAACAACCTCATTTGCCTTAATTTTTGTAACAAAACCTGTTTTGAGATTTTGGGAAGGCTCTGTAATTTTGCCTTTTTTATTTAAAACTTTTACACCGTCTTCTGTTGAAATATAGTACTCGTCAAAAACGCCGTCTTTAACAAGACTTAAGATTGTTTTAATATCTTTATCGTTTTCTGCAACTGCAAGAGAGTTGTTTGAAAGAGAAATTGCTTCTTTTTCCGTAACCTTTGCATCATACACGGCATATACTGTATTATCTGCAATTTTTACGCTTGTTGCGTCTGTAATGTCTTTTGCTGTAGGGAGATTATCTTCGTAATTCGGTCTTGCAACATAGTTGATTCTTGCGTGGTAATATGAGCTGTAGCCTGAGCTTACAGAATACTCACAAGCCTTAACACTGTCGGAGAGATTGCCCTCCACAGTGTAAATTGTAGTATCGTCAACATCTGCAACCAGACCGATATGGTCGATACAGCCGTAGCCTCCGTCTGCACAGACAAAAATAAGGTCGCCCGGCTTTAAGCTTCGGCCGCTTGAGAAAGAGAAACGCTGAGCGCCTACACTGGCCATTGTGCTGTAATATGAATTAGTTGCGCTTGTAAGCTTCGGTAATACAGATACATCTACACCTGCAACATAAGCGCACCAAGAAACAAACATATTACACCAGGCAGAGCCTTGGTTTCCGAACCATCTGCCGTATTCGGTAATATTGTTTGAGCTGTCTGTATTGCCCGAAAGGGAGCCTTCGTGGTAGCCCACCTGACTTTTTGCAACATTTACAATATCTTTTGCATTGTCGCCGGTAAGTTCAACCGACATCAATTTACTGTAATAAGAACTGTTTTTGTAAGATTCTGAGGGATTGTATTCAACTTTTTGGGCAGCGGCACTTACACTTACAGCACAAGTGGACATCAGCACAACAGCAACTACTGCTGAAATTATGCTTTTGAGTCTGCTTTTAATCATAGAATATTTTTCGCCTTTCGTAAATTTGCGTGAATTTATATTTCACAGTATATAATATTTCAAATCTGTAACCGAATATTACAAATTGTAATCTTTTTTCGTAACGGCTGGCATTATAACATACTTTACGAGTATTTTTCAATGTGAAAATTGCACTATAAAATACCGCTTATTTTGTTAAAAAACACAATACTGCACAAAAAACGGCTGTTTTTACCTGTCTTAAAGAATTTTTTTGTTACAAATTGAAATAATTATAAAGGCTTATTTCAGATAAAAATTTAATATAAGTTGTAACAAACATCATTTTGTGATATATTAAAATCAGTTAAAAAGTATACAGCGAACAACAAATTTTACATAGCCAAACCTACAAAGGAGGTTTTTACACAATGAGCAATATATTGGTCGCCGGTGCAGGTCACGGCGGCGTTGTAGCTGCTATGAAGTTGGCCTCTAAGGGTCACAGCGTAACAATTTTTGAAAAAAACGAAAAAGGTGAAGTGGGAGTACCTCAGACTGACGCTATTTCTAAAGAGGCTTTCGGTTTTGCCGATATTCCCGTGCCCGAAGGTTTTCCTTTAGGCAGAAATACACTGACCTTTGTACCCCTTAATAATGTTAAGCCTCTTACTTTGCCGCCCGGTACGGAGGATTCCGTTATTACCGATCGAAGAGCTTTAATGGAATATCTTTTATACTTAGCAGAAAACAGCGGTGTAAAAATTGTGTATAACTGTACGGTGCTTTCCCCTATTATTTTAGGAAGCAGAGTGTGCGGTCTTAAAACATCTCAGGGAGAATTTTACGCAGACATGGTTATAGATGCGTGCGGTGTAAATTCACCTGTCAGAAATTCTTTGCCTGAGTTTATGGGTGTAAACAGAGAAATAAAAAACTACGATATACTTTACAGCTACAGAGCATATTTTAAGCTCAACAAAAACGCACCTCAGCCCGAAACAGATTACAACCTGTTTATTCACGAGGACGGCACAGAGGGATTTTATTGGACCATAACAAAAGACGATAAAGTAGATGTGCTTATAGTCAACTTTTCACCTCTTACCCAAAACAAGGTTTTACAAAAGCTTAACAAAATCAACGAAGAAAACCCGTTTGTAAGCACAGAGTTTCTTTACGGCGGTAATTTCTCACAAATACCTGTTTGCAACCCTTTAGGCATATTGGTGGCAGACGGTTACGCGGCGGTAGGCGACAGCGCCTTTATGACTTATGCAATAAAGGGCTCGGGGGTTGCTTATTCTTTTAAAGCCGGCTCTATACTGTATAATGTAATAGAAAACGACAAAAACGGACTTTATAATACAGAAACCTTATGGGGCTATCAGCGGGATTTTTACAAAGAGGTTGGCTTTTCTGCCTGCAGAATTGCTATATTAAAAAACATCTTGCCGTTTATGACTGCCGAAGAGGTATCGGAGCTTTTTAAAAGCGAAATTATTACAAGCGATGACCTTAACATTATAACTAATGTAAGCGGTAACATAGATACTCTTTTAGGTGCAAGCGGAAGAAGCGCCATAAAAGAAAAAATAAAGCTTATAAGAGAAAATGACAAGCTTAAATCTAAAATATCCATGGTTGCTTCATGGCTTGCTAAGTTTGTTTTAGTCGAAAATTATCTTCCTAAAGAATACAATCGCAAGGATGCCGAAAAATGGCTTGAAAAATATAACGAATTTTTTGATAATATCCGAAAAAGCGATTGCAATGAATAAAAAAATGATATATACTTATATTGTATATAATGTGTAGGTATACCTACAATGAAAGGATGTAAATATCATGGCAGAAAACAGATATTTAGGTGAATACCCTGTAATCGGTATTCGTCCTATAATTGACGGCAGACGCGGCCCTCTTAAAGTTCGTGAATCTCTTGAAGAGCAAACAATGAACATGGCAAAATCTGCTGCAAAACTTTTTACCGAAAACCTTAAATACTCTAACGGCGAGCCTGTTAAGGTAGTTATTGCAGACACATCCATAGGCCGTGTGGCAGAGGCTGCCGCATGTGCAGAAAAATTCCGCAAGGAAGGAGTTGCAATTACTCTTTCTGTTACACCTTGCTGGTGCTACGGCAGTGAAACAATGGATATGGACCCTAACACAATTAAAGGTGTTTGGGGCTTTAACGGTACAGAGCGTCCCGGTGCGGTTTATCTTGCGGCTGTTCTTGCGGCTCACGCTCAAAAGGGCTTGCCTGCATTCAGCATTTACGGTAAAGATGTTCAGGAGGCTACCGCTACCGAAATTCCCGAAGATGTAAAGGAAAAGCTTTTAAGATTCGGTCGTGCGGCTGTTGCCTGCGCTACAATGCGCGGTAAATCATATTTACAAATCGGCTCAATTTGTATGGGTATTATAGGCTCATCAATAAGCCCCGATTTCTTTGAAGAATACCTTGGTATGCGAGTTGAATCTGTGGACGAGGTAGAAATTCTCAGACGAATGGAAGAGAATATCTATGACGAAGCAGAATATCAAAAAGCTTATAAATGGGTAAAAGAAAACTGCAAAGAGGGATTTGACAAAAACCCCGACTTTGTCAGAAAGAGCGATGAGCAAAAAGAAAAAGACTGGGAATTTACCGTTAAAATGATGTGCATCATTAAAGACCTTATGAACGGCAATCCTAATCTTCCTGAGGGACGCGAAGAAGAAATGGTTGGCCACAACGCTATTGCGGCAGGCTTCCAGGGCCAAAGGCAGTGGACTGACCATTACCCTAACGCAGACTTTGCAGAGGCTATGCTCAACACAAGCTTTGACTGGAACGGTACCCGCGAGCCATACATTCTCGCAACCGAAAACGACACATTAAACGGTGTTTCAATGCTTTTAATGAAGCTTTTAACAAACAAACCTCAGATGTTTGCCGATGTTCGTACATACTGGAGTCCCGAAGCTCTGAAAAAGGCAACAGGCTACGAATTAGAGGGCAAAGCATTAGAGGGTAAAGGCTTTATTCACCTTATTAACTCCGGTGCTTGCTGTCTTGACGCTTGCGGTGAAATGAAAGACGAAAACGGCAACGGCATTATGAAAGCCTGGTACGATGTTACTGAGGACGATATAAAGAAAATGACAGACGCTACAGAGTGGTGCGCTGCCGATAACGGTTATTTCAGGGGCGGCGGATTCTCAAGCAGATTTTTAACAAGAGCAGAGATGCCTGCAACAATGATAAGACTTAACCTCGTTAAAGGTCTCGGCCCTATGGTACAGATTTGCGAGGGCTACACAGTAGCACTTCCTGATGATGTATCCGACAAAATCTGGAAGAGAACCGACTACACATGGCCTTGCACATGGTTTACACCTATTCTCACCGGTAAAGGTCCGTTCACTTCTGCTTACGAGGTAATGAATCATTGGGGCGCAAATCACGGCGCTATCTCTTACGGCCATATCGGTGCAGATGTTATCACTCTTTGCTCAATGCTCAGAATTCCTGTTTCTATGCACAATGTTCCTGAAGATAAAATCTTCAGACCGGCTTGCTGGAACGCATTCGGCACAAGCGACCTTGAAGGCGCAGACTTCAGAGCTTGCGAAGCTTACGGACCGATGTATAAATGAGCTAATAGCTAACAGCCGACAGCTAATAGCGTGAGGGCAGATACAACTGCTCCGCATTAATGTTGATTGTTATTGGCTGTGAACGGTGAACGAGTGAACAAGTGAATGCTTCGCAAACTTAATGAAAAATTAAAAGTGAAAAGTGAAGAATTTCGGAAAGCCGCGGCACGCAAGCGTGCATTATATGCGGCTTTGGTGTAAGT
>JBJEPP010000031.1:0-3326 GCA_051881295.1 Acutalibacteraceae bacterium | reverse complement strand
AAAGGTATCTTAAGGATACCCGGTAATTTCATTAGTGCAAGCAAGGGGTTTGGCAAATATGATAAAACTCTATAGCTGAAAAGAGTCGAACCCGATATGCCTATTAAATAAATCTTTGGCACATTCGACTCTTTTCGGCTATACTAATGGGCAATATTGCAACAAGACTAAAAAAGAGACCGTCCAACATTATAACCTGCTCATAGAAGAAAAACAAAAAGCTATAAAAAAGGTAGCGGAATTGTTAAACAATGCCGTGAAATGACAAATATCATACAAAATAACCGCAAACTGACAAAAATCGGTTTGCGGTTCATAATTTATTAACTAAAAATATTTATTTGTTAATATTTTTGTAATACGGAATTAATTTTGATAGGTTATATTAAATACAACAAAACGAGGACACCCCTAATTCCTCGTTTTGAGAAAAACTGTAAGCTAAAACTTATAGTTATTTCATTCCTATCTCCTTATTTCCATATTTACCCCTAAGAATACTGCACTTGTCCCCAACAGGTGCAGTATTCGTCTTTTTCAATGAAAAATGAAAAACGGTGAACAAGTGAACGATTGTTCAGCTAATAGCTCGCTATCGCGTGAGGCAAAATATGAATGCTACGCAATACAGTTAACGGCTTGTCGAATGAAAAATGAAGAATGAAAAATGAAAAATTTCGGTGCAAGCACAGTGCCTGCGGCACAATTTAATGTGCTTGCAGAGATAAAATTAACTTTACTTTTCTAACAAAATAAAATTAAACAGATAGTAATTCAAATTTCGGAATGTTTGAATTTACTATCCGTTTTCTTGTTTTTTAAGAATTATAGACTGTCCTTTTACAATTACTGTAAGCGCAAAGCAAAAAACTTATTGTTCACATCAAAAGCACGCTATAATGCACACAAAGTGTGCGGTGCTTTTCGATAATTCTTCATTTTTCATTCTTCGTTTTTCATTCATCTTGCGACAGCAAACTAAATGAAGAATGAAAAATTAAAAGTGAAAAATTTCGGTGCAAGCACAGTGCCTGCGGCACAATTTAATGTGCTTGCAGAGAAAAAAACAACTTAACTTTATTAAATAAATAAAACAAAACAGATAGTAACTCAAATTTTGGAATGTTTGAATTTACTATCCGTTTTCTTGTTTTTTAAGAATTATAGACTGTCCTTTTACAATTACTGTAAGCGCAAAGCAAAAAACTTATTGTTCACATCAAAAGCACGCTATAATGCACACGAAGTGTGCGGTGCTTTTCGATAATTCTTCATTTTTCATTCTTCGTTTTTCATTCGATAAGCTGTCGGCTGTTAGCTGAATATGCTGTCGGCTGATATGCCATTTGCCACATAAAATATATTATTATTGACTTTATGAGTAAATAATAGTATAATTTGTTTGAGAATACATACATTAAAAAGAAGGGGGTGTATTTATATGACATTATATCAGTCGTTATTAGAAGAATACGGAACTAATGAGCCTATTTTATCAACGGAAATTTCTTTTATGGGTTATTCCCGCCCGTGGATAATGAAGCAACTTCAAAAACTTTGTGAATCAGGCGAACTAATCAGATACGAAAAAGGTATATATTACATTCCCAATGATACTCTGTTCGGCAAAAGCTTACTAAATCCCCGTAAGGTTATAGAAAAAAAATATATTAAAAACGGTTGTAATATTATTGGCTATTATTCCGGATTAACTTTTCAAAATCAATTAAAACTCACTACGCAAATGCCGAATGTAATTGAGATATACACAAACAATGAGCCATCGAAGGTTCGGGATGTTGTAGTGGGCGGTCAAAAGGTGATTCTTCGCAGAGCGCGAACTAATATAAATAATGAAAATGTTGCGGTGTTAAGTTTTTTAGAAATGATGAACGATATTACACCAAGCTTATTAGATAATGAAAAAAGGAGCTATATAACAAATTATATAAACTCTAACGGTATTACAAAAAAAGATATTTTGAACTATGCTGCGGTGTTTCCGGATAAGGCAATGCGAAATTTAATAGAAAGCGAGGCGATATTTAGTGTTATACAATAATAAAGATGTGTTCGAGCAAGTGGTTCTCAAGGTATCTGGAGAAATGGGTATAGATGCCGCCATAATAGAAAAAGATTATTATGTTACACTGTTCTTAAAAAGAATTGTAGAGTTACAGCCTAACATAATTTTTAAGGGAGGGACATCTCTTTCAAAGTGCTACAAAATCATAAATAGGTTTTCGGAAGATATAGATTTGAATATAGATACTGAAAGCAAAGCTACTGAGGGGCAGAGAAAGAAACTCAAAGAGAATATTGTTTCTGTAATAAGAGAGTTCAATTTTACGCTGGAGAATGCCGAAGGCGTTAAGAGTAAGAGAAATTACAATAAATACATAATAGAATACCCTGCAATTTTTTCTTCAAAATTTATAAAAGAACATCTAATAATTGAAACAGCTGTTTTCACAAGAGCATACCCATACCGGAAAATGTTAGCGAGTAGCATCATTTATGATTACCTTTACAGTAACGGTTATAAAAATATAATATCCGAATACAATGAATTATTACCGTTTGAAACTAATGTTCAAATCGCTGACAGAACTTTTATTGACAAATTATATGCGCTTGGTGATTATTATTTAGATAACTGTGTGCAAGAACACTCAAGGCATATTTACGATATTTATAAGCTATACAATATAGTTGATATAAATGAAGAACTAAAACGACTTGTAAAAGAAGTGTATATTGAAAGGGAGCCTAACAAGCAATGCCGTTCAGCAAAAGACGGGATTGATATGAACACCCTATTGCAAGAAATTATAGATAAAGATGTTTATAAAAAAGACTACGAAGAAAAAACATCTAAAATGCTGTTTGAATATGTGCCTTATAATAAAGCAATAGAAGTATTAAAAAAAATAGTAGATTGTAAATTGTTTTAGCACTTTTCGCTTAGTGCTATGAAATTCAAATTAAACTATCGGTTTTTATAAAAATAAAATTTAATTGCAATGCGTAGCATTCATATCTGACCAAACGCGACAGCATTAAATTATATGCGAACGCAGTGAGCCATACCTAAATTCTTCGTTTTTCATTCGGCTTGCGACAGCAAACTAAATGAAGAATGAAAAATTAAAAGTGAAAAATTTCGGTGCAAGCACAGTGCCTGCGGCACAATTTAATGTGCTTGCAGAGATAAAATCAACTTTACTTTTCTAAGAAAATAAAATTAAAACAGATAGTAATTCAAATTTCGGAATGTTTGAATTTACTATCTGTTCTTTTGTTTATTAATGGGCTTTTTCGGTTTG
>JBJEPP010000030.1:0-3369 GCA_051881295.1 Acutalibacteraceae bacterium | reverse complement strand
CTCTGTCCAAGTGGACAAAATCCAATATCATAAATGCTATTACGGAGTATGCGGACAGCGAGGGTATAAACATTGATAAACTCGGTTTAGATAGGTTAACTCATATCTCTGCAAGCCGCTGTGCTTGTACACTGATTTTTTCATTATTAATCCCTCATTTTTTATTCAGTATGCCACGGCAGGCTATTAGCTGAGGTAAATATGCCTCGGCAAGCCGTTTATAAATATCGGTGTCAATTCCGCTTGTATCAGCGGTCTTGCATATTGGTGAAACTCTTTTGTCATATCGGTAAATGTTTCGTTTATCCACTCTAACGGCACTTTCTTTTCGAGGTTTGCTACTTTGTTTATATCCACGCACTCTGTTGTGCATTGGTAAGGGTCGTTTGAAAGTCTTTTTAATGCTATCATTTCACCCGTGCCGCCTTCAACGGCTCGCTTCACTCCTGCGCCGCCTACCTGGTAGCTTTCGGTAATATCGGTTCTGCTTGTCAGGTGAGAGGCGCACCTTTGAAGCGTTGAAAACTCAATGGGCCTTGTTTTTATACCAAGCGTTTTTGCTACAAAATTACTTAAATACCTTGCTGTACCGGTAAGGCTTTTGTGACCGAATGCGTCAGTAAAACGCATATCGTCCGAAAGCTCGCATACATATCTGCCGTCTTGTAGTTTTATACCCTCAGAAACCGCAATCAAAGTAGATTTTTTATTTTTTTGCATATTTTCCACTTTGGTAATAAATTTATCTAAATTAAACGGTATTTCAGGCAGACATATCATATCTACACCCTCACAGTCCTCGCTTTTTGCAAGGGATGCCGAAGCAGTAAGCCAGCCTGCATTTCTGCCCATAATTTCAACTATGGTAACATAAGGCGTGCCGTAAACCGTAGCGTCTCTCGTCAGCTCTCTCATAACAGTACCGATGTATTTTGAGGCAGAGCCGTAGCCCGGAGTGTGGTCGGTCAGCATTAAATCGTTATCAATAGTTTTCGGTATGCCTATAAACCTGATGTCACTGTTTATATTTTTGGCATAGTTAGAAAGCTTGCAAATAGTGTCCATACTGTCATTACCGCCAATGTAAAAGAAGTAACCGATATTGTACTTGTTTAAAATTGAAAATATATCTTCATATACTTCTTCGTTTTCTTCCACATTCGGCAATTTGTATCTGCAAGAGCCTAAGTATGAAGAAGGGGTGCGTTTAAGTAGTTCGATTTGCAAGCTGTTATTAAAAGTACCGCTTAAGTCGAAAATACGCTCTTCTAAAAAGCCTCGTATACCGTTTTGCATACCGTATATTCTGTTGATTTCTCTGTTAAAAGTTGATTCAATTACACCGGCAAGGCTGGCGTTAATAACTGCGGTAGGGCCTCCGCTTTGGCCTACAATAGCATTTTTTTTCATATTTTCACCTAATAATTAAATTTTACACTTATTATGTGTATTTACTTTTAATTTATTATTTGTTATACTTTAAAAGGTGAGTTTATGAAAGAAGAAATATTAGAACTTGAAAAATTCAACAATCTTAAAGATTTTTTTGATTCTCAATATACTGAGCTGGATTCGTTTCATTGGGAAGCGGATATACCTTACAGGCCGCGTGTTTTATTTAAAATGGGTGTTGTAGACGGTTCGTTGACAGCACGACTTAAGCGTTATGAAAGAGAGCCTAAAACCACTTATACTGAAAGAAATCAGCCTGTTTACGAAGACAGCTGCCTTGAGTTTTTCTTTAATCCCTTTGAAGATAAGAAAGAATACATAAATATAGAGTGCAATTCATCTACATATCTGAGCCAATTCGGTGACGGTAAGCAGGGGAGAGTGTATGTTAGCGATATTACCGATATTGAACCCCGAATAAACAGATTTGGCGGTAGAGATGAAAACGGCTTTTTTTGGGGTGTTGCAATAACCGTTACGAAAGAATTTATATCTGCCGTATATAAAACAGATATAAATACTATTGATTTTAACTGTGTTAAAGCGAATTTCTATAAATGCGGTGATAAATGCAATACACCTCATTTTGTTGCATTTAATCCGGTTACAACACTTCCGCCGGGTTTTCACAACCCAAGCTGTTTTGCAATATTCAAAATAAAGGAATAAATATTATGTCAGAAATCAGTATTTTAAATATAATTAAGAATTATTCGGTATACGGTGACTATGTTTCACATAAACCTATAACAGACGGTCATATTAACGATACATTCGTTGTCACTTTAAAAAAAGACGGTACCGAGGCAAAATATCTTTTACAAAGAATAAACACTAATGTTTTTAAAAAACCCCGTGAAGTAATGGCGAATGTAATGGGAGTCACGAGCCACTTAAAGAAGAAGATTATTGAAAGCGGCGGCGACCCGAACCGTGAAACATTAACGGTGTTTAAAACAAATGACGGTGATAATTGTTATTTTGATGAAAATAATGATTGCTGGCGTGTGTACAATTTTGTGGATAATTCATATTCTGTTAATGAGTTAACTTCTGCCGATGATTTTAAAAGTGCCGCTTTAAGCTTTGGCAATTTTCAAAAGCAGTTGGCAGATTACCCCATAGATACGCTTTATGAAACAATTGAGAATTTTCATAATACCGTTTCAAGATTTGCCGATTTTAAAAAGGCTGTAGAAGATAATATTTCGGGCAGAAAAAATCAAGCAGAAAAAGAAATTGAATTTGCCATGAAGCGTGAAAATATATGCTCCGTTGTGGTTGATTTATTAGGCACACCCGATATACCTTTAAGGGTAACTCACAATGATACTAAGCTTAATAATATTTTGTTTGATAAAACCACAAATAAAAGCCTTTGCGTAGTAGATTTAGATACGGTTATGCCGGGGTCTGCTCTTTACGATTTCGGCGACAGCATTCGCTCCGGTGCAAACACAGGCGCCGAGGATGATAAAGACCTGTCAAATATTTCTCTCAATCTCGATTATTTCAAAGCCTATGCAGAGGGCTTTTTAGAATCTGCGGGGGAGAGCTTGACTAAAAAAGAAATTGAGCTTTTGCCTTTTTCCGCAAAGCTGTTAACATACGAATGCGGGATTCGCTTTTTAGGCGACTTTTTAAACGGCGACACATATTTTAAAACAGATTACCCTGAACATAATCTCGTCAGGGCAAGAACACAGCTTAAATTGGTAGAAGATATTGAATGTAAATACGGTCAAATGGTATCCATTGTAGAGGATATAAGAAAATCAAAAAATCTTTAAATTTTTTCAAAAAAGTGTTGACTTTTTAGCGTAAATAGTGTATAGTAATCAGCGTTGTGAGTGTCACAACGGCAGCTAATGGGAGCATAGCTCAGCTGGGAGAGCACCTGCCTTACAAGCAGGGGGT
>JBJEPP010000029.1:0-12791 GCA_051881295.1 Acutalibacteraceae bacterium | reverse complement strand
TAAACGAAAATCAAACGGCTGATAATACTGAGGTCGCCGCTCAGAACACGGCAGAAGACAGTCAACTCGCCACTGACAACCAAGAGGACCTTGATGCTGAATTTAATTCGCTTATAAAAGGCAAATATAAAACTCAGTATGAAAGGTCAATAAAGGAAAACATAGGCAGAAGAACAAAAGGTGCAGACAAGCTCCGTGCCCAGGTTAATGCCCAACAACCTCTTATAGACGCTCTTGAAAAGCGGTATGGGGTAAAAGGAACAGAAGAGCTTCTTCGTGCATTTGAAGAAGATGAACTCTATATTCGTCAACAGGCAACAGAGACAGGAGAAAGTGAAGAGATTGTTCTTTCTCGCATACGCAATCAGAGAAAGGCTGATGAAATAGCTCAACTTAAAGCTGAACAGGCCAACCGTCAAAAAGTTGCAGGTTGGCAAAGTGAAGCAGAGCATTTAAAAGAAAGCACTTATCCCAATCTTGACTTATACACTGAATTGGGGAATGAGGATTTTGTAAAGATGCTTAATCTCGGTGTTCCAATGAAACAAGCATATGAGGCAATACACCATGATGATATTGTTCGTTCTGCAGTTTCCATTGCAACGGAAAAAGCTAAAAAGCAGACAGAAGATACAATTAAAGCGGGCACTAATCGAGTTCGTGAAAACGGTTTATCTTCACAAGCGGCATCACAAACAAAAGTAGATGTTAATAACCTCACCGGTAAAGATATAAAGGCTATTCTCAAAAGAGTTGAGAATGGTGAAACAGTTATTATATGAGGTGAAAAATAATGAAAACAAAGGAAATAATGACTCCAAATATTCAGCTTTTTGCTGCAGGTGATGTTGTAAACCAAACAACATCATCAGAGCTTTCAGCTGAAATGAAAACATTTTATGACAAGACTCTTATTACATTAGCATCCCCCCATCTTGTTCATGACCAATTCGGTCAAAAGCGTGACATTCCCCGAAACGGTGGTAAGACTATTGAATTCAGAAAATTCTCTTCTCTTCCCAAGGCTCTTACCCCTCTTACAGAGGGCGTTACTCCAACTGGTAACAAGCTCAATGTTACCGCAGTAAACGCAACCATTGAACAGTATGGTGATTATATCGAGCAGACTGATTTGTTAGAGCTTACCGCAATTGACAACACAATTGTTGAAGCTACAAAACAACTTGCGGCACAGGCAGGTCTCACAATGGATACTGTTGTAAGAAATGAGATTGTCGGCGGTACAAATGTGCTTTACTGTCCCAAGGTTGTTGACGGGGTTGAAACGACTGTTACATTGAGAAGTCAGCTTGACTCAACAGCACTTCTTCGTGTTAAGGATGTATTCAAGGCGGCGGCAGAACTCAAAGCTATGAACGCACCAAAAATTGACGGTTACTATGTGGGTATTATTCATCCTTATGTTGCCTATGACCTTATGCAAGAGGCGGGTAATCAGTGGATGGAAGTACAAAAATACGCAACTCCCGAAAATATGCTTAACGGTGAAATCGGTTGCCTTGGCGGTGTTCGTTTTGTTGAGAGCACCGAAGCAAAAATCTGGAAGGATGGAGACGGCCCGGCAGTATTTGCAACACTTATTCTCGGTGCAGATGCATACGGTGTAACAAATATTAACGGCGGCGGTGTTGAACATATCGTTAAGCAGAAGGGATACGGCAACGACCCTCTTAATCAGCGTTCATCTATTGGCTGGAAAGGTATTAAAACCGCAAAAAGACTCGTTGAAGAGTATATCCTGAGAATTGAAAGCGGTTCCACATTTAGTGGTACAGCAGAAGCAAACTAAGAAAGGAAATGTTGTAAAATGGCTGAGGAAAACAAAAAGGCTAAGGAAAAAACCGTTACTGTTTTTATTCCGAAACAAAACAGGAGTGATACGGAACGCTTCGTTGCGGTGAACGGTGAAAGAATTCTTGTTCAGACCGGAAAAGAAGTTGAAGTTCCTGAAAGATTTGCCGAAGTTATCAAAAACAGTGAATCAATGGCGGCGGAAGCAGCTAATTATATTGAGGCGAATATTTCCGAGTAATCAAAGCACGGCGGCGACACTTAGCGGTGTTGTCGCTTTTTTTAAAATATGAAGGTGAAATTATGAACATTAAAGATACCATAAATAGAGCAGACAAACTATTAAATAATAGTTACTCTGAAAAACAAAAAATTGATTGGCTCGCAGAATTGGACGGGCGAATATTAAAAGAGGTTTATGTAAATCACGAGACACTTTGTGATTTTGTGGAAACTCAATGGATTCAATATTTAATCGACAAGTTTATTCCCTTATATGAAAGTGCTGGAAAAGATATTGCAACAATCGAGGAATTAAGTGATACCGCAGAGGATGAGCTTTTATTACCAATGCAGTATCAAGATATATATGTTTATTATTTGCTTTACAAATACACTTTTCACGGCGGAGAACGTGAAAGAGCAGAATATTATGCTATGGAATATAACGGTTTATACGAACAATTTACCCGGTGGGTAACAAGAACTTATAAACCGATTCAAAAAGCAAAGATAACGGGGTGATTTAATTGGCTAAAACAAGATATACCATTGATACTTTTCGGGGGTATAACCACGGTTTAAAAATCAATGCCGGCGAATTTTACGAAATGAAGAACCTTACATCTTCATACTTTCCTGTTTTTTCGCCTCGTCACAAGCGAGCTGAATTCAATGTCGGCGGAGATGTTCATTCTTTGTACAGCAAAGATAAAATTCTTTATGTGCAGAACGGAGAATTATATTACGGCGGGAAAAAGATTATAGGGTTTCCTTACTTGTATCCGAAGTACAATGAAGTGCGCAGAATGGTATCTATGGGTGCTTATGTGGTTATATTCCCTGATAAAGTTTATTTAAACACCGCTGATTTGAGCGATTATGGGAGCATTGAAGCACATTTTTCTACCGAAGAGGGAACTAATGTGGATTATACTCTTTGTACGCTCACAGGCGAAAATTACGAAAATTACAGTACGGGTAATGTAGCACCTACAGAAGCAGAAAACGGTGCACTGTGGCTCGATACATCCGATATTCCCCATGTACTCAAAAAGTATTCCGAAACAGATTCAATGTGGGTTAGCATTGCAACTACATATGTGAAAATTGTTTCTCCTAATATTGGTAAATCATTTAAGGAATATGACTGTGTTACCATTAGCGGTTCTGTTATAGAAGATTTTAATACTGATATGATTATATGGGCCTGCAGTGATGATTATATAGTTGTTGCAGGTGTTATTGACGAAATAACAACTCAAAATACCGCTTTTGCAGTTGACCGCAAATGTCCTGATATGGATTTTGTGTGTCAGGGTGAAAACAGAATATGGGGATGTAATTCCGAACTCAATGAAATTTACTGTTGTAAATTGGGAGATTTTAAAAATTGGCGCTGCTATATGGGACTTGCATCCGACAGCTATACCGTAAGCGTAGGTTCGGATGGCGATTTTACAGGAGCTATCCGATACGGTTATTATACTTTGTTCTTTAAGGAAAATTGTATTCACAAGGTTTACGGAACTAATCCGCCTTTTGAAATCGGAACAAACTATGTTCGGGGGGTTCAAAACGGCAGTGACAAAAGCTTATGTGTGGTTAATGAAACCTTGTTTTATAAATCACCTACCGGAATATGTGCTTATGAAGGCGGTTCTCCCGTAACCATTTCCGATAATTTCGGCACTCTGTACTATGACAAAGCTATTGGCGGAGCTTTTCGAGACAAATATTATATTTCAATGCATAACAACGGTAAAAGGGAATTATTTGTTTACGACCTTAACCTTGCAATGTGGCATAAGGAAGATGATATTGAAATTCTTGAAATGGCAAACAACAAAAGTAATCTGTATATGGTTGTTAAACATGATGATGAGAACATTCTTCAGATTATTGACAGTGAGCAGGCTTACGGAGCTTTCACCGGTTCTCTTGCCGGGTGGAGTGTTGAGGATGCTGTGGAATGGGAAGCAGTAACAGGTCTTATAGGTCTTGATGTTCCCGAGAAAAAATACTTTAACCGTCTTATTTGTCGTATGGAAATTAGTGAAGGTTCAACGGTTAATGTATTTGTTGAGTATGACAGCTCGGGTGAATGGTTACCTTTAAAATCTATTACTGCGCAAAAAACCTATGGAACAGCATTTCCGATAAATCCCGATTACAGATGTGACCATTTTAGAATTAAGTTAACCGGCACAGGTGATGTAAAGATTTATTCTCTTACATTTAATTTAGAAACAGGGAGTGAAATGAAATGAATACAGAAAACCAACAAATTTATAAAATGCTTTCACAGTTGGATGAAACTTTGCGTATGGTTCTTAACAGTACCGGCGTTGATTTAAAAAAGATAGCATCGGCTGTTTCAAAAGGAAATGAAATAAGCGAAGACAAAGAAAATTCAGGATTAGCAGTTGCATTACAACTCTCGAAAGAGCAAAAAAACAATTTTGATATTCTAAAAAGTGAAATCTTAAGGTCGGCGGAAGAGGTTACACAGGGATATAAAAAAGCTGTTGAAGAATCGGAAAAAGGAATGCGTACCCAGTTTGAGCAACAATATATTGCAAAATCCGATATAGGTGAATATACATCGGAAATGAAAACTTCCATAGAGCAGAACAGTGAATCGGTAGCGATGCAGGCTGAAAACATTGAAAGTGTTCAAACAGCACTTACCGAGTATAAGAAAGGTAATAATGCTGAGCTTGCTGTTCAGGCAGAACAGATAGTATCACAGGTTGAAGAGAGTTTTGTTTCAAAATCTGAAATAGAAGATATCGAAGAAAAACTGAGTTCCAATGTAATTCAATCATCCGACAATATAAAGGAGACTTTCTCAAAAGAAATTTCTGTTACAAATAAAAATCTCGAAGAGATTAATAATGAATTTGTGAATTTTAAAGATAGTATTGATGTTTATATCAAACGAGGTCTTTTGGTTGAAGGTGAAGTTCCCGAAGACGATATTTACGGTATTGAAATTGGTAGAAGTGATAGTAATATCATAGCTCGCTTTACTAATGAGAAACTGTCTTTTATTCAAGGTAAATTTGAAGTTGCGTATATTTCTGGAAGTAATCTGTATATTACCCGAGCTGAAATCCTTGATTATTTGAAAATAGGTAATGATGAACAAGGTTATTTTACATTTGATGTTAGTGATTATGGATTAGAGGTGAGATGGAATGGCTAAAATTAACGGTACATGTAGCGGTTCATCCGCTGCAAAATATGACCTTTGGTTAGATGTAATACAAAATTCACAAGATATTGAAAATAATAAATCCAATATTACTGTTAAGTTAAAACTTAAGCGTAATGATGGTTATTCTTCTTCGGCATATAACTCGAACGAATCAGATAATAGTGCAGCTATTAATATTAACGGCACAACAAAAGATAGTAACACGCTTAAAATAGATACAAGGAATGGTGTTACGGTAGTTTTGGCAGAATGGACGGAAAATGTATCCCATAATGATGATGGTTCCTTGACACTTAATTTAAGCGGTAGCTTTACTATGGGGAATACATCTCTTACCGGCGGAAAGGTAAGTGGAAGTTTTACCTGCACCAATATACCAAGAGCATCCAAACTAACCATAGTGGATTCAAGTGTTACTCCCGGTGGTTCGTTTAAATTCAGTATATCGGGTGTTAGTTCTTTCAAACATATAATAACATGCCAGATTTCAAGTAAAAAACAATCAAAAGAAATTGCCGCAGGTACGGCCTCAGGTTCTTTCACCATTCCTACAGAATGGGCTGAATATGTTACAGACGAAAAAAAGACTGCAATTACAGTTGTTTTAGCAACCTATAAGAGTAATAAACTAATAGGAAGCAAAAGGTACAGCATAACATTTATAATTCCTGATACGGAAGATTATAAGCCAACATTTGAGCTTTCTCTTGCAGAAAGCGGCGCACCGGATACATGGAATGTTTATCTTAAAGGTATAAGTAAACTGACCGTTACACTTTCGAATCAAAATTTTAAAGCAAAAGCAACTCTGAAAAGTATAAGCATTAAATTTGATGGTTCTACCAAAAGAGCAAACAATTCTGTTTTTGAAATGCTTAATGCAGGAGATAAAGAACTTGTTGTTCGTTTGACTGATTCACGCGGTTATTATACCGAAGTCAAAGAAACTATAAATGTTAAAGAGTATTTCCCACCCTCAATTAAAATTAAATCTGTATCAAGATGTGACGAAAACGGCTTTACCACATCAGATGGTACATATTTACTTGTGAATTACACATCTCGCTTTTGTGATGTAATAGTTGATGAAGAGGCTTTGAATGTTGCAAATATCAGATACAGTATACGAAAGAAGGGAGCAACTACTACTCTTGAAGAGGGAGAAATTACCCAAAATTCACCCGTTATAATAGGTGACGGTAGTATATTGAGTCAGTCCGGTTATGAAATTGTTATGGCTATATCCGATGTTTTAACGAATGATGATGATACTTTTCATTTAGGAACCGCAGGAATACCATTCAACATTAAAAAAGGCGGAAACGGTGCAGCTTTCGGTTGTTATGCTGAGAATGACAATGAACTCCGTGTCGCTTGGGATTTGAATGTTTTAGGAAAAATAAGCTATGAAAATGTTCCAATATCTTTTCCTGAATTTATTGGAGAATACCGTGCTAAAATCAGATATTATTCTTGTTTGGATTTAGTGTTTTTACGGTTGCGATTGAAACCAACAGAAACTTTAATTGCAGGTAAAGATTATGTAGTAGCTGTTGTAGGTGGGAAGCCAACAGAACTTTTTACACCGTTTAATATAAGAATTAATTATACTAACGGCCGTGTGGCAACAGGCGGAATTGGTTATAGCACGGGAGAAATAATCATAAGAGCTGATGAAGATATTGTTCCGGGAGACAAAATTTATATAAGCGGAATGTATTTAGCGGATTATGAAGAAAAATAAAAAGGAGGAATAAAAAATGGCATATTCAACAATCAGTTACGGTTCATCCGGAAATGATGTAAAAAAACTGCAAGAAAAATTAAATTCAGCAGGCTACAATCTTGATGTTGACGGACAGTTCGGTCCTAAAACGCAGTCTGCCGTTAAAGATTATCAAAAGAAAAACGGTCTTGAGGTTGACGGTATTGTCGGCACAAACACATGGAATAGTCTTAACGGTGGTTCCGCAAAAAACACTGTTTCGCAGTCAACTTCAAAAAATTCAACAACTTCCGCAAAAACATCAAGCACTTCACGACCTACATATAAAGAAAGTGCTGCACTGACGGCGGCAAAAAAACAGTTGGCAGAATTCGAAGCACAAAAGCCGGATGAATTCAGTTCACAATATACTGAACAGCTTGATTCTCTTGTTGACAAAATCCTCGGAGGAGAACCTTTTTCTTATGATGTAAGTGAAGATGCACTTTATGATTTATATAAAGAAAAATATATAAATCAAGGCAAAATGGCAATGGCAGATACAGCAGCACAATCAGCAGCTATGACAGGTGGTTATGGTTCTTCTTACGGCACAACAGCCGCACAACAGGCATATCAAAAGTACCTTACCGAGCTTAATGATATTGTTCCCGAACTCCACGACAGAGCATATCAAAAATACTTAAACGATAAAGCCGCAGACAAAGAAAACCTTGCTATTATTCAGGGTCTTGAAGAAAACGATTACAACCGGTATCGTGATAAAATGGGTGACTTCTATACGGATAGAGATTATCTTTACGGTAAAACAAGCGATATGTCCGATGACGATTATCAAAAATATCTTCAGTTGGTTAACAATTGGGAAAATGACCGTACATTCAATGAAACTGTTCGGCAATATAACGAACAGATGGCATACCAAAGAGAGCGTGATGCGGTTGCAGATGAGCAGTGGGAAAAGACCTTTGCTCTTCAAAAATCTACGGCACATTCCGGTAGTTCCGGTGATTCCGGTAGCAGAGTTTCTTCAAGTGGTGTTACAAAGTTAAGTGACCTTAGCGAAGGTATAAGATATGAAATAACCGGAAAATTAGAAGCTTATCAAGGACGTAAAGATGCCAACGGCAAAATCGGAGCTAATTATGAAATGGCAGAAGACCTTGCTTATTTCCAAGAAATCTATGGATTAAGTGATGATTTGGTTGATACGCTCTACCAAAAATATTCATATAATATGCCTGTCATAACAAAGTGAAAGAAGGTGATTTTATGAGTGGTACTGATATTATTGCAAGAAATACTAAAAAGAAAAAGCAAAAAGAAAATAATGGTAATAGCGGTGGAAGTGCTATTATAAGGAGAAATATTGAAAACAATGCACGAAACATTGTTTTCAATGAATTAAATATTATAAGAACAACGCAGGAAGCATCTCAAAAGTCTGCTAAAACCAGATTTTCTTATGACAAAGAAGGAAATAGATTAGTTTCGTATTTATCTGATACTAAAGATTATCTTGATAAAGTGAGTAAAGATAAGAGTGAGTATCAAAAGAAAAAGGATTATATAAACTATATAATAAAGGAATATGGCGCTAAAATATCCGATGAAGATAAAAAGACAGTAACCGATTACTTGAATAGTAGTGCCAATGATTATAACAACTATTATGATGAGTTAGAAAAAATTGCAAAAGCCGACCACGACTATTTCAGTCAGTGGGAGAATGAAGAGGCTTATAACTATTCTGTATCGAAGGCGGAAAAACAGAAACAATATTCAAAAATGTCCGATGATGAGCTTGATGCGGAAATTGAAAAACTTGGCGGGAAAAGTGACGGAATTCTTGATAGTATCGCAAAGGGTGTTAAAAAGGGCTTTAAATCATTTGCGTTAAAAAATCTTGAAAAAGATGTTATATCTTTGAATGTACCTGAAACTGCAAAAAGTCAGATTATAAGTGATATTGAGGACGAGAAAAACAAAACATCTGAAAATGATTCTGACCTTGCATTATTGCAAAAAGAAAAAATAAACCGCAAAATAAAGACTTTGGACTCTCTCCCCGACAATGTAAAAGAACTTATAGAAGAATATACTGTTCTTGATAGAGAAAAAGAGGAAGACTCTTTTAAAAATGATGCGGCGGTTATTGTTACAGGTCTTACCGGCAGCGGTGGTAAATATGATGTGGATTCAGGTAGAAGCCGCCGTGAAGAAATCGCAAAGGAGCTCAATTCTTTAGGTGTTGAAAATTGGAACGAGCTTGTTGAATATAACCGCATACGCAGGGATGAAGATTATTATAAAGAGGAAAATAATGAATATGCTGAAAATGCTAAATCGCATCCGGTTTTAACTTCAATTTCTACTATTCCTGCATCAGTAACAAAATTGATGGGTGTTAAAAAGGCTTTAGAAAGTGCCGTTGAAGATTCCGATGTTCCTCTAAACTATAATTCACCTTATTTTGCCGGGAATAACTTTGTTAATACTATCCGTGAAACAGTCATGGAGAATTATGATAAACACACCGATACAGGCTTGGAGTGGTTTGATGATATAGATTGGTTCGACCAAATATATTCAACGGCCATGTCAACGGGTGATTCTGTTTTAAATATGGCTCTTACCGGCGGCACAAAAATAGGCGGCGTTGTGTTAGGTGCAACAGCTATGAGTGACACAGCACAGGAAGTGGCACGCAACGGCGGAAGCAAAGAACAGGCGCTTTTAACTGGTGTTATTGCCGGTATAAATGAAATGCTTTGGGAAAATGTTTCAATAGGTCAGTTTAAAAGCATGACAGAAAAAGAAATTAAAAATCTTATTTCAAAAAAAGGTATAAAAACACTTTCAGGTAATGTTTTGAAATCCGTTGGTGTTAATGCTTCCGAAGAATTCAACACCGAGGTGGCAAACATTATTGTCGATTACCTTGTTAATGGCGGCTTGAGTTCTTATGCTCAGGCTTATGATGCATACCGTCAAGGTGGATATACTGAAACCGAAGCCCGAAAGAAAGCCAGAAACGATATGATAAATCAAACGGTTATGTCAGGTGTCGGCGGAGCTATGCAGGGTTTGTTTATGGGTGGCGCCGGTTCTGCTCTCAGCGGAATTATAACAAAATCCAAGTATAACCAACAAGCAAATAATATGACCCCTGAAGAAATATCGACTCTGCAGACGAAAGCAAAAGAATTGGGTATCAAGGAATCCGATATAAATGTTAATGTTGAAGATGTGGGCCCATGGGGTGAATCAGGACGAATTTCTGAAAAGAAGCTTTCAAATCTTATAAGCTTGGTTGAAGATGCCGAGGCAGAGAACGCAAAAATCAATTTGATAAATGAAGCAAAAAAATACGGTATAGATACAACGAAATATAACTTAAAGAATAACGAGGGCATTACTGCTCTCTATTCTGCAATTGCTAAAACTGAAGAACGGATGCAGAACGAGGTTGAACAGTTAAGCGATAGTATTTATATAAATGCTTTGAAAGACCGTATTGTTTCATTAGGCGAAAGCGAAAGTTACGCAACTTATGCGGCAGAAAACCTTATAAGAAAAAAAAACGGCGAAACGCTTGATTCATACCGGGAGAACTCCATAAAAACAAGTTCTGCAGAAATTGCTTATAACGAGCTTATGACTGTTGGGGAAAATGCTCCTCAATGGGTAAAAGATGCTGAAGCTCAAATCGACTCTGCAGGTGTGGATTTAATTAAAACTTATACAAGAAAAACGACGGCAGAAACATCTTCGGATGTGCAGGGTGAAGCTGCTCCTAAAGGTGAATCTTCAACGCCCATGGCGGATATAGACCCTGTTGTAAGCGAGGCGGCAGAAAACTTTGCGGCACAGATGGAAACTCCACAAAAGCAAGAGGCGGCACGCCGTTTGTACATTCCTGCTCTTGACCGTACAACCGATTTTAAAACCGCATTTGATGCTTATTATAACGCAGGTTTGAAAGGCATCGGCAGTTTTGAAGCAATTGACAAATATTATTCATTCGCTCACTCATTCCCTCTTTATTGGCGGAAAAATGTTTTTTCTGCAGGTAGAGAAAACAAGGTTTATAACCCGGGTGTTAATGCGTTTTACCAAAGCCGGCTTACTGCCTCACAGAAAAATCAAATACGAATAATGGATGCCATCGGTAAAAAATTCGGTATTTCGTTTCTCGTCTATGACAGACTCAAAGATAACGGGGAAGAATTAAACGGTGCGTATTTGTCCGGTACCAATAAAATTCTTGTTTCCCTTGATGCAGATGGTAAGCTATATCTCCGAACTGCCGGACACGAATGTTTACACCTTATTGAAAAGTGGAATTCTGCAGAGGCTCAAAAGCTTATTGAAAAGGTTGTGGGTTATCTTAAGAACAGTGCGGATTATGATTATTCAGCGCGTGTTCAATGGTATGCACAGCGTTATAATGTTGACGCCAACACCGCGGACGGCTTGAAGATTATTCATTCCGAAATGGCGGCTGACTGTATGTTTGATGTTTTCTCTAATGAAAAGTTCGTAAAAGAGCTTGTAGAGAAAAACAGAACCCTTGCGCAGAAGTTAAAGGATGTTCTTCAGAATTTCCTTAAACAACTCCGTAATATGATGAACAGCTTCAAAGAAAGTGCGGAAATGAACGCCCTCAGGGAGCAGACAGAAGCACTTGAAGATATATGTTCCTCATTCCATAATTCCCTTAGAGTTGCAAGTGAAGAAATGCAGAACTCCTTGAAAAATGAACAAAAAAATAACGCCTATGATGGCGGCGTGAAGTATAGTCTAAATACATATAGCAAACATCAATTTGAGAATTGGAAAAACAGTAAGCGTATTATTATATACAATAATAACGAACAGTTAATACAATTTATTCAAGATTCTGTTGACAGTAAAAATGTGGATAAAAAAATGTACTTTGGTACAATTTCATCTGATTTAGCGAGGATAATACAGACAGAAACAGGATTGAATGTCGAAAAGTATAATTTGTCTTTGGGTTCTTTTGAGATTAGAAAGATTCTAAAATCACACGGAAATGAAAACAAGGAAGTCCCACGAGGACAAAGAGCCGTAACTGTTGATGATTTTGCTCACATCGTTGATGTAGTATTAAATCCAACAAAAATCGAACTTTCTAAAGATACTTATATGGGAAAGCCTGTAATTGTATTTAAAGGCGAATATAACGGAAGAATGAATGTTACTGCCGTTGTTTCAGATAAACGACTTGACCTTTTTGTGCAAACAGTTTTTGTTAATATAAAAAAAGGAAACCTTTCCACGCCGGTAGGTGAACAAGCCCCCACCAATACGCCCGAAGCGAACAATGGTACAGTTTCCAACAATAGTATACGCAATCTTGCAAAAAATGTCAATGCTTTAGATGATATTGAAACAAAGTACAATGACAAAACAGATTATCTTTTCTTGCACGAAAGAAGCGATACTATTTCTATTTCAAATATGGTAGTCAAAGAAGAGTATCGTAATCAGGGTATCGGCACACAAATACTCAATGATATTATTGCATATGCTGATGAAAAAGGCAAAACTATCACTTTAACACCCACAACAGAATTTGGAACACAAAACAAGTTAAAAAAATGGTATAAGGTAAATGGTTTTGTTGAAAACAAAGGTAAGAACGCAGACCTTCGTTTGAGTGATACTATGTATAGATTGCCAAATAAAAACTCGAAATCAATAAAAATAACCGATTCCGAATATTCCTCAGCTGATAGCGAAGGCAGAAATCTGTCAACAGAACAACAAAAGTTTTTCCGTTATGCA
>JBJEPP010000028.1:0-3387 GCA_051881295.1 Acutalibacteraceae bacterium | reverse complement strand
CAGAGATGTCTTTATGAGTCATCTTTTTTGGCCATTTTATTTTACAACTTATCATATTTTTTCAAAATATTTCAGCTCGCGACAGCAAGCTGTTATCGGTGAACAGGTGAACAAGTAAACGATTGTTTAGCTAACAGCTAATAGCCGACAGCTAACAGCTTGTCGAATGAAAAATGAAAAATTAAAAGTGAAAAATTTCGGTGCAAGCACAGTGCCTGCGGCACAATTTAATGTGCTTGCAGAGATAAAATCAACTTTACTTTTCTAACCAAACAGAATTAAAACAGATAGTAATTCAAATTTTGGGATGTTTGAATTTACTATCTGTTTTCTTGTTTTTTAAGATTTATAGACTTTCCTTTTACAATTTATAGCACGAAGCAAAAAACTTATTGTTTACACCAAAGCCGCATATAATGCACGCTTGCGTGCCGCGGCTTTCCGAAATTTTTCATTTTTCATTCTTCGTTTTTCATTCGACAAGCTGTCAGATATTAGCTATTTTTATAGATAATCAATATTTGCATGTAATCTTATATGTATTAGCGTAGGTACTTGTATAATTGCCGCTATAAGCCTTTACGCAATATTGGTAAGTTACGCCCTTTCTTGGAGTTTCATCAAGATACTTGATTGTAGTATTACCTTTAACCGTTGCAATCTTTTTCCAATCTCCTGACGGAGCCTTGCGATAAACATAATATCCCGAAGCGCCGGATATTTTGTTCCAGTTTATAAGAATACCGTCTCTCCTGCTTGACGCAGAAGAAATTTTCGGCGCGGCAAGGTATTTAGTCTTTAAACCTGTTGTGTTGTAATAGCTCATATAACTACCGTTATATGCCCTTACGGTGTATTTATAATAGTTACTGCTTGAAACCTTTGTATCGTTATAGTAGTTATCCTTAGTTGTTGCAACCTTTTTCCAACCCGACCATTTGCCGTTTGAATAGGTCTGACGGTATACATAGTAACCGCTTGCACCTGTTACCTTATTCCATTTAACACTCACCTTGCCGGAGCCGTTAGAAATGCTTGTAAGCTTAGGTGTGGAAAGGAATTTTATTTTAAGTCCTGTAGTGTTATATGAGCTTAAACCGGCAGCATTTTTCGCACGGACTGTATAAGCATAGGTTGTACCTGATTTCGCTGTAGTATCTGTATATGATGTGCCTGTAACGCCATATTTAATTCCGGACCAACCCGACCATTTACCGTTTGAGTAAGTCTTGCGGTATACATTGTAGCTTTGCGCGCCCGTTACCTTGCCCCAAGTGATTTTTATACCGTTGCTTGCATTTTCAATCTTTGTGAGCTTAGGTTCAGAACATTTAAGCTGAGGAATTGTTGCTGTTTCAAGAACTACCTTACAAACAGTACATTCCTTATGCTTTGAGCCTGCACCATTAACAGTTGCTTCTTTGTCGGTAATCCAATCGGATGAAGTATGTCCTGTTAACGGAATTTCGGTTACATCCGTTTTACTATCACATCTTGAACAATGGTGGGATTTGCTACCATTTTCTGTGCAAGTGGCGACTTTATCCACTATAAACTCGGTTGAATAATCATGACCAGGGGCGCGAATAGTTTCGGATTCAAGAACCTCACCGCATACGGTACATTCTTTATGCTTTAAGCCATCCTCGGTACAATTTGCTTCTTTGTCGATAATCCAATCGTCTACAGTATATATATGATAATGATAATTAATTTCAATATATTTAGTTTCACTATTAACTTCGTTCGTATAAACCTCGTTCTCAGAATCTTTAACAAAAGGCTTTACCACATAACTGTAAGCAGTGTTATTTATAACATCCGTATCTTTATAAGATTTTACAGAGCCGTCTAATGTTGCAATTTGATTCCAATCACCTACGGATTTTCTATATACTATAAAACCATCAGCTTGATTATTATCATTCCATGAAATTGTTATACCGGATGAATCTGCAACAGGTTCATTAAGTACAACATCCGGAACAAGAACAAGATTAAATAATGCAATTTGTAAAATACTTCCGTTAGGAATGTTGTTGCTCGGTTTTTGGATGCTTGAGTAATCGTAACAAATAAATTTAACGGAGGTTAAAATTTTTGACGCGTCTTTTACCTTGAATGTAAATTCAATAAACTTTTTATCTGAATCGCCAACGATGTAATCCGCTTGACCGCCGTGGATATAACCTACTGAATAAAGGTTATCTCCTGCAACAGCCTTACCTGACTCATACATACCGCTGACATTTTCTATGGGGTCGCCGCCGCTGTCTTTAGTCATAACAGGACCTGCCGATTTAACCGACAACACAGAGGTGTCATACTCGGCAAAAATTACCGTACCTGAAAGGTATGTACCGGCTTTAAGTGAAACCGTGTATGTTATTTCTCCGTTTGAAAGTTCTCCTTGATTAACAATGAATAAATCACTTGGATTACCTATCGCAAAAACAGTCATACCAAAGCACGAAAACATGCTTAGTACTATAAGAACTGATAAGATTAAGCTTAAAAATTTTTTCATACCTAAACCCTCTTAAAAATCAAAAAAATGCATAGCAACGAAGCTATGAACCGAACAGACCAACTTCAATTGCCAATTAACAATTTTATTTTAATACTATTGTTAAATAATGTCAATATATCAACATATTAACGAAACGCCGCAAACCCCGCTTCGCAAGAGAATGAAGAATGAAAAATTAAAAGTGAAAAATTTCGGTGCAAGCACAGTGCCTAAGGCACAATTTAATGTGCTTGCAGAGATAAAATCAACTTTACTTTTCTGACAAAACAAAATTAAAACAGATAGTAATTCAAATTTTGGAACATTTGAATTTACTATCTGTTTTCTTGTTTTTTAAGATTTATAGACTTTCCTTTTACAATTTATAGCACGAAGCAAAAAACTTATTGTTTACACCAAAGCCGCATATAATGCACGCTTGCGTGCCGCGGCTTTCCGAAATTTTTCATTCTTCGTTTTTCATTCGGCTCTCGACAGCAAGCTATTAGCCGTACAATCTGTGAACAGTAAATAAGTGAACGCTTCGCAAGTATTTAGAAAAGATAAGACCGATAGTAATTCTAAAGTCAGAGTTACTATCGGTCAAATTTTTTTGTTTTAGCGAAATTAAGTTTAACTAAAAGCCATTAACTGTAATGCGTAGCATTCGTCTCTACCCAAACGCGACAGCATTAAATTATATGCGAACGCAGTGAGCCATACCGAAATTCTTCATTTTTCATTTTTCGTTTTTCATTCGACAAGCTGTTAGCTGAACAACCGTTCACTTGTTTACTTGTTCACTCGTTCACCGCTATTAGCTTATTTCGCCTTTACCTTCAAACCGCTGCTGTTATAACTACTCATATATGAGCCGT
>JBJEPP010000027.1:0-12883 GCA_051881295.1 Acutalibacteraceae bacterium | reverse complement strand
GTCTTACAACTCTTGCGGCAGTGACTTTTGCACAATCCATAGGTGAGCCGCCGCCAAAAGCAATAAAGCCCTGACAGTTGTTTTCTTTATAAATCTTTAATGCGTCTTCAACGTTGTATATTGTCGGGTTTGGTTGAACGCCGTCAAAAACGCTGTATTCTATACCTTCACTTTCAAGACCTTCAAACAGAGAATCTAAAAGATGGAGTCCCATAAGACCTTTATCGGTAACAACTAAAACATTAGACACGCCCTCGCTTTTAACAACAGCAGGTAATTTTTTTATAGCACCTGCGCCCTTAATTACTTTTGGCGGCGTCCAGTCAAGGACGCTTGTTCCGATTTTCATACCCTTTTGGAAAACTCTGTAGCCTAAATGCTTTAAACTCATAATACATTCCTCCTAAGGAATTATTTTTATAAATTATTCTACAATAATTTTGTGGAATACTTTTTTGCCCTTTTTTATAATAGCATAGCCCTTGCTTAAACTATCACTTGAGATTATGTGCATCGGATCGGTAATTTTAACATCGTCAACACTGACTCCGCCCTGCTGAATAAGTCGCCTTGCTTCACCGCGTGAAGCACAAAGCTCCGCTTTAACCATAGCGTCTATTAAGCCGATAGCACCGTCTTGTAATTCGTTTTTTGAAACAGAGGTAGACGGCATATTTTCAGAGTTGCCTGCACCTGCAAATATTGCCTTTGCGGCAGCTTCTGCCTTGTGAGCTTCTTCTTCGCCGTGAACAAGTGCAGTTAGCTCATAAGCGAGTATTTCTTTTGCCTTATTAAGCTCACTGCCTTCCCACTTATCCATCTCATCAATTTGTTCGAGGGGTAAGAATGTAAGCATACGGATACATTTTAATACATCACTGTCGCCAACATTTCGCCAGTACTGATAAAAATCGTAAGGTGATGTTTTTTCAGGGTCAAGCCAAACAGCGTTGCCGGCGGTTTTACCCATTTTTTTGCCTTGAGAATCGGTTAAAAGTGTAATAGTCATAGCGTGAGCGTCTTTACCGAGTTTACGGCGGATTAGCTCTGTACCGCCAAGCATATTGCTCCATTGGTCATCGCCGCCGAACTGCATATTACAGCCGTATTCTTTGAAAAGGTAATAGAAATCGTAGCTTTGCATAATCATATAGTTAAATTCTAAAAAACTAAGACCTTTTTCCATTCTTTGTTTGTAACATTCGGCTCTGAGCATATTATTAACCGAGAAACAGGCCCCAACTTCTCTTAATAACTCAACATAGTTGAGATTTAATAGCCAATCTGCATTGTTAATCATTTGTGCTTTGCCTTCACCGAAGTCGATGAATTTTTCCATCTGGCGTTTGAAACATTCTGCATTATGGTCAATGTCTTCTTTAGTAAGCATTTTTCTCATATCGCTTCTGCCCGATGGGTCGCCAATCATAGTTGTACCGCCGCCGATAAGCGCAATAGGCTTGTTACCGGCCATTTGAAGTCTTTTCATCAATGTAAGCGCCATAAAGTGACCTGCTGTGAGACTGTCTGCAGTGCAGTCAAAGCCTATGTAGAAAGTAGCTTTACCTGCGTTAATCATTTCGCGGATTTCGCTTTCGTTAGTAACCTGGGCGATAAGACCGCGCGCTACTAATTCTTCATAAATACCCATTTGTATTCTCCTAAAAAACAAATTTATATATACGACAATTATATTATAATTGATAGGTAAAGTCAACGATTTAACAGCTTTTATACGGATAAAATCGGAAGATTTTTTAAGAAATTATGTACAATAATATAAAATATATTGACAAAAGCATTTTCTGAATGTATTATATAGTTACGAAACTTCAGGGCGGGGTGAAATTCCCCACCGGCAGTAAAGTCTGCGAGCCTATTGGTTGATTAGGTGAAATTCCTAAACCGACGGTGAAACCGATAAACGATATACATAACGGTTTTCGTTTTTTCGGTTAAAGTCCGGATGAGAGAAGATTTTATTTTATTTTTAAAACAAAACCTTTACTTAGAATTTTGCGCCCTGAGTCTTTCGGGGCGATATTTTTTTGAAAGGTGTGTTTTTTATGAAAACAAATTATTCTAACAAACAAAAGCTTCAAAGGCTCACTACTGCATCTGTTTTAGCAGCATTATCATTAGTCCTAATGGCAACACTTCGTTTTCCGTTTCCGTTAGCGCCGTTTTATGAGTTTGAATTTTCAGATTTTCCGTTACTCATTTGTTCCGTAACGGTAGGGCCGATTTATTCAATTATCTCATTATTTGTGGTTTGTTTAATTCAAACGCTTGTGTTTAGCTCTTCAAGCGGTTTTATAGGCTTTGTAATGCACTTTGTTGCGTCCGGTCTTATGATTTTGACGGTTTATACAGCCAGAAAATTCATTAAAGGTGTAAAGGGAGTAATCATTTCGGATATCTTGGGTGTGGTTGTAATGACCTTGGTTATGATACCGATGAATATTTGGCTTACTTCTGTATTTATGAATTTACCTGTTAATGAATTTATCAGTGGTTATTTAGGAATTTGCGTTTTATTTAATGCATTAAAATCAAGTTCAAATATAATTATATTTACAATTCTTTCACCTGTAGTCAGCAAACAATATAATAAAATATTTATGAAAGAGTGATTTTGTGATTTCAAATATTTATATGCTATCAAACGAAAATGTTACATTAACATCTTATATTTTAGACCAAAGTAAAGAAATGGCTCATTTTAATAAAAGACCTGCTATTCTGATTTGTCCGGGCGGTGCATATAAATTTTGTTCCGACAGAGAAGGAGAGCCTGTTGCTATGCACTTTTTAGCAATGGGTTATAATACCTTCGTTTTAAGATATTCACTTAACGAGAATTCTGTTTTTCCACAGCCTTTAGAAGATGCGGAAGAGGCGATGAAATTTATTATAAATAACGCAAATGAGTTTAATATTGATGTAAACAATATTGCGGTGTGCGGTTTTTCGGCAGGCGGGCATCTTGCCGCCTCATTAGGCATATTAGGTAAAAATAAGCCTAAAGCAATGATTCTCGGTTATCCTTGTATCAGCGAAAATATATGTAATGAAATAGATTGTTTAGCTAATAAAGGCAATTTGCCTGTTTTAGATAAATTAGTTGACGATAATACTCCTCCTGCATTTATTTTTTTGGCAAAAGATGACGGAACGGTACCTGTTAACAACTCTTTTGATTTAGAAAAATCATTAAACGAACATAATATTCCTTGTGAATTACATATTTTTGAAAAGGGCGGTCACGGTTTTGCAACAGGCGATTATGTCACTTGCCAATATGACGGTTATTCAAAATACGGTACCGATAGATGGATTCCGCTTTGTAAAGAATGGCTTTACAAGATATTTCGCTAAAACTATTGACAAAACTGCAGAAAATTTATAAAATTTAATGTACGAAATTTTTTGTTAATAATTATAGAAATAAGAGGAATAAAAATGGCACAACAGAAAAAAATGGTTGAGGCTATTACATCTATGGATGTTGACTTTGCTCAATGGTACACAGATGTTTGTAAAAAAGCCGACCTTGTAGATTATTCAAGCGTTAAAGGATGTATGATTCTCCGTCCTTACGGTTACGCAATTTGGGAGAATATTCAAAAAATCCTTGATGCGGAATTTAAAAGAACAGGTCATGAAAATGTTTATATGCCAATGTTCATACCTGAAAGTCTTCTTCAAAAAGAAAAAGATCATGTTGAGGGTTTTGCACCTGAGGTTGCTTGGGTTACACACGGCGGCAGTGCAGAACTGGATGAAAGACTTTGTGTTCGCCCTACTTCAGAAACACTTTTCTGCGAGCATTATGCAAAAATAGTTCAGTCTCACAGAGATTTGCCAAAGCTTTATAACCAATGGTGTAATGTCGTTCGTTGGGAGAAAACCACAAGACCGTTCCTCAGAACAAGAGAATTCTTATGGCAAGAGGGGCACACAGTTCACGCAACTGCAGAAGAAGCTATTGAAGAAACAGAGCGTATGTTAAATGTTTACGCCGATTTCTGTGAAAAGTCTCTTTGTATGCCTGTAATTAAAGGCAGAAAGACCGACAGCGATAAATTCGCAGGGGCAGAAGCAACCTATGCTATTGAGGCTCTGATGCATGACGGAAAAGCTTTGCAGGCCGCAACCTCTCATTATTTTGGCGATGGTTTTGCAAGAGCATTTAATATGATGTATCAAGATAAAGAAAATAAGCTTCAATATATGTATCAAACATCATGGGGTTCAACAACCCGTCTTATCGGCGCTATAATTATGTCACACGGTGACGATAACGGACTTGTTCTCCCACCTGATGTTGCTCCTGTTCAGGTAGTTATTCTCCCTATAGCACAGCATAAAGAGGGAGTTCTCGATAAAGCCTATGAGCTTCGCGACAGACTCGCCGGTACATTCAGAGTTAAAGTAGACGATTCTGATAATTCAGCAGGCTGGAAATTCGCTGAGTATGAAATGAAAGGCGTACCGCTTCGTCTTGAAATCGGACCTAAAGATATTGAGAATAATCAATGCGTTCTTGTAAGACGCGATAACAGAGAAAAGTTATTTGTTTCTCTCGATAATCTTGAAGAGAGTATTAACAAAGCTCTTGAGGCCTATTCAAAAGCTATTTACGATAAAGCTTATGAAAATGTTCAAAACCGTACATACTCTTGTACTACAATGGATGAAATTATTGCTAAGCTTCAAGAGAACGGTGACGGATTCGTTAAAGCTATGTGGTGCGGCGAAGAAGAATGTGAAGATAAGGTTAAAGAGGTTACAGGTGTAGGCTCCCGTTGTATTCCGTTTGTGCAGGAAAATCTTTCAGATGTATGTGTTTGCTGCGGTAAACCTGCAAAGAAAATGGTTTACTGGGGTAAAGCATATTAAAAATAAACTCCCTTACCTATAAAGGCATGGGAGTTTTTTCATATAAAAATCAAGGTGCTGTAAAAAACGAAAGTTTGTTACAACACCTTTTGTTTTAATCATTCACTTACAAGGTCGTTCATATTATACATACCGTTTTCTTTATTGCTCATAAAAACAGCGGCATTAACAGCGCCTTGTGAAAAAATTGCTTTTGAACGGGCACTGTGAGAAAGTGTAATTATTTCATCGGTACCTGCAAAAATTACCTGATGTTCACCAACGATTGTACCGCCTCGGATAGAGTGTATACCGATTTCGTTTGTGTTTCTCTTTTCTCGTTTTGAGTGTCTGTCATATTCAAAATATGCGTCCGGCATTTCTTCTTTTACTGCGTTTGCAAGCATAATAGCCGTTCCGCTGGGTGCGTCAATTTTCTGATTATGATGAGCCTCAACTATTTCAACATCAAAGCCGTTGCCTAATACTTTAGCGGCTGTTTTAGAAAGCTCACATAACAGGCTGACACCTAACGACATATTGTAGGTAAAGAATATAGGAATGTTTTTTGATGCTTCCTCAACAGATTTGATTTGCTCGTCTGAAAGACCTGTTGTAGCAAGAACAATTGCACACTTATTTATTAAAGCATATTCTAACATTGAAGCGAGAAGTGACGGATTTGAAAAGTCGATAATAACATCTGCTTTAACTTCTGCCTCGTTGTAATTCTGAAATACAGGAAAACCCAAAGAAGAATCTTCTGCAATATCTATACCCGCAACAATTTCGCAGTCATTACGGTTTTTAACTGCTTCACATACATATCGGCCCATTTTGCCGCAGCATCCGCTTAAAAGTATCCTAGTCATTTAACATCCTCCGAAATGGATTATATAAGGTTATATTTTTTTAGAACAGAGCGTAAGTATTCTCTGTTGCGCTCGTTAAGAGGTGAGAGCGGCATTCTGCACCTGCCTACAGGTACTCCCATCATACACATTGCCTCTTTAACAGGAATAGGGTTAACATCACAGAAAAGTGCATTACATAATTCAAGATATTCAAGTTGCATTTCTACACATTTCTTTATATCGCCGTTAACGCCTGCCATTGCCATATCGTGTGTGAGCTTTGGTGCAATGTTAGATAAAACAGAAATTACACCTTTACCGCCTAAGGCGGTGAATACTGCAATCTGGTCATCATTACCGGAATAAAAATTAAGAGAATCTCCGCAAAGCGCCATGGTTTTTTGAAGCTCCGAAATATTACCGCTCGCTTCTTTAACACCGTTAATCAACGGTAATTTAGAAAGCTCAAGGTATGTTTCGGGTTTAATGTTAACACCTGTTCTGCTGGGTACATTGTAAAGAATTATAGGCTTTGAAACTCTCTTTTCGATGTATGAGTATGATTCAATTAAGCCGTCTTGTGACGCCTTATTATAGTATGGCGTAACCATTAAAAGTCCGTCAACACCGACTTTTTCAGCATCGTTAGATAACATAACAGAATGTGCTGTGTCATTACTTCCCGTACCTGCAATAACAGGCACTCTGCCGTTTGCGACTTTTACAGCTGTTTCTAATACCTTAACATGTTCATCATAAACAAGAGTTGACTTCTCACCGGTAGTACCGCAAATAACAAGGGCGTCTGTACCGTTATTTATTTGGTTTTCTATTATTTCCTCAAGTAATCGGAAATTAACTTTAAGTTCCTCGCCGATGAATGGTGTAACTAAAGCAACACCGGCACCTGTGAATAAAGGTTTTTTCATAGGAGAACCCCCAAATAATGTATTTTTATTATCAGTCCATATAGCCTTCTGCACAAAGAAGCTCAGCAAGAAGAACAGCACCGCCTGCAGCACCTCTCAGTGTGTTGTGAGCAAGACATACGAACTTATAATCATATTGTGTATCTTCTCGTAGTCTTCCGATTGATACAGCCATACCGTTTTCAAGATTTCTGTGAAGTTTTGTTTGCGGCATATCGGGTTCTTCAAAATAGTGAAGGAACTGTTTAGGAGCAGACGGTAATTCAAGTTCTTGTGCTCTGCCTTTAAAATTCTTCCACAAATCAATCATTTCTTCTTTAGACGGTTTGTTTTTAAATCTTACAAATACCGCTCCCATATGGCCGTCAGAAACAGGAACGCGAATACATTGAGCTGTAAAGTTCGGTTTTGATGCAGGAACAATTTCTTTGCCTTCAACCTTACCCCAAAGCTTAAGAGGCTCTTTTTCGCTCTTTTCTTCTTCGCCGCCGATGTAAGGGATAACATTATCTACCATTTCAGGCCATCTTTCAAATGTTTTGCCTGCGCCTGAAATTGCTTGATATGTACAAACCAAAACATCTTCAACCGTGTATTTCTCATGAAGAGGGAAGAGTGCAGGAACATAAGACTGAAGCGAACAGTTTGATTTAACTGCAATAAAACCTCTTTTTGTACCGAGGCGTTCTCTTTGTGATTTAATAACCTCAATATGTTCAGGGTTGAGTTCGGGTACTACCATAGGTACATCCGGAGTCATACGGTGAGCAGAGTTATTTGAAACAACTGGGCATTCAGCCTTTGCGTATTTTTCTTCAAGAAGCTTTGTTTCGTCTTTAGTAAGGTTAACTGCACAGAATACAAAATCAACTTTAGAAGCAATCTCTTCAATATCTTTTTCTGCGTCATAAACTTTCATATCAAGGTATTTGTCAGGTGTGGGCTCTGTCATACACCAACGGGAGCCGAGAGCTTCTTTGTAACTCATACCTGCCGAACGGGAGCTTGCAGCAAGAACAGTTACATCAAACCATGGGTGATTTGCTAAAAGAAGTGCAAATCTCTGGCCAACCATACCCGTTGCACCGATAATACCTACTTTATACTTTTTTTCCATAAAAGTATCCTCCTTATTATAAAAAACACTTGTAAAAGCGAAATAAATGCATTATAATAGTATCCGCTTTATTATCAATAAATTATAGCATATTCTGTTGAATGTAGTCAAGTTATTAAAGCATATTTTTGTTTAATAAAAGGAACTTATATGAATAAATCTGATTTTTTCTATGATTTACCCGAAGAGCTTATAGCACAGCACCCGTTAGAGCCTCGCGACTCTTCAAGAATGATGGTGCTTTCAAAAGACAGGGATGAAATATTACATAAACATTTTTATGATATATGCGATTATTTAAGACCCGGAGATTGCCTTATTCTTAATAATACAAGAGTTCTTCCGGCCCGTATATACGGTGTAAAAAAAGAAACCGGTGCAAATGTTGAGTTTTTACTTTTAAAACAAGTTGAAAACGATATGTGGGAAACATTAGCAGGTCCCGGTAAACGGGCGAAAGAAGGTACAGAGTTTACATTCGGTGACGGTTTATTAGAGGCTAAAGTAGAAAAAGTACTGGAAAACGGTAATAGAATTGTAAAATTCTTTTACGATAAAAATTATAATATTTATAATATTCTCGACAAAATAGGTCAAATGCCGTTACCTCATTATATTAAAGAAGAATTAGAAGATAAAGAGCGTTACCAAACTGTTTATTCTAAAGAGTTGGGTTCTGCGGCGGCGCCTACCGCAGGACTTCATTTTACTAATGAAATACTGCAAAAAATAACAGAAAATGGCGTTAATATCGGTTATGTTACGCTTCATGTAGGTTTAGGAACATTCCGCCCCGTTAAAGCGGATAAAATCGAAGACCACAAAATGCATTCCGAACATTACTTTTTACCGCAGAAAACAGCTGATTTGATAAACAGAACGAAGAAAAACGGAGGCAGAGTCATTGCAGTCGGCACAACAAGCTGCCGAACTCTTGAATCTACCGCGACATTTTGCGGCGAAATTCGTGAAGACGACAGATTTACGGATATTTTTATTTATCCGGGATATAAATTTAAGTGTATTGACGGTCTTATAACTAATTTTCATTTACCTGAAAGTACTCTTATTATGCTTGTCAGCGCTTTTTACGGCTATGAAAAAACTCTTAAAGCATATAAAACCGCAGTAGATGAAAAATACAGATTTTTCTCATTCGGCGATTGTATGATGATTTTATAAGGAGAATCAGATGTTCAAAGTAATAAAAACAGAGGGTACTGCACGAAGAGGTGAATTTCAAACAGTTCACGGCACCTTTCAAACACCTGCTTTTCAAAATGTTGCAACTTGTGCGGCTATAAAGGGTGGACTTTCCGCATACGATTTAAAGGATATTGACTGTCAGGTTATGCTTTGCAATACTTATCACTTGCATGTCAGACCGGGTGATGAGCTTGTTAAAGAAATGGGCGGACTTCACAGGTTTACAGGATGGGACGGACCTATTCTTACCGACAGCGGCGGATTTCAGGTGTTTTCTCTTGCTAAGCTTCGCAAAATTAAAGAGGACGGAGTTACTTTTAATTCACATATAGACGGTAAAAAAATCTTTATGGGTCCCGAAGAGAGTATGAAAATTCAGTCAAATCTCGGTTCAACAATAGCTATGGCTTTTGATGAATGTGTTAAAAACCCTGCTGAATATAAATATGCTAAAGAATCGGTTGAAAGAACAACACGCTGGCTTATAAGGTGTAAAAACGAAATGGATAGGTTAAACTCATTGAGCGGCACTGTCAACCCGAACCAAATGCTTTTCGGCATTAATCAAGGTGCGACTTTTGATGATTTACGAATAGAACACATGAAAGCTATTGCGGAATTAGACTTAGACGGTTATGCAATAGGCGGTCTTGCGGTGGGCGAACCGAAAGAAGATATGTACCGTATAATTTCTGCAGTAGAGCCTTATGCTCCTAAAGATAAAATTCGCTACCTTATGGGTGTTGGCACACCGGGGAATATTATTGAGGCTGTCAGCAGAGGTATTGACCTTTTTGACTGTGTAATGCCAAGCAGAAACGCCCGTCACGGTCATTTATTTACATGGGACGGTATACGAAATATGAATAATGCTAAGTACGCAAAGGATGATTCACCGATTGATGTAAACTGTAATTGTCCGACTTGTAAAAAACATTCAAGAGCATATATTCATCATCTTTTTAAAGCAAAAGAGATGCTCGGTATGAGGTTGGCTGTTATTCATAATTTGTATTTTTACAATAATTTAATGAGAGTTATCAGAGGAGAGCTTGACAACGGAACATTTACTCAATTTAAAGAGCGGTATGTGAATTTGCTTGATACAAGAATATGAATATTTAATAATTTTTATAAAAACTATTGTAAAATTTGTAAACAATAGGTATAATGACAAAGATATATTTATTTGGAGGAAAAACTATGTTTTTTAATTATTTAGTATTAGAAGAGACTGCAGCTTCCAAAAGCGGCGGATTCACTTCACTTATTATGATGGTTGTTCTTTTTGCAGCTATGTATTTCTTAATGATTCGCCCGCAGAAGAAGAAACAAAAAGAAGAGCAAGAAATGCGTGATTCAATTCAAATCGGCGATGAAATTACAACTATCGGCGGTATTATGGGCAGAGTAGTTACGGTTAAAGATGACTGTATTGTTCTTGAAACCGGAGCAGACAGAGTTAAAATGAGATTTCAGAGATGGGCTATTCAGACTAATAATACTGCAAATGAGCGTATGGAGGCTGAAAGAAAAGCTGCCGAAGATGCAAAAAAATCTGCCCGTGAACAAGACGCTATTGATACAGCAGTAAACGGTAAAAGGCGAAAAAAAGTAAAAAAAGTTGATAATATCGCTGATATGAAAGCAGCAGAAGACGCTGAAAAGGCAGAAAATAAAACAGAAGAATAATTTCACTCATAAAAAATAAAACCTCCGCATATCTTTTAAAAAAAGGATATGCGGAGGTTATTTTTATGTCTGCAAAAAAGAAAACAACAGATAATAAATATATTACATATTTGAAAAGCACTATCATAGGCTTAGCTGTATTTTTTATTGTAATATTTCTTGAAGCGTTGATAATGTATCTTTTAAAAATCAACAGTTCAAATATTTTCGGGTATTCAACATATTTAGTTATATTTTTAAGTTGTTTTTTCAGTGCAATATACACTCAAAAAAGATTAGGCGGCAGGGGATTTATAACAGGAATTATAAGTTCTTTACCTATATCGGTTTTAGTTTTGTTGTTAGTTTTCTTATTAAGCGGTTTTATATTTTCAAAAAATTATATATTTTACTTTTTATTAGGTGTTGTGGGTGGTTTTTTAGGCGGAATTACAGCAGTTAATACAAGAATTTAAAGGAGTTTTAAAGTTGAAAAGAAGTTTCGTAATAAAGGCAAATAAAATAAAGCTTCCTAAAATAGACGCAAATAACTTAATACTGTTTACTTTACTGTTGTGCGGTGTCATTTTAGGTGTTTCTCTTGTTGCAAATTTATCGCAGAGCAATATTAACTCTTTGGAAACTGTGCTAAAAAGTTTAATTATGCAAAACCAAGAGGGCAGTGCAGTCTATTGCTTTTGCTATATGTTTTTCATAATGATTATATTTATAGTAATTTCGTATTTTTGCGGATTATCGGTATTCGGAATATCTGTTTTATACTTTTTACCTGTAGTTTTCGGCTTTGTTTTCAGTTGCTTTATAGGTTTGTTTTACAAATTGTCCGGAATGAAAGGTTTAGGAGTCTCAACGCTGATTTTTATACCGTACATAGCAATCACCACAGCGTCTTTAATTAAATGCTGCGGTGAAAGTATAGCTGAGTCTTTTGAATTATTTATTTATTCGATTAACAGCACAAAATATAAAAGCAAAAACAATCTTAAATCATATACATTAAAGTATTTAGTTTTGATAATACCCGTAGTTTTAGGTGCTGTGCTGTGTACATTTTCATTTAAACTGTTCTCAGGTTTATTCGGTTTCTAAAATATCGTCATTATCCGCTTCAAAATCTAAAACAGGTCTTTTCGGTGCTTTAACATTACTTAACGGGTTGGCTTGAGCCGCTTTTTGGAGTTGCTCGTTAACGATATGTGTGTATATTTGAGTCGTGCTTAGACTTTCGTGACCTAAAATCTCTTTGATTGCAAGAACATCAACATTTCCGTATTGATACATAAGCGTAGCCGCGGTATGTCTTAATTTATGCGTAGAAAGCTCTCTGTCTTCCATACCGGCTTTTTTCAGCGTATTTTTTACTATGTATTGAATTGTTTTAGGACTGATTCTTTCTTTTTGCCTGCTGATAAATAAAGCGTCTTTATCACTTGCCTTTACACCGTCAACAGGCCTGAAGGGGAGGTATGCCTTTATAGCGTCAATACACGCGTCATTTAAGTAAATAGTACGCTCTTTATTGCCTTTACCCGTTACAACTAATGTGTTGTTGCTCCTTATGTCCGATAAATTAAGTGACACAAGCTCGGAAAGACGCAAACCGCAGTTCAAAAACAAAGTTAATATACAGTAATCTCTTTCTTTATATTTGCCGTCTACGGATTTTAAAAGCGCAAGGCTTTCATCAAGGGTTAAATATTTAGGAAGAGATTTTTTGATTTTGGGAGAGTCAAGCTCTTGTAAAGGGTTTTCTTTTAAAAGCTTTTTCTGCACAGTTAAATATTTATAAAACATTCTGAGAGTAGTAGCTTTTCTTGATCTTGTCCGTTCATTATTATCCCGTTCATCTTTACAATAAACCAAAAACATATAAGCATCATTCAGAGTAACATTGGATACAACATCTAAAGAAATATCACTAACATCAATTTCATCAAATGGTGTATCGCTGCTTACAAGACCTTTAATGACTTTTAAAAATCTAAAAAAAGTAAGCAGGTCGTATGCATACTCACATACCGTTAAGTCAGACCTATTCTTTATAACACTGTTGTAATTCAAAAACTCCACAACATACGGGGGGAATAACTTATTAAAATCACTTTTTTTCATAGAATATTGTTTACTCCTTTACTATTTTTTAATAGCGTCACTTATACAAAATTAAAGTCGTGTTTTAATTATATTATTTTTTCTTTACAAAT
>JBJEPP010000026.1:0-3519 GCA_051881295.1 Acutalibacteraceae bacterium | reverse complement strand
TAGGTAAAGTTTTAATTAATAAAAGAAAACTTGAAAATGTAGGGGACAGAAGTAAAGATGTTATCCCTACGAATTTTATAGCAATTACGGGATTATCGGTTGTACTTATTATGGTTTTTTCGTTGATAGATACAACAGTTACTACCCACGGTCCTTTGTGGTCGGTTGCAACCGTTGTTTATCTTATAGCAATAGTATTCCTTTGTTATTATATTTTGTTAATGATATTAACAGGCAAAATAAGACATAATTTAAAAGTTTTGGTTACCCCTGCGGTAGCGTCAGGTGTTTTAACTATAGGCATTGTAGTTTTTATGACAGGTGGTTTCGGTTACACAAGTTATGTACCTGATTTAGACAAAGTAGAATTTGCGGTTATAGAAGTTTCTGATTGTTACAATGTCTTAAACGAAAATTATGAAGGATGGGGTTACGGATACTGCAAAGAACCTTTTTACAGCGATTTTTACAAGAGGTATTTTGAGGTTGCCGATAAAGACGATTTAAGAATTGTATCAGAGTTGAATAAAGAAATTGCAGAAGTTACAGAGGATATGGAGTACAACCCTATATCAATAACTTATTATTTATCTAACGGTAAAGCGGTAATAAGAAATTTCTATACTCTAAGATGCGATTATCCTGTTTTAGAAACTAAAATAGGAGAAACAAATATATACAAAGCCAAAACAGAGTATACTCTTATAGGTAATGAAGAAGACCCTTACGAAAACCGTTATATTAAAGAACTTTATGAAGTTAAGAGTAACTACTCCAAAAAATATGGTGCTTCACTACATTTTAATGTCTATGATTTGGATACGTATCAAATGAATTACGCAGACTATAAAACATATATTGTATGCGAAGACGGTATAAATGCTTTTAAAACAGAAAATACAACTGAATTGCGTGAATCGCTTTTGAAAGATTATTTGGAATCTTCCGTAAAAGAACGCTTCACCTCGCAGGATAAAATAATAGGTACGGTGTTATTTAATTCTAATGAGTCAGGCGATTTAGAAATTTATGACAATAACCATGATTATAATGACAAGTATACCTTGTACATCAGAGAGAGTATGAAAAACACCGTAAACTATTTAAAATCTACAGGTGAGTACGGTAAACTGTTTACAGGCTCAAACAAAGATTTAGTTTCTGTCAGTGTTATTCCTGTAGGTAAATATATTTCTGCTATTGATGACTATTCGGGATTAGATAAAATCTTCTACGGTCAAAACTATACCGAAGAAGATATTGTAAACGGTTTTGTTGAAGCTGACAATGGAAACGGTATTATTTATTCAAGCAACAATATCAAAGCGGCAAAAGACCCGTTAAACGAAATGTTCGGCTCAGCTCAAAAGTATACAGAGTCAGAAAGAATGCAGGCTGTCTATAATAAAGTTCGTGTTATGGGTGCCGGCAACAGCGATGATTTTCTTGTTCTTTTAGAATACTCAAACGGCACTAACGCTCTAAGACTTTTAAGAGAAGAGGACGCGGAAAAAGTTTTCAAATAATAAAACCCTGTGACAATACAGTAATAACAAAATCATACCGTCAGAGTAAGCCTGACGGTATGATTTTTTAGAAAAGATTAAAATATGATATTTTAGAAAAGATTAAAATAACTCTTGATTTTTACATTGCTATTATGTATAATATACAAGCGTTTTGAAAACGGACATTTATATTTACGGAGAGTTGTCCGAGCTGGTCGAAGGAGCACGATTGGAAATCGTGTAAACGGCCAAAACCGTTTCGAGGGTTCGAATCCCTTGCTCTCCGCCAACAAAAAAGTCTCTTTTGTCTTACGGACAAAAGAGACTTTTTTGAGTGATGCGTTCCTTGCGGAACGTGATGCGCACTGCGTGCGTGATGCGGCTTCGCTTGTGTTACACGCCTTTGGCGCGTGTAAGAACGCATCGCATCACCTATCACAGCGCAGCGACATCACTTATCACTTGTTTGCAAAGAGGTGGGGAGGACAGTGGGACAGTTCTATGCCATATCTTCCCTGTGATTCTAAAAACTTTTCAAGACCGGACAAGGAATTGTGAGAGAGCGTCCGAGACTGCTAAAAACATCACTTTTTTAGGGATTTGAACCGTTTACTGTTCTGCTTTAATCCGGGACACAGAACACCGCATGCTCCAAAAAGCACACACAACGAATGAAAGTCAAAAATCAATATATTGTGTTTTTGAAAATTCGACTTCTATATACAGTGGACTTTCACGCTAACCGTCACCTGATTGTCTCTTCTGTGCAATTTCTGATATTTTCTTCCATTTTGTATAATCGCTCTGAATTTGCTCGTATGTTTTATTTACAACAGAACACCTATTTTGAGGCAATTCTAAGTTGAACAACACTACCAACCTTTTAAATTCTTTTTTACGTGAAGATTCATTCATAATCGTTTCACATCTGCACAGTAAATCGTCGGCAAATTTTTCAAGAATAATAGCCGCCGCACCGTACACATCATCTTTATCTGTACTATACAATGCAAGTTCAAACAAGGTATCAAAATCCGGTAACGGAGATTTATAAAATCCACTTTCTTTTCCCCAACCAAAGTCGTATAAAGCAGTTTTAACCCATATAGAGTTGTCATTCGGGTTAAGCGCCATATTATTATCAATTGACACAAAGCCAAAATCAGAAGCAACGCTTTTATCAAATCTTTTACTCATAACAAAATAGCAGCCCATATGCATTTCTCCTTATGGCATCATTTGTATTGTTCCGCTTTGTGTAACAACACCATATATTATATCTCCATTTTTTAACAACGGGTATTCTATGGTTGCCCATGTACTTTTTAAACTTACACCAGATATATTTTGGATTGAATATATAGCATTACTTGAATTATGTGCAACATTAGCAAAATTAGAAGAAGCTGCTTGCCATGTCGAATACGGAGCATTAATTTGTTCCAAATACGAACCAGTTCTAGTCATTTCAATCGTTTTTCCTCCTACATCGTCTGCAACATGATGTGCAACATTTTTAGCAGCATCTCCGCCGGACCAAAACACCTGTGGTATTTTACTACATGCCTGTGATGCGTTATCTGCTAGCATTTTCGTTCCAGCTGCAATACCGGTGCTTCCAACAACAGACACTACAGCTTTTGCACCAACAGCAACAGATGTTACTGACGCCATTGCACTTCCAGCGAGTAAAACGCCTGCTGCGGCACCTGCTCCAAGTCCAACTAGACCACCTACTGCAGCTCCTTTTAGAGCTCCTTTTAAAACACTCTTTCCTGCTTTTGCTGCCTTAACACCGCCGACCACAGCACCAACAGCTGCACCTACAGCAGCTGTGATAGCAAAAAACGGCAGATTGCCAGTTGTGTCCGACATATTAACAGGACTATTTAGGCAATATGTAAACATATTATTGCCTAAATCAGTCTTCTGACTAATTAGAGAATCCGCATTCAAAAACCTACCAACTTCAGGGTCGTAATATCTGCTTTGAAGATAATACAACTCTGTT
>JBJEPP010000025.1:0-3559 GCA_051881295.1 Acutalibacteraceae bacterium | reverse complement strand
GGAGAAGCATAAAAAAGATATATTCACCACTACAACTTCCCATCCTACTCAGGTGGCGAAACAAAGCCATCACGCGGACCGGGCAGACGCGAAATCGGCCACGGCGCTCTTGCTGAAAGAGCCCTTGTTCCCGTTATTCCGTCTATGGAAGAATTTCCTTACACAATCCGTGTAGTTTCAGAGGTGCTTTCATCTAACGGTTCAACATCACAAGGTTCAATTTGCGGTTCTACACTTGCTCTTATGGCTGCAGGCGTTCCTATTAAAGCACCTGTTGCAGGTATTTCCTGCGGTCTTGTTTCTGAGGGCGACAGATTTATTACAATGGTAGATATTCAAGGTCTTGAAGACTTCCACGGCGATATGGACTTTAAGGTAGCAGGTACTAAAAAAGGTATTACCGCTATCCAAATGGACCTTAAGGTACACGGTCTTACTCCCGAAATTATTAAAGAGGCATTTGAGAAAACTTATAAAGCCCGTTGCTATATTCTTGATGAAATTATGCTTCCGTGCATTGCAGAACCGAGAAAAGAGCTTGCTCCTACAGCTCCTAAGCTTCTCAAAACAAAAATCGACCCTGAAAAAATCGGCGATGTTATCGGCAAGCAAGGTAAAGTTATTCAAAAAATCTGCGCTGAATGTAACTGCAAGGTTGATGTTGAAGAAGACGGATCGGTATTTATTACTGCTGTTGATATTGAAGACGCACAGCGCGCTCTTGATATTATTAACACAATCGCAAACGACCCTGAAGTAGGCGCTATTTACAAAGGTGTTGTTACAAGACTTATGTCTTTCGGCGCATTTGTTGAAATTGCTCCGGGTAAAGAGGGACTTGTTCACATCTCTAAACTTGATGTAAAGCGTGTAGAAAAAGTTGAAGACTGCGTTAATGTGGGTGACGAGGTAATCGTTAAGGTTACTGAAATTGACGACCAAGGCAGAATAAATCTTTCAAGAAGAGACGCTTTAATCGAAGTTGAAGGCCTTACTCCCGAAGATGACGGACAAGCGGACAGAAAACCGAGAAAGAATTTCAGAAGATAATTTACTTCCCCTCCGTAAGCAATAGTGCTTAGGAGGGGCTTTTAGTAAGAAGTAAGAGTGAAGAAGCGAGGGGTTCGACAGTCGCTTCGCGCCATCTTAAGCCGAGCCATAATGAAAACGACTTTGCTTTTCCGGTTATATAGATATAAAAAAGATAAAACAGATAGCAATTCAACTTTAAAACGGTTGAAATTACTATCTGTTCTTTTTACAATTCAGTTAATTATAAATCAAAAAGTAAATGCTTACACCAAAGCCGCTTATAATGCACACAAAGCGTACCGGGGCTTTCCGAAATTATTCACTCTTCATTTGCACAACCGTAAGATTATGCAGTGCCCTTGTAGCCGCCATATACATATATTTACTGTCTTTAAATCTGCCGTTGTTTACTGCAATAACATTGTCAAATTCAAGGCCTTTAGTAAGGGCTAAAGGCATTATGATAGGGTTGTTTGAAAGCTCTACCGACATATTATTGCAAATTCTGATACCCGGTATTTCTTCTTTAAACAACTCGTAAATCTCATTCGCCTCGTTTGAAGTTAAAGTAATAATACATGTACTCGGACTGATATTTGCGTATTCTTTTGCCTTTTCAAGAACTTTATCTGCACCGCCCGAAACAATTTCTACCTCTGCTCCGTCACGCTCGAAAACCTCATACCTTTTATTTTCAGGTAAAAGGGAAAGCGCATATTCGTTTATTTGTTTGGTAGAGCGGTAGCTCTTGTTAAGAGTTACTGTTTTCGCTTTGTAAACAGATGCAATATCCTCACTGCTTGCGGTGTTAATCTCAGGTATAATGGCTTGGTTGGTATCTGCCAAAAGCGTAAACTTAGCACGGGGGAACATTCGCTTAATAATGCTGTGCTGCAGTAAAGAAAAATCCTGTGCTTCATCAACAAGAATATGCTTTACACCGGAAAGCACCGCAGAAGTACCTAAAACCGATTTTAAATACACAATGCCTAAAGCGTCTTCAAACTCTATTAAGCCTCTTAAAACAGAGTTCTTTGTTTTAACAAGTTCAGGTTGATTTGTTTTATCTGCATAATTTTTAAGAAGCCCGAAATATGCTGTAACAGGGTCGGTTAAAACAGCCTCTCTAATCATTTCCACAGCATTTTGTTTTACGGTTTTGCGTTGATTTTTAACAAGCTTAGCCGTATCGTCAGAAATAAACGAATCAGCGTCTATTCGTTTGTAAATATAATCTCTGTTGGCTATAAAGTATTCATCTATAACACCCTGAACATAGCTTGAAAGCCTTTCCCCGCGGGATTTTTGAGAATTCTCCTTATCTGCCGTAAAGCGTTCTAAAAGCGCGTCCTTACTTATTATAACATCTTCCCAAAGAGTAATATCGGTAAACTGAGGCTTTAAAATATCTCCTGCACCGTCTAAAAACTCCATAAAATCTTTAGACATTTTCACTTTTGCGCTGTTTTTTCTGACCTCGTCACCCTCAATAATACTTTCTGCCAAAGCATAATAATCGTTAACCGCAAATTCAGGAATTTCGGCATTAAAAATAGTGTAAAAGCTGGCGTAATTAATAGGCATTTCGCCAAGCTCAGGAATAATATCCGCAACATAGCTTGAGAAAATATCGTTATTTGAAAACATAATAATCTCAGAGGAGCTGAGTTCATTTCTGTTTTGATATAAAAGATATGCCAGCCTGTGAAAACCTACCGAGGTTTTGCCTGAGCCTGCAGGACCTACAACCAATAGATTTTCATTGTCGCTGTACCTTATTACCTTATTTTGCTCACGCTGAATACTGTTAACAATAACCTTAAGATGCTCTCCGGCGCCCTTTGAAAGCACATCTCTCAAAATATCGTCATCAATTTTAAGGTCACTGTCAATATACAAATCAAGGGTGCCGTCTTTAAATTTAAACTGTCTTTTTAAAGACAGTTCGCCTGTTATTCTGCCGTTGGGAGCGTCATAAAACGCTTTTTCATCTAAAAAATCTTCGTAAAACAGCGAAGATATGGGAGCTCGCCAGTCGCAAACAAGCATTTTAAAGGTATCTGGATCCTGAAGGGTTTTAAAGCCTATATAAACAGAGCGAGGTTTAGCTGCCCCCTCCGGCTTAAAATCTATTCGCGCAAAATACGGAGCCTTGCGAAGAGTTTTATAGTAAGAAACAGTCCTTTCGTACTCTGCCGAGAGAGCCATTTTCTGCTCCATATCGTAATGAATCTCGGTAAGCTCCGTTCCCGAATACATACCGCCTATCGGATTGTCTCTGTTAAAATTCTCGCCCTGCTCTTTTATATCTTGCTTATATTCTTTTATGAGTTCCGAGAGTCTTACGGTTTCACTGTCTAAAAACTCCTGAACTTCAACAGCCTTACCTCTTTCAAATTCTAATTCGTTTTGCATAATTACCTCCGAATTGCAGCGTAAAGGTAATTGTAGCACAGAAATTCAGAAATGTAAAGTATTCATAAGCTATAGCAAGCTGTGGCCCGGTCAGCTGTCGGCTGTTGACTGT
>JBJEPP010000024.1:0-51879 GCA_051881295.1 Acutalibacteraceae bacterium | reverse complement strand
ACGGCTCATATATGAGTAGTTATAACAGCAGCGGTTTGAAGGTAAAGGCGAAATAGCTAATAGCTAATAGCCGACAGCTAACAGCCGAAAGCAGTGAACAAGTGAACGAGTGAACGAGTGAACGCTTCGCAAGTATTTAGAAAAGATAAAACCGATAGTAATTCTAAAATCAGAGTTACTATCGGTTGAATTTTATATTTTAAGTTTTATCGAAATTAGGTTTAACTACAAGCAATTAAATGTAAAGTGTAGCAGTTGTATCTACCCTCACGCGACAGCATTAAATTATATGCGAACGCAGTGAGCTATACCGAAATTTTTCATTTTTAATTCTTCGTTTTTCGTTCGGCCTGCGAAGCGTTCACTTGTTCACCGCTTGTTCAGCTAACATCAAACTGCACATTAGAAAAATCAAGATTTTTAAAGTCGCTGAGTTCCATAGTAAAGTACGCAATACACTCGGTTTCTGACAAAAATTCAGGCATATTGTCGTCCAATGGGTCATATTGCAAAAGAGTGAGTCGGTTGCCGTCTTTAACCAGAATTTTTGTACCGTCTTCTGCATTTTCTGTTTCTTCAAAGTCTATTGAATATTCTGCGTCCGTATCGCCTAAAAAATCAAAACCCGCGTTAAAATCATCTATTAAAACATCAGGCTCCGTTTCGCAATATTGAATGTTTGGTATGTATGTACCGTCATTCTCGCTTAAAAAGAAATAGATATAGCCTTTTTTAACAGGTAATACGCCATCATTGTCGTATTTTGCAAATTCCGAAAGCTTAAGCTGTGCAAAAAAGAAATCGTCATCCTTAACAATGCCGTTTTCAAGCCATTCTTCGGGCATTGTGGGAGCGCCGAAAAATTTACTTGTACCGGGGTCGTATTCTCCGTGTGCTTTTTCTACTTTGATTCCTATCATTTTATACTTCTCCGAAATATTCTTCCATTACAAGTCCGCCGGATTTAAGCTCTTGCGCTAACTCTACACCCACATATCTCCAGTGCCACGGCTCGTAAATAACTTTTGTAATATCCTGTTTGTCTTTAGGGTATCTCATAATAAACCCGTATTCTGCCGCGTGTTCTGTAAGCCATTTGAATTCTTCCGTATCTTCAAACCATTCGTCAACGCAAACAATATCCATAGCGTAGCCTAAGTTATGCTCGGAACTGCCCGGCGGCATAATAATTGTTGCCGCCTTAACCTGAGCGTCTGTGTGAGAGTAGCCCTGGCTTTCGTAAAAGCTTACTTTGTTATTGTAATTTCTTTCCTGAGTTTCATAAGAACGGTAACCTGAACAGGGTGTCAGAGTAACACCGTCTGCTTTAGCCGCTTGGTACATTTCTTCATAGTGGGGAGCAACTTTTTTATCTAATCTTTCACCGCTGCCGCAAACATAAACAAGGTCGGGAGTATAGTCCTTTGATATTCTGTAATTAGAGTTTATGAGGGTGCGTTCCCAATCTTCGCCGATGGTGATAATTTTCGGCTCAGGCAAACCGTTTGCGGCAACTGCTTGGGTTGCTTTTTCGGTAACTTCCGCTGTTGTGTTCTGATTTTCAGAACTGTCTGCGGTTGTATTTTCAACTGTTGTGTTCGGAGTAATTGTTGATTCCTCCCTTGAGGTATTTTCGGTTTTTGAAGTTTGCTCTTTTAAAAGTGAGTTATTCTTCTTGTTAACAGATATGCAAACAACAGAAATAAATACCACTACAAGGGCTATTACTACACATAAAAATCTAAAAGCCTGCTGTTCTTTAGACATTTTTTTTGCTTTCTTTTTCTGTTCATTGTTATTCATAAAAAGGTAACCTCTTGTTAATCAATTTGTTAGATAAATATTATATAATCTATATGAAAAAAAGTCAATGAATAGTAAGGTATAAATAACTGAAATATACTGGAATTTGGTTGTATAACACAAAACTGCGTTTTATAGTTTGTGCTTTTTATACAAATATAAAAAAATATGAAAATTTACTGTTATAAATTGAAATATTGTGGTATAATTGCGAGGTGAATAAATATATTCGGCTGTAGCCGTATAGAGAAATATCCGAAAGGGGTAAAACCTTAATGAAAAAATTTATCAGTATAATGTTAGCTCTTGTACTTGTAAGCACTCTTTTTACAATGCTTACCGCTTGCGGCTCAACAGAAACGGCAGAGGAGGAGACTCAGGCCACCGTTCCTTACGAATATGAAGAAAGCCTGACTGTTGTAAATAACACAACAGCAGATGTTCTCAACTATTTTAACAGTATTGTAGAGGGCATAAGAAAAGATATGCCTGCTATTTCTTACAGAATAGAAAAGAACATTCCGAACGACAGTCTTAAAGTTACAAAAACAGGCGAAGAAGACGCTGAAGAAATTGACGAAACATACAAAGCTATAAACGATTCCGCAAAGGGTATTAAAGACCTTATTCTTGAAGACATCAAGAAAGAAAGCGGAGAAATCACCTACGGAGAAGACAATACGGAAATAATATTCGTTAAGGGTGAAGAGTGGGCGTCAAAGCTTTCTGCCTCAGATATTGAAAGCGCTTCAATTAAAGAAGTAGGCGATTATTACTATATCACAATCAATTTTGCCGATTTAACCGGTGCAGAGGCAGGGGAAACCCTTAACAAAGCATTTAACCTTAGAGACAAAGAAGAAATTCTTGCGTCTGAAGAGTTTAAGAAAACTGCAGATTACCTTGTTCTTAACGATTATGATGTAGTTTACAGCGGTTGTAAAATTACTGCTACAGTAAACCGTTTTACAAACGAAATCACTAATCTTAACTACCTTAAATCATCAAATGTAACTGCATTTATGACAGGTATTAACACATTGGAGTCTTACGGTGATGTCAGCGTTATGTTTACTCTTGAAGATAAAGCTAATTATGACATTACCTGGGAAAGTCCAAACCCGACAAGCCCTGCTGAAACAGCAGAAGCTTCTGAATAATTAAATCAGGCATACTAATTGGAGGCAATTCTCTTGAATAAAAAAATAATTGCTGCATTGCTTGTAGCCACAATTCTTTTTATATGCGTGTTTGCCGCCTGCGGCAAAGACGATGGCAAGTATGTAAACCCTGCAACCGGTACAAAATACGAAATAGTTACAGACGAATACGGTAAATATGTCCGTGATAATGAGGGCAACCTTGTTGTATATGCTCTTGATGAAAACGGCAAAAAATATAAGAACGATAACGGAGAATATGAAACAGCTGTTCAGGCTTTTGGTTCACAGATAGAATCAGGTGATGAGATTGTTAACTACTCATATAAAATCACTTTACCCAAGGGCTACAGTGTTGTAGAAGATTCTGTAGGTTCTTTTGTTAAGGATGACGGTGCTGTCTCTGTAGATATAAACATTATGGACAAGACTTACAGCGATGTGTACAATTCTAACAAAAAAGCATACGATGAAATAGCAGCCGGTAAGTTTGGTGATGATATTAAATGCACTTGGGAAGAGAATGTTGAAATAAACAAGGATCTGACCGCATTGTTCAGAATGGTATTGACAGCTTCGGGTGACTCCAAAGGTACAAATGTTATGGTAATTTTTGAGGATTCTTATAATATTTATAAGGTTCTTGTAGCATGTAAGGATATGTCGGTTGAGGAAGCTATTGAAGAATCAAACCTTATACTTAACAGCATTGAACCTTACACATTTACTATATACAGTGAATATGCTACCGAAGCAGACGGAACACTAAAGAACAGGGAGGATTTCCTTGCTGTTTACAAAGAGGATGTAGATTGATAAATTGCCGGGCAACGAAAGTTGCTCGGTATTGTTATAGGGAAAGATTATGATTTTTGAACCGTTAAAAAATGAATATATAAATAAAGTTGCTCAGCTTTTGCCGTTATTAAAATCTAATACCTGCGACTTTTCTGTAGGCGGCCTTTTTCTTTGGAAAGATGTTTTTAAAACTGAGTGCTGCTTTAAAGAGAATGCCTTTTATTCACTCTTAAAAGATGATGAAAACAAAGTTTTTTACAATATGCCCATATCGAGTAATATAGAGGCTTCGTTAAAAACATTGGTGAGTGAACTTGAAAAGATTCAAAGCTGCGTTCGGTTTTGTACTATTCCTGAGTGCTACTTAGAGTTGTTTAAAAATAACTTTAATGTAATAAAAATAACCGAACAGCCGGAATTTTTTGATTACATTTATAATTCAAAGGATTTATCTGATTTGGCAGGCAGAAGGTACAGCGGGCAGCGCAACCAGATAAACCAATTTAAAAAAATAAATGAGAATTGGACTTATGAAAATATAACTGAAGAAAATTCGGATAAGGTTATGGAGTTTCTTACTTCATCCTACGAATTCTCAGATGCCGGCAATTTATCTAAAAAAAAGGAATATAATATATCTATAGACGGACTTAAAAATTTTAAGAATTATAACTTTTTCGGCGGAATGCTTATGGCAGATGAACGGGTTGTAGGTTTTTCTCTGGGTGAAAAAATTAACGATACTGTTTATGTTCACATTGAAAAGGCGGACAGAAACTGCAAAGGCGCATATCAAATGGTTGTTAATCAATTTGCTAAAAAATTCTGTCAAAGTGCGAAATTTATTAACCGTGAAGACGATGCAGGTGACGAGGGCTTGAGAATTTCAAAGCTTTCGTATCACCCGGCAGAAATATCAAAAAAATATATAGTTGAAATTGAGATATAAAATAGGGGCTGTAAAAAACTTTCGTTTTTTACAGCCCTTAAGCTTATCTGTTTAGTTGTATTTTATATTTGAAAATTATATTTTATCTTTAAAGAACTTTTCCGTAGCCATATAAATTGTCGGCACAAGAATTACGGCTAAAGCTAATTCTATTAAACCGTTTGTGCTGATTATTGTTGTTATAATAACATCAATGGTTTTCGCGCTGTCGCCGAAGAGAACTTGGAAGCCTCCGCACAAGTTGAGAAAACTAAGAACAAGTACCGTGTTTGTGAGTGTACCTACCAATGCTGAAATGCCGAGAGATATAGGCTTTTTGCACTTTGTTTTCGAAAGCCCTTTAAATACAAGTCCGGCTAAAAGTCCTACAACAATACGCGGTAAAAGTGATACTAACGGGTTTTGAAAGGGCACAATGCCAAATTGGAATGCGCGCATAATACAGGTTATACCCCATACTCCGCCTAATACAGAACCCATTGCGGGTCCTAAAATTGCAGCACCGAGTATTACAACTGCGTGAAGAGTTGTTATTTCGATAATGCCGACTGTAATGTAGCCGAGGTACGGTGTGAATGTCATAACGACTATCAATGCCGAAAATAATGCACACATTACTAAACGAACAAGTTTCTTTTTTTGTTTCATAATAAAAACTCCTTTGCTATTATTCCTGAAAAATTTTTACGGATATAATGCGATTTCAGTTTGTTTGTTTTTTGTTTATTTAATTATTTGTTTTTTTTGTATATAGCTAAAAGCCCTTCTAAAACAAGGTCTTTGTTATATACAATTTCTTTTTCGCAACAGGCCACAATTTCTTTTGCAAGACCGCCGGTTGCTACAAGGGTTTTGATAGGTTTGCCTAACTCCTTTTCTAATTTGTCAGCCATACCGTCAAGCATACAAGCATTACCCAGAACTGTTCCTGAGCGAATACATTCAATTGTGTTTGTACCAATAGCGTTAGCAGGCGGTGCAAGTTCTATGGCCGGCAACTGTGATGTGCCGTTTGAAAGTGCGTTTAAAGAAATTTCAATGCCCGGTGCGATGGTACAACCCAAAAATATGCCCCCCTCGTCAATAACAGAAATTTTGGTGGCTGTGCCTAAGTCCATTACAAGACAGGGTAACGGGTATTGAGCTATAGCTCCCACAGCGCCTGCTACAAGGTCTGCACCAAGTTCTTTGGGGTTGTCCGTAGCAATTCTGAGACCGTTTTTTATACCTGCCGCAACTACCAACGAGTCGCATCCGGTTACCATTTCAACAGCTTCTTTAATGGTACGGGTAAGCTCGGGTACAACAGAGCTGATTACAGCGCCATCAATTTTTTCTGCTTCGATATTTTCCAACTGAAAAATGTTTTTTAACTCAACGGCGTATTGGGCTTCTGTCCGGCGCCTATCAGTTGAAAGCCTCGAAATAAAGATAATATCATCATCTTGGAATATACCGAGAGTGATATTTGTGTTGCCGATATCGGCAGTTAAAATCATAGTATTGCCTCCTTGAGTGTAATCTATTTTAACTCTGACCACGAAAAAGTATACAACATTACCAAAAAATTTGCAATAGATTTGATAAAAGTCTTTAAAATCGAAAAAAAGTATGTTATACTTGCTAAGTAAATTTTTTTAGAAAGGATTTTCATTATGAAAGAAAGAAAAGGTGTTGGCTTTATAAAAGAATTCAAGGATTTTATATCCAAAGGTAATGTTATTGATTTGGCGGTCGGCGTTATCATCGGCGGTGCTTTCAGCGGCATTGTAACAAGTCTTGTTGAAAATATAATCACTCCGATTATTACTCTTGTTACGGGCAAGGTTTCGTTCACAGATTTATTTATTGCCCTTGACGGCAACGAATATGCAACTCTTGCGGCAGCTACTCAAGCGGGAGCGTCAACTGTCAATTACGGTCTTTTCATTCAAGGGGTAATTGATTTTATTATTACGGCATTTGTAATATTTCTTCTTGTTAAAGGTGTTAACAAGCTTCGCAGTCTCGGCAAAAAGGTTGAAACAGAAGAAGCTCCTGCTACCACAAAAATTTGCCCTTACTGTAAAAGTGAAATTAACATAGAGGCAACGCGTTGCCCGCATTGTACCTCTGAGGGTGTTTGATTGATGAATAGAGTTAGATATTTTATTGCCCTGTGGGTATCTAAACTTGTATATTGTCTTTTGCGCTTGTTAAAAAGAAATGCCACAATGTACCCGGGTTTTATAGCCCTTAAAATTTGTCCTGACTATTTAAAGCAAACTAAAAAATCTCCGAATGTACTTTGTGTTACCGGTACGAACGGTAAAACTACCACAACTAATATGGTGGCAGATATTCTGTCGCAAAGCGGAATGAAAGTTGTATCAAACAGATACGGCTCAAATATCAATACAGGTGTGGCTACTGCTTTAACTCACAGCGTAAATATTTTCGGCAGACCTAAAATTGACGCACTTGTGCTTGAAGTGGACGAGCGTTTTTCGAGGCTTATATTGCCGTTTATAAAACCGGATTACCTTATAGTGACTAATCTTTTCAGGGATTCTATAAAGCGTAATGCTCACCCCGAATACATTTTCAGTATTCTTGATACCTATGTTCCGAAAACAACTAAGCTCATTCTTAATGCGGACTGCCTGCAGTCTTCACAGCTTTTAAAAGATAATGACAGAGTCTATTTCGGTATAGACAAATTAGATACTGATGTTACCGAATGTATTAATTTGATTAACGATTTTTCCATTTGCCCTAAGTGTGACAGTAAATTGGAATATGATTATTTAAGGTATCACCATATCGGTAAAGCACATTGCTCTAATCCCGATTGTGATTTCAGGTCTTATGATGCGGATTACCTTTTAACTGACATTGATTACAAAAATAAGACTATTACCATTGAACATAAAGGCACAAAAGATACTTTCCCAATGGTAAACAGGGCTTTGTATAACATTTACAACGAACTTGCCGCTATAACTTTAATGTCTGAGTTTAATGTTGATATAAATAAAGTTAAAGAATATATGGCAAAAATCAGCGTTACACAAACCCGATATAACGAAACAAAAGCCGGCAGAACAGAAGTTATCAGAACAATGGCAAAAGGTCAAAACTCTGTTTCATGTTCAAGAACACTTGATTTTGTAGGCCATGAAACCGGCTCAAGAACAGTTTTTATTATGATAGACGACCTTTTCGAAAGACGGGATTCCTCGGAATTTATCGGTTGGATATATGATGCGGATTTTGAATTTTTAAATACTCCGGATATAAAACAAATTGTTCTTGCAGGTCCAAGGTGCTTCGATTACAAACTCAGACTTCTTATAGCGGGTGTTCCTGCCGATAGAATCCTTTGTGAAGAAGACGAATTTAAGGCAGTAGATATTATGGATAAGGATATTGATAAGCTTTATCTTCTTCACGATACTTCTACTTACGATTTAGCGTGCAAGGTAGAAGAAAAGATTAAAATAGAATTTTCTAAAGCTCAAAGTGTTAAGGACGGTGATAAAGTATGAAAATAGAGGTGCTTTATCCTGAAATCTGTTGCCTTTTCGGAGACAAAGCCAATATGCGTTATTTTGAACTTTGTTTGCCTGAAGCGGAATTTATAAAAACTCCCGTAAGCGAAATGCCTAAGTTTTTAACAGAAGATGTTGATATGGTATATTTCGGCTCTTGCAGTGAATCTAACCAAGAACGCATTCTTTCTCGTCTGAAAGGCCACGAAGACAGAATAAAAGAGCTTATAAACAAAGGCGTTGTTTTCTTGATGACCGGTAACACATTTGAAATAATGGGCGATTTTATTGAAACCTCTGACGGCGATAAGACAGACGGACTCCATATTGTCAGCTTTAATGCTAAAAGAACCATTCCTAAGCGAAATAACTCATTGTTTTTAGGCGAGTTTGAGGGTATGGAAATTGTGGGCTACACAAGCCGTTTTTCACATTCCTACAACATTAAAGCTGAGGATGCTTTTATTAATGTAACTAAAGGCTACGGCTCATTTATTGACAGCAAGACCGAGGGCATTCGTAAAAATAACTTATACGGAACTTATCTTTTAGGTCCTTTCTTAATTCAAAATCCACTTTTTACCGAATATCTTATGAAAAAGCTCGGTATAGAAAATCCAAAGCTTGCTTTTAAAGATGAAATTATGAAGGCTTACGAGGTAAGGCTCGAACAGTTCAAAAAAGATATAGTTTTTGCAGAATAATAAAAATCGGATGGCGTCAAAACCATCCGATTTTTTCGTGAATCAGTTTTTCTGAATTTCTTTTTTAAAGCCTTTGTTTATTATTGCGTTAAGCACAATATTTATTACGAACAATATAATACCCACGATTATTCCGTATTGTGAACTGCCCGAAAGCAATGTAATTGAAGTATCGGCTAATGTGTTTATCCCGATATTAAAAAGAATAGGGGAAACAACAAAACATACCGTTGATGCAATGCACATTACTATATTTGCTTTAGCATTAAGTTTAGGTGCGCATGCCAATACAAATACAAAGTTTAACACACCGAAAACGATAGCTAAATAAAGGAATACAACAGATAAAAGTACAAGTGTTATAGGTATGCCTAAAAAATCTGATTTGCACAGGCTCAAGATACCTTCCCAGTTAAGCGATGTTAATTCGTTCATACTAAAATCTAAAAGTGTGAAATTTTTACCTGACGATGAAAGTAAGGGAAGGTTAATGCTGTAGTTTGCAAGCGGCAAAACAAGTAAAATTAACGGTACAAAAGTGAATATAAAGCGAACAATACGGAGTTTGCCGCCAAATAATGCGCTTTTAAAGTTACCGGTGAATTTTCTGAATTTTACCCAGGCAATTTCGGCGTTTACAGAGTCCTGTTCTAAACGACCCTCCCAGTCATAGTTCGGTATGTTAACATTACAACCGGGACATTCAGCCTTAATATTCCAGATATGTAGAGGTCTTCCGCATTTAGGGCACACTGCCATAAATGTCACCCTTTCTTTAATAATCTAATACACGAAGTATGTTTTTTGTGTCTATAGGTAAAGCTTCAATCAATTTATGAGAATCGCTTTCAACCATTACAGGAGTAATAAACGCAATTTCGCCATTTTCGCAATGTTTTCTTTTTAATACAGTCGCTCCCGGGAATGCTTTAAGAACATCTGCTTTGGCTTTTTCGGCGTCTTCTGCATTTCCGCGAACATAAAGAGCTGTTTTTTGTGAAAGCGGGTCAGCAACATAATTTTCCTGAGCGGGGCCCCAACCGAATACACGCCGTTTTTCCGTATGCTTTGCACAGTCGATAATATCAGCCACTACAGCACTTGCAGTAGGGAGCTTGCCTGCGCCTCTGCCGTAAAATACAGCATCGCCTAAAGCGTCTCCGCGAACAAGGATTGCATTAAACACATCGTCTACAGAGGCTAATTGACAGTGATTACCTATAAAGCAAGGACCTACTGTAGCGGTAATTGTATTGTCGTTCATTTTTACGGCTCTGCCGATAAGTTTAATTACACCGCCCCAGCTTTCTGCATATTCAACATCTGCCGAGGTAATTTCGGTAATGCCTACAGTTTCAACAGAATCAGGGTATACATGCTTTCCGTAAGCTAAAGAAGCCAATATACAAATCTTTCTGGCAGCATCGTGACCGAGAATATCTGCGGACGGATCGCGCTCTGCATAGCCGTTTTCCTGAGCTAATTTGAGGGCGTCGTCAAAAGCCTGTCCCTCTTCAAACATTTTAGTTAAAATAAAATTGGTTGTTCCGTTAAGAATACCTGCTATTTCGGTTATTTCGTTAGCGGCAAGGCATTGGCTTATAGGCCTGATTATAGGTATGCCGCCGCCGACACTGGCTTCAAAAAGAAAATTAACATTATTTTCCCTTGCCAATTCTAAAAGCTCAATACCTTTAGCGGCAACAAGCTCCTTATTAGAAGAAACTACACTCTTGCCGGCTTTAAGACAGCTTGAAACATACTCGAATGCAGGATTTGTACCGCCCATACATTCAACTACTATTTGTACATCTTTATCGTTTAATATATCGTTAAAATCCTTTGTAAAGTATTGACCGAGTTCGTGATTAGGAAAATCTCTTATGTCAAGAATATACTTGATGTTTAAAGCATCCTGACAACTTTTTTCGGCAATGCTCTTTTGATTTTTAATTAGAAGCTCGGCAACTCCTGTGCCGATTGTTCCAAAGCCCATTATAGCAATATTCATAAGGGAACCTCCCGTTTGGTGTGATAATCACATTTATTTTACCATAACTTTCTAAAATAATAAAGAGTATATTTTAATTTTTTTGGACAAAAATGCAGAAAAACGAAATATTTTTCATAATCCGCTAAATATTATTGCATTATTTGCTTTTATGGTATAAAATAAAAATAATAAACAGAAATTACTGCGCAAGTAGGTGTTGCTATGGATTATATAACAGAAACTAAACGAAAATTTATAATTGATTTCGTATATGCGGCAATCTTTATCGGTTTGTATGTGTTTTTGGTTAAATATGCGCTGGCGTATATCTGGCCGTTCTTAGTTGCTGCCGCTTTAGCGATTTTTCTGCAAAAACCGGTCAAAGCAATATCTAAAAAGCTTCGTATAAAAGCGCACGGCGTTATATCTATTTTGTTTGTGCTTCTTATTGTGTGTTTGGCTTTTGGTATTATCGGCGGAGCCATTACACTTTTAGTGTCGGAACTCAAAGACTTTTTCAGTTATTTATTTGCTCAGTTTTCAACAATAAACGAATTTATAAATACTGTTGAAGAGCTTGTAATGAGTGTGATTGTTAAATTACCGAAAACGCTGTCAAACTCTATCGGCGGTTATGTATCAGACTTTTTTATTAAATTGCAGAACGGTGCAGGTCAGGAAAGCGGTTCTATAGACTTATCTGTTTTGTCAACTCCGCTGAGCGGCGCATGGAGCGTAGTAAAAGGTATTCCGTCTGCTTTTCTGGCTATTCTTGTTTTAATCATATCTTGTGTATTTATGACTTCGGGATACGATGAAATCAAAACTTTTATTCTTGGCTTTTTCTCAGAAGAGAAAGGTAAAAGAATCGTTAATTCAAAACGCACGGTTACAAGGGGTATCGGCAAGCTGGTAAAAGCATACGCTACTATAATGCTTATTACTTTTGCCGAAATGTTCTTAGGACTTTCCTTTATGAAACTAATAGGCGTATATGACGGCGGATACACGGTTGTTATTGCTTTTGTAACATGTGTTGTAGACATTATACCTGTTTTAGGTACGGGAACAATTATTATACCTTGGGCTGTTTACAGCCTGATTATGGGTAGAATCGGTCTTGCAATTTCGCTTATTGTTCTTTATGCAATAATAACGGTATTAAGGCAGATTATAGAGCCAAAGCTTGTTGCAAATCAAGCGGGGCTTCCGGCTATTGTAACAATAATTGCGATGTTTATAGGCGCAAGAGTTTTCGGCGCAATAGGCGTTATTTTGCTGCCGCTTACCGTAATTGTTTTAAAGCTTATGTATGATGACGGTGTAATAGGCAAAAGAGCTATGCTTTCGGCAAAAAAAGAATATGAGAAAGAGTTGGAAGAAAGCGCTTCTGACGGTGTAACTGACGAAACAGCAGCAGAAGTGAATATAAACTGCGGTGAAGAAAATGAATAATGAATTTATTGATATTCATTCACATGTTTTATGGAATATTGATGACGGCTCCCGTTCTTTTTATGAAACCCTGGATTTGTGCGCAATGGCTGAGGATGTCGGTACAAAAATTCTTTTTCTCACACCTCATTTAATGTATTGGGACAGAGCCGAGGATTTATTTGACCAACGAAATGAAAAAGCCGAAAAACTCCGGCAGGTGCTTTTGCAGGAGGGTATTGACTTAAAACTGGAATTAGGATTTGAAATCCTTTGCGATGATGACATTTTTAATGTGAAGTATTTTAAACCGTATACTTTGTGCGGCTCCAGATACATCTTAATAGAGTTTGATTTTTTCAAAACATCCGAAGAGGATGTTACGGCTTGGTGCAATTACTTGATATCTAACGGTTTAGTTCCTATTATTGCACATCCTGAAAGGTACGAATTTGTGCTGGACGATTTTTCTGTTTTTCAAAGGCTTTCTGACAAGGGAGTCTTGTTCCAAATGAACGGTTGCTCCGCAGAAGGGGCTTTCGGAGCTGAGGTTGAAAATACAGCTCTAAGAATGCTTGAATACGGATTTGTTGACTTTGTCGGTTCTGACGCACACAATATAAACAGAAGAAATACCGAATTAAGCAGATGCTTTGAAGAATTTGAAAGCAAACTGATAGACGACTTTTTCGATATAGTTTGTTGGAATAATCCTCAATGTGTAATTAAAAATGAACAAATTATACCACGAAGAATAAGCTATTTTAACGAAAAATAAAAATATGTAATATATTTCTTTTTTGGAAAAATAAAACAATTATTGTGTGATATTATACCTATAACAATAGGGAAAGGAGGCACACAAAATGTTAGATTCTATTTGGCAACTTCTCGCTAACTACGGTCTTGATGTAAACGAAATTGCTGAGGCTATGGGTTCACTTATTTCTGTTTCTGTTGACCCTGAGACAGGCGAAGAGATTTATGGCGGTAATTTAGCAGCTATCATTGATTTCCCGGTAGTTGGTGTTATCCTCAAAATGTTCGCAAGCTTAGCACCTAACGTTTCAGAAACAATTGGCTAATAGTCAAAACCTCGCACTTTGTTAGTGTGAATTATTGCAATAGTTTTCACAGGGAGAGCGTGGGCAACCTCGCTCTCTTTTCTTTTTAATTTTCAAAATCATAATTCAAAGCAGTTCGTGCTTTTATATAACTTTGGTATCAGTTTTATATACCGTATATATAATGTATATGCAAATCGGTATTCGGTGCAGTTGAAAACAAGCCCGTTTTGTATGTTGTTTTTTGTATACTATTATATATAGTGTATATATAGTGCGTCTTTAGGAGAAAGTATGAGTAAAAAATATGATAAAAAGACCGTAGGTATTATTGTTGCTTTGAGTGGGGCATTATTAGTTGGTGTGGTTGTTCTTGTTATAGCCGTGTCGTCCCTTGCAAAAGTTAACGGCAACAAGAAGGAAGACGGCGTTACCTTGTATTCGTTAACCGGCGGTACAAATGCTGACTATAGCACCAACGAATATTCTGCACAGTACACAACAGGAAATATAATATCTTCCAACGGTAACGGTACTCAGTCTGTTACAGCCGCTTCTGATAATAACCATTCGCAAACACAGAGTCATAATAATCATCAATCGGGCGACAGCGTTAAATACACCACAGATAAAAGCGGCTACGACCCTATCTCAGAATATGAGGACTTAAGCAAAAACGGTGACAATCTGCTTTCGGACAGTCCGGACAATAAATATATAAAAATGGTAAACAGTAAATACAAGGTTGACCCTGAATACTTAGTTGCTATTTATTCTTCTCCGGATACAGGCAATAATTTTGTTTTGCAGTTTAAAAATCAGCGTGATGAAAAAGGCAATGTTATTAAAAGCCCCGATACATTAGAAAAGGTATATCAGATAGACCTGGAGGGCAAAATTTCTGTTGCAACAGGCAAAGCCACAGGTAATGTGGGTGTGTCCTATGCAGAGGGTTTGCTTTGTTTTAATATGGTAAAAGTCTTAGTTATGCCACAGCACCCCGATTATTTCACCGGCGTTGATTAAAAGGGCTAAAAATGATGAAATTATGCTTGGTAGTTTGTTACAAACTTTTTTAAAAAAATTCTAAAAAAATTACAAAAAACACTTGATTTATTGTTTTTTATATGGTATATTATTGGGGCGCGTGAAGGGCGTGTCCCAATATTTTTATGCCCTTTTATGCAAACTACATGCGTAGATGCGGGAGGTGGCTGCCCACAGAGGCAGGGAATTTCCGCGGAGTATGTCCGATTTAAAACCGGGCGATTAAATACTGAACACATACTTGTCTGCCATCCTTAACTGTGGCTGCAAGTCTGTATCAGAGCGTAGATTTATCCCGGATATAGTTATGCTATGTCGGGATTTTTAAAAGAAATACCCGAATAGCCCGGGGGAGTTGTATAGAATTTACGCAGCCCGCCAAAATTTTTAGGAGGCGTTACAAATGGCAGTTAAGGAAAAAATCAGAATCAGACTTAAAGGTTACGATCACAACCTTGTTGACAAGGCAGCAGAAAAGATTGTAGAAACTGCAAAGCGTACAGGCGCTCAGGTTTCAGGTCCTATTCCGCTCCCAACAGAAAAAGAGGTTGTTACAGTGCTTCGTGCAGTTCACAAATACAAAGATTCCCGTGAGCAGTTCGAACAGCACACACACAAGAGACTCATTGACATCTTAAGACCTTCAAACAAAACAGTTGAAGCTCTTACAGGTCTTGAGCTCCCAGCCGGTGTTGATTTTGAGATTAAGCTTTAATCCGATAAAAAGCTTAATTTTAAATATGCCTGATTATTCAGGCATCAGGTCATGTTGAGGCAACTCAACCAATAATCTGAAGGAGGAAAAAACATGAAAAAAGGTCTTATCGGAAAGAAAATCGGCATGACACAGATTTTTGACGAAAAAGGTAATATGATTCCTGTTACCGTTGTTGAAGCTGGTCCATGCGTAGTTGTCCAGAAAAAGACAACTGAAACAGACGGCTACGAAGCCGTTCAAATCGGTTACGGCGACATGAAAGCTAACAGAGTAAACAAGCCAATGGCAGGTCACTTCAAAAAAGCTGATGTTGCTCCAAAGAAAGTCCTCAAGGAATTTAAACTTGACGACATGTCTTCTGTAAACGTAGGCGACATCCTTAAGGCTGATGTATTTGCTGCAGGCGATTTCGTTGATGTAGTAGGTACCAGCAAAGGTAAAGGTACTGCAGGCGCTATCAAAAGATGGAATTTCTCCCGTCTCAGAGAAAGCCACGGTACAGGTCCTGTTGGCAGACACGCAGGTTCACTTGGTGCTTGTTCAACACCTTCTCGCGTTTTCAAAGGCAAAAAAATGGCAGGTCACCTCGGCGTTGAGCGTGTAACTGTTCAAAATCTCACAGTAGTTAAGGTTGACAGTGAGAACAACCTCATCGCTATTAAAGGCTCTGTTCCGGGTCCTAAAGGCGGCACAGTTGTTATTGCTGACAGCGTTAAGAAAGCTTAAGGAAGGAGTGTAAACGATGAGTAAATTATCAGTACTTGATATGGCAGGCAAAAAGGTTTCTGACATCGAGCTCAGCGATTCAGTTTTCGGTATTGAGCCAAATATGTCAGCTATGCACCTTGTTGTTGTTGCTTATTTAGCTAATCAGCGTCAGGGCACTCAGTCCACAAAGACTCGTTCCGAAGTTAGCGGCGGTGGTAAAAAACCATGGCGCCAAAAAGGTACAGGTCGTGCAAGACAAGGCTCTACAAGAGCTCCGCAGTGGTATCACGGCGGTATCGCACTTGGTCCGAAGCCTCGCACATACGGCATTTCAGTTAACAAAAAGGTAAAGAGACTTGCTATGAAGTCAGCCCTTTCTTCAAAAGTTGCAGCAGATGAAATGCTTGTTCTTGATTCAATCGCTCTTGATTCTATCAAAACAAAAACAATGGCAGAAATGCTTACAGCTATTAAAGCCGGCAAGAAAACACTCGTAGTTCTTCCTGAAAATAACGAAGTTGCTTACAAGAGTCTCAGAAACATTGAGGGTGTTAAAGTTTCAACCGTAAACACACTTAATGTATATGACATTCTCAACTGCAATTCACTCGTTGTTCTCAAGGATGCAGTTACAAAGATTGAGGAGGTTTACGCATAATGAAACTTGCACAAGACATTATCATTAAGCCAATCATCACAGAAGAATCTATGATGGGCGTTGCTTCCAAAAAATACACATTCAAAGTTGCTGACGATGCAAACAAAGTTGAAATTGCTAAGGCAGTTGAAGAACTTTTCGGCGTAAAGGTTGCAAAAGTTAACACAATTACTGTTAACGGTAAGATGAGAAGATACGGCAGATTCGAAGGCTATAAAGCTTCTTGGAAGAAAGCTATCGTTACTCTTACTGAGGATTCAAAAACAATTGAATTCTTTGACGGTATGATGTAATCTGATTTAAAACTTATTTATCTTATTCCCGATATGGAATAGTATGGAGTTGACATCTCCGCAAAACCATTATAGGAGTGTGAATAAAATGTCTATTAAAGTTTATAATCCGACTACAAACGCTAGGCGTAATATGTCGGTTACAGATTACTCTGACCTTTCAAAGGTTGCTCCTGAAAAGAGTCTTTTAAAGCCTCTTAAAAAGAATTCAGGTCGTAACAGCTACGGTAGAATTACCGTTCGTCACAGAGGCGGCGGAAACCGTAGAAAATACAGAGTAATCGACTTCAAGAGAAACAAATTTGATGTTCCGGCAACAGTTAAATCTCTTGAATACGATCCAAACCGTTCAGCCCATATCGCTCTTCTTGAGTATGCAGACGGTGAAAAGGCATATATCCTTGCACCTGTTGGCCTTAAGGTAGGCGATACAGTTGTTGCAGGTCCTTCAGCAGATATTAAGCCCGGTAATGCATTACCGCTTACAGATATCCCTGTAGGTACCGTTATTCATAACATTGAGCTTTACCCCGGTAAAGGCGGTCAGCTTGTAAGAGCAGCAGGTAACGCAGCTCAGCTTATGGCTAAAGAAGGCGCTTATGCTCTTCTCAGACTTCCATCAGGCGAGCTTCGTAATGTTCCTGCTAACTGCATGGCTACTGTTGGCCAGGTAGGCAACCTTGACCATGAAAATGTTAAGATTGGTAAAGCAGGCCGTACCCGTCACATGGGCATCAGACCTACAGTTCGCGGTTCTGTTATGAACCCTAACGATCACCCTCACGGTGGTGGTGAAGGTAAATCACCTATCGGTCGTCCGGGCCCTGTTACTCCTTGGGGTAAACCTGCTCTCGGTTATAAGACAAGAGCTAAAAAGAATCGCTCCGATAAGCTTATCGTGAAGCGTCGTAACGGCAAATAAGCCGGAAAGGAGCAATTACAATGAGCAGAAGTATTAAAAAAGGACCTTTCGTTCAGCCAAAGCTCCTCGAAAGAGTTCTTAAAATGAATGAAAACGGCGAAAAAATCGTTCTTAAAACATGGAGCAGAAGTTCAACAATCTTCCCTGATTTCGTTGGTCACACTTTTGCTGTACATGACGGCCGCAAACATGTTCCTGTATATGTTACAGAAGATATGATCGGTCACAAGCTCGGTGAATTCGCACCAACAAGAACCTTCAGAGGTCATGCAGGTTCAAAAACTTCAAATAACGGTAAATAATAGTCGAAAGGAGTGTGTAATCAATGGAGGCAACAGCAAAAGCTACTTATATAAGAATAGCTCCGCGTAAGGTTCAGATAGTTCTTGACCTTATTCGCAACAAGCCTGCAGATGAAGCAATGGCAATTCTCAAGCACACACCTAAGGCTGCTTGTGAGCCGCTTGAGAAGCTTCTTAAATCAGCTATCGCAAATGCTGAAAACAAAAACATGGATGTTTCAACACTCTATGTTTCACAGTGCTGGGTATGCCAAGGTCCTACTCTTAAGAGAATCAGACCGAGAGCAAGAGGCAGCGCTAACAGAATTAACAAAAAAACATCCCATATCACCCTTGTACTCAAGGATGCAGAATAAGCGAGAGGAGGAAATACAATGGGCCAGAAAGTCAATCCTACAGGATTAAGAGTAGGCGTTATCAAAGATTGGGAATCTCGCTGGTTTGCTAAAAAAGGTGAATTTGGTGATATTCTTGTTGAAGATATTAAACTTCGTGAATTCCTTCTTGAACTCCTTGCTCCAGCAGGTGTTCCAAAGGTTGAAATCGAACGCGACCCTAAAAGAGTTCGCATTAACATTTTCTGTGCAAAACCGGGTATCGTAATCGGTCGCGGCGGCGCAGAAATCGAGAAACTTAAAGAGACAGTTAAGAAAATGCTTGGTGGAGATAAAGATGTATTCATCAATATCACAGAAATTAAGCAACCTGATCTTAACGCTCAGCTCGTAGCTGAAAATATTGCAGCTCAACTTGAGAAACGTGTATCTTTCAGACGCGCTCTTAAGCAGTCTATAGGCCGCACAATGAAAGCCGGTGCAAAAGGTATCAAAGCTCAGGTTTCAGGCAGACTTGGCGGTGCTGAAATCGCTCGTACAGAGCAGTACCATGAAGGAACTATTCCACTTCAGACAATCCGTGCCGATATTGACTACGGTTTTGCAGAAGCAAAAACAACATACGGTCGTCTCGGCGTAAAAATCTGGATTTACAAAGGTGAAGTTCTCCACGAGTCTCGTAAAACTAAAAGGGAAGGGGGAGCCAAGTAATGTTATTACCAAAAAGAGTTAAATACCGTAGAGTTCAGAGAGGCCGTCTTAAAGGCACAGCTCACAAAGGTACAAAAGTTACTTACGGTGATTTTGGTCTTCAGGCTCTCGAACCTGCATGGATTACTTCAAACCAAATCGAAGCAGCCCGTATTGCTATGACTCGTTACATCAAGCGTGGCGGTAAAGTTTGGATTAAGATTTTCCCTGATAAGCCAATTACAGAAAAACCTGCTGAAACCCGAATGGGTTCCGGTAAAGGTTCACCGGAATACTGGGTAGCAGTTGTTAAACCGGGCAGAATGATGTTTGAAATTGGCGGCGTTGACGAAGCTCTTGCTCGTGAGGCTATGCGTCTTGCAGCAAACAAGCTTCCTATTAAATGTAAGTTTGTCGTTAAGGCAGAACAGGATGGTGAGGCAGAATGAAAGCAAGTGAATTAAGAAAACTCTCTCAGGCAGAGTTGGATGCTAAACTCCTTGAACTGAAGAAAGAACTTTTCAACCTCCGCTTCCAGCAAGCCATCAATCAGCTTGACAACCCAATGAGAATAAGTGCCGTTAAAAAGGATATTGCACGCGTTATGACAGTAATTCGTGACATTCAGCTCAACGGCAAAAATTCTTAAGCACGGAGGGCAAATTAAATGGAAAGAAATTTAAGAAAAACTCGTGTCGGCATCGTAACAAGCGATAAAATGGATAAAACTGTAGTTGTTTCCATTAAAGACAGAGTACAGCATCCACTTTACAAGAAGATTGTCAACCGTACACTTAAAGTTAAAGCTCATGATGAGTTAAACGAGTGCGGAATCGGCGACCGTGTAATGATTATGGAAACACGCCCACTCTCTAAAGATAAAAGATGGCGTGTATGTGAAATAATTGAAAAAGCTAAATAATTAGGCTTTAGAAGGAGGCACACACTGTGATACAGCAACAGAGTTACCTCAAGGTAGCCGACAACACTGGTGCAAAAGAAATTATGTGCATTCGCGTTTTAGGTGGTTCCGGTAAGAGGTATGCCAATATCGGTGATGTTATCGTGGCTTCTGTCAAGAAAGCAGCACCCGGTGGCGTTGTAAAAAAAGGTGAGGTTGTAAAGGCTGTAGTAGTTCGTACAGTAAGCGGCGTACGCCGTGATGACGGAACATATATCCGTTTTGACGAAAATGCAGCTGTTATAATCAGAGAAGATAAAAACCCTAAAGGTACCCGTATTTTCGGACCTGTAGCAAGAGAGCTTCGTGAAAAAGAATACTTCAAGATTCTTTCTCTTGCTCCAGAAGTACTTTAATTAGGAGGTACGATTATGAATAAAGTTCATGTCAAAACAGGAGACGAGGTCATCGTTATTCAAGGTAAAGACCGCGGCAAAAAAGGCAAGGTACTTCAGGTATCTCCATCAGAAGGCAAGGTAATTGTTGAAGGCGTTAATGTCGTTTCTAAACATGTAAAACCGCGCAAAATGGGCGAACAAGGCGGTATTATTAAAGCCGAAAGCGCTCTTTATGCGGACAAAGTACAGCTCGTTTGCCCAAAATGCGGCGCAGCCACAAGAGTAGGTCACGAGGGTACCGGTAAAGATAAAAAGCGCGTTTGCAAAAAATGCGGCGCAAAATTTGAATAAGGGAGGGACTTACAATGGCAGCAAGACTTAGAGAATTTTATAACACAGATGTAGCTCCGCAGCTCATGAAAAAGTTCGGCTACAAGAGCGTCATGCAGGTCCCAAAGCTTGATAAAATCGTTGTAAGCGTCACATCAGGTGAAATTAAGGATAACTCAAAAGTCCTTGACGCTATCATCAGCGATCTCAAGCAAATCACCGGTCAAACACCTGTAGTTTGCAAAGCAAAAAAATCAGTTGCTAACTTCAAGCTTCGTGAAGGTATGGACATCGGTGCTAAGGTTACACTTCGCGGTGACCGTATGTATGAATTCCTTGACAGATTTTTTAATCTCGCTCTTCCGAGAGTTAGAGACTTCAGAGGTATTAACCCTAACTCATTCGATGGCAGAGGTAACTACTCTGTAGGTGTTAAGGAACAACTCATTTTCCCTGAAATCGAGTACGATAAAATCGACAAAGTTCGCGGTATGGATATTAACTTTATCACTACTGCTAACACAGACGAAGAAGGCCGTGAGTTACTCACACTCCTCGGCGCTCCGTTTGCTAAGTAAGGAGGGGTTACTGTGGCAAAAAAATCTATGAAAGTTAAGCAGGCAAGACCTGCTAAATACTCTACAAGACAGTACAACAGATGCAAAATCTGTGGTAGACCGCACGCTTATCTTCGTAAATATGGCGTATGCCGTATTTGCTTTAGGGAACTTGCTCACGCAGGTCAAATCCCTGGTGTTAAGAAAGCAAGCTGGTAAGCAATTGATAAAGGAGGAAACATAGAATGCAGATTACTGATTCAATTGCTGATATGCTTACAAGAATTCGTAACGCTAACTCAGCAAAGCACGATACAGTGCAGGTACCAGCGTCTAATATCAAGAAGTCAATTGCTCAGATTCTTGTAGATGAGGGTTATATTAAAAGTTTTAAAGTAATCGAAGACGGTAAACAGGGTGTAATTGAGATTGCTCTCAAATACGGTCCTAATAAGTCTCAGGTTATCACAGGACTTCGCAGAGTTTCCAAACCCGGTCTTCGTATTTATTCTAACTGCGAAGATATGCCAAAAGTTCAAAACGGACTCGGCATTGTTATCCTTTCAACTTCAAAGGGTATCATGACAGATAAAGAAGCTCGCAAAGCAAATGTCGGCGGCGAAGTTCTTGCATATATTTGGTAAGGAGGTACAGTAATATGTCACGTATAGGCAGAATGCCGATTGCAGTTCCTGCAGGCGTTGATGTTAAGATTGACGGTAGCACTGTTACTGTAAAAGGTCCTAAAGGCACTCTTACCAGAACAGTTAACAGCAGTATTACTGTTGCTCTTGACAACGGTGTAATTACAGTTACACGTCCTGACGATAGCAAAGAAAACCGTTCACTTCACGGTCTTAACAGAACACTTATCGCAAACATGGTTAAAGGTGTCAGCGAAGGTTTCTCAAAAGAGCTTGAAATAAACGGCATCGGCTACCGTGCAGCAAAACAGGGCAAAGACCTTGTTCTTAACATTGGTTACTCACACAATGTAACAGTATCAGAAGTTGACGGTATCACAATTGATGTTCCGTCACCAAACAAAATCGTAATATCCGGTCCCGACAAGCAAAAGGTTGGTCAGTTTGCATCTGAAGTTAGAGGCAAAAGACCTCCGGAACCTTACAAAGGTAAAGGCATCAAATATGTTGATGAAGTTATTCGCCGTAAGGAAGGCAAAGCTGGTAAGGGCGGCAAATAATCCCTGAATTCTAAATAAGAGGTGAAGAAATAATGGTACAAAGACCGAACACTAACAAAGCAAGAGTTCAGCGTCATAAAAGAGTTCGCGGCAAAATCAGCGGTACAGCTGAGTGTCCTCGTCTCAATGTATTCCGTTCTCTTCAGCATATTTATGCTCAGTTGATAGATGATGTAAACGGTGTTACACTCGCTACAGCATCAACTGTTGAAAAGGACTTCAAGGATTACGGCGGAAACAAAGACGCAGCTTATAAAGTAGGTAAATTATTAGCAGAACGTGCAGCGGAAAAGAATATTAAAGATGTAGTATTCGACCGCGGCGGTTACGTATATCACGGCCGTGTACAGAGCTTGGCCGAAGGCGCTCGCGAGGGCGGCCTCAACTTCTAAGAAAGGGAGGAAGAAACTTTGGCTAAATTCGAAACAGCTCGTAAAGACTCTGAGTTACAGGAAAGAGTCGTAGCTATCAACCGTGTATCTAAAACTGTTAAGGGCGGTAGAGTTATGAAATTCTCTGCTCTCGTAGTTGTCGGTGACGGTAACGGCACAATTGGTTTTGGCTTAGGTAAGTCAAGCGAAGTTCCTGATGCTATTCGTAAAGGCATCGAGGACGCAAAGAAAAATCTCGTAAAAGTTGCTCTTAAAGGTTCAACTATTCCTCACGAGATTATCGGTAAATTCGGCGCAGGCGTTGTTCTTCTTAAACCTGCAACACCCGGTACCGGCGTTATTGCCGGCGGTCCTGTTCGTGCAGTTGTTGAAACAGTAGGTATTAAGGATATCCGTGCGAAATCACTTCGCTCAAACAACCCATGCAATGTTGTAAGAGCTACAATGGATGGTCTTATGAAACTTCGTAATGTTGAAGAAGTTGCAAACATCCGTGGCAAATCAGTAAAACATTTTAAAGACTAAGGAGGGTGGCAACAATGGCTAACATTAAAGTTAAGCTCGTTAAGAGCCTTATCGGTTCTAAAAAGGACCAAATTGCTACCGCCAATGCGTTAGGTCTTCGTAAAATCGGCGACACATCTATTCAGCCTGATAACGCACAAACAAAAGGTAAAATCAGAAAAATCGCCCATCTTATTGAGGCTACAGAAGAATAAGCAAGGAGGTGCAACTTATGAAACTTCACGAGCTTTCCCCTGCTGAGGGCTCAAAAAAGAGCGTAAAGCGTATCGGCCGCGGTCCTGCATCAGGTCAAGGTAAAACAGCCGGCAAGGGTCACAAAGGTCAAAAAGCAAGAGCCGGCCGTGGTATGCGTCCGGGTTTTGAAGGTGGACAGATGCCTTTACAAAGACGTCTTCCCAAAAGAGGTTTTGTTAATATTTTCGGTAAAGAGTTTGCTATTGTTAACTTAGCTGCTCTTGAAAACAAGTTTGAAGACGGTGCTGTTATTGATATTGAGGCACTTAAGGCTTCAGGTCTTGTTAATAAAACACTTGACGGAGTTAAGGTTTTGGCTCACGGTGAGCTTACTAAAAAATTCACAGTCAAGGTAAATGCTTATTCTGATGCAGCAAAGGCTAAGATTGAAGCTGCTGGAGGAAAGGCAGAGGTGATTTAACATGTTTAAGACACTTTCTAATGCATGGAAAATCCCGGATTTAAGGAAGAAAATCCTCTTCACAGTATTTATTATTGTATTATTCAGAATCGGTGCTAATATTCCGATTCCGTTTGTAAGCATTCCTGCTACCGGTCTTATTGACCCTAAAAGCGGAACAACATTCCTTAACTATTTGAGCATGATGACCGGTGACGCATTTAACTACGGTACTATTTTTGCTCTTTCTATCACACCGTATATCAACAGTTCTATTATTATTCAACTTTTAACTGTTGCTATTCCCGCACTTGAGAGACTCTCAAAAGAGGGAGAAGAGGGTAGAAAGAAAATAGCACAAATTACCCGTTATATGACGCTCGGACTCGGTCTTCTTCAGAGCGTGGCTTACTTCATCTACCTCAATGCAAAAAATTATCTCCTTTACACAGGCGATGGCTTTGCAAAATGGTTCCAGGCAGTTGTTGTAGTTTTAGTTCTTACAGCCGGCACAACACTTGTTATGTGGCTTGGTGAACAAATCAACGGTAAGGGTATCGGTAACGGTATTTCGCTGATTCTTTTCGCAGGTATCGTTTCCCGTATTCCTACCGAAATGACACAGCTTTTCGGTACAGGTGATGCGGCAGGTTACTTCTCACGCGGCGGTGCTTACTATGTACTCGCTCCGCTTGTACTTGTATTCTATATCCTTATGATAGCTTATATCGTTTGGATGGATAATGCAGAGAGAAGAATTCCTGTTCAGTATGCAAAAAGAGTTGTAGGCCGTAAGATGTACGGCGGTCAAAGCACTCATATTCCTATTAAGGTTAATATGAGCGGTGTTATGCCAATCATCTTCGCAAGCTCTATCCTTTCACTCCCTCCGACAATTCAGCTTTTCGTAGCTAACAAAATTGAAGAGGGTTCAGGATGGGATAAGTTCTTCGGTCTGTTTGAGACAACAAGCGTATTCTACGGCGTGCTTTATTTCCTGTTAATAATCTTCTTTGCATATTTCTATGCGGCAATTCAGTATAATCCTACTGAAATGGCAAATAACATTCGTTCTAACAGCGGTACAATACCTGGTATTCGTCCGGGTAAACCGACTGCTAATTACATCGAGAAAATTATCTCAAGAATCATTCTTCTCGGCGCATTATTACTCAGCGTAGTAGCATTGTTCCCAACAGTATTCTCACAGATAACAACTCTCGCAGGTTCACCAATGAATATTTCACTCGGTGGTACATCAATTATCATTATGGTTGGTGTTGCTCTTGAGACTGTTCAACAGCTCGAAAGCCAAATGATGCTCCGCCATTACAAAGGCTTCCTCGATTAATTTAAGGAGGATTATGTAATGAAACTTATATTTTTAGGTGCACCGGGTGCCGGTAAAGGCACTCAGGCAGAGATCATTGCAGAAAAGCTTAATATCCCAACAATTTCTACAGGAAATATTATCCGTGAAGCACTTGCTAACGGAACAGAAATGGGACTTAAAGCAAAATCGTTTATTGAAGCCGGCAAGTTAGTTCCTGATGATGTTGTAATCGGCATCATCAAGGAAAGGCTTGCAGCCGGAGATTGTAATGAAGGGTTTATCCTTGACGGATTCCCGAGAACAATCCCTCAGGCAGAGGCTTTAGATAATATGGGAATTATTATTGACAAAGTTGTTGATATTGAAGTTCCCGATGAAGATGTAGTAAACAGAATGTCAGGCAGACGCGTTTGTAAAGCGTGCGGTGCTTCTTACCACATTCAAAACAAACCCTCAAAGGTTGAAGGTGTTTGCGACAGCTGTGGCGGCGAGCTTTCAATTCGCAAGGATGACGCTCCCGAAACAGTTCTTGACAGACTCGCTGTTTACCACGAACAAACAGAACCTTTAAAGGATTACTACGAAAAATGCAATAAGCTTAAAATCGTAGAGGGAACTGCTCCGATTAGTGAGATTACAAGTTCTATCCTTAAAGCGTTGGAGGATTAAGCATGGTAGTGCTCAAAAGCGAAAAGGAAATTAAGCAAATGCTTGAAGCTTGCAGAATTTCAGCTGAAGCACTAAAAATAGCAGGTCAGGCGGTTGAACCGGGTGTCAGCACTTGGGAAATTGACCGAATAGCTAAAAAATATATTGAAAGTAAAGGTGCTAAACCTACTTTCTTAGGATATAACGGCTTTCCTGCTACGGCATGCATTTCCATAAATGACGAGGTTATTCATGGTATTCCCGACAAAAAGCGCATCGTAAAAGCGGGCGACATAGTAAGTATCGACCTCGGAGCCTTTATCAACGGTTTTACCGGTGATAATGCCGCCACTTTCGCTTGCGGAGATATCTCTGCAGAAGCGAAGCGGCTGATCGAAACTACTGAAGAAAGCCTTTATGTAGGCATAAAAAAAGCAGTTTCAGGCGGCAGACTTGGTGATGTAGGCAGCGCAATTCAAAATTACTGCGAAGAGCGAGGCTATAGCGTTGTTAGGGAATATACAGGACACGGCGTTGGTGCTAATCTCCATGAAGACCCGGCAGTACCAAACTACGGAACTCAAGGTAGGGGCGTGCGTTTGGTGCCAGGCATGACAATAGCCATAGAACCCATGATAAATGAGGGTAAGGCATCCTGTAAAACCTTGTCTAACGGATGGACGGTAAAAACTACTGATGGTAAGCTTTCGGCTCACTTTGAGCATACGGTTGCTATCACAAGTAACGGTCCGCTTATTATGACAAAGCTATAATGAAAACAGAATGAAATTAAATTCAAAAATTGGGGGTAATTGTTATGTCAAAAGACGATATGATAGAAGTTGAGGGTACTGTTTTAGAAGCATTACCTAATACAACATTTCAGGTCGAACTTGAAAATGGCCATAAAATTCTTGCTCACATTTCAGGAAAGCTCAGAATGAATTACATTCGTATACTTCCGGGCGATAAGGTAACCGTTGAGATGTCACCTTATGACCTTACTCGCGGCAGAATAACATGGCGTTCAAAATAAGAAAAAGGCAAAAATGCTAAAATTATTTAGGAGGTATTCTAATGAAAGTCAGACCTTCTGTTAAGAAAATTTGCGAAAAATGCAAAGTAATCAAACGCAAAGGAAAAATCATGGTTATCTGTGAAAATCCTAAGCACAAACAGCGTCAGGGCTAAGCTCTGATAAAACCAATATATTTGGAGGTGCAACTGACAAATGGCGCGTATTTCTGGTGTTGATTTACCAAGAGAAAAAAGAGTTGAAATCGGTCTTACTTACATTTACGGTATCGGCCGTACAACAGCTAGCCAAATTATCGAAGCTACAGGCATAAATCCTGACACAAGAGTTAAGGATTTAACTGAGGATGATGTAGCGAAATTACGTGAATACATTGATCACAATGTTAAAGTTGAAGGCGACCTTCGTCGTGAAACAGCTTTCGATATCAAGAGACTTGTAGAAATCGGTTGCTATCGTGGCGTTCGCCATCGTAAAGGTCTTCCTGTAAGAGGTCAGCGTTCAAAAACAAACGCTCGTACTCGTAAGGGTCCTAAGAAAACAATAGCAAACAAGAAGAAATAAGTCGAGGGAGGTATTAGAATGGCTACAAAAGCTACCGGCAAAAAAACCGGCACACGCAAACGTCGTGAGCGTAAGAATATTGAACGCGGTGCGGCTCATATCCAATCCACCTTCAACAATACAATAGTTACTATTACTGATACTCAGGGTAATGCAGTTTCATGGGCAAGCGCCGGCGAAATGGGCTTCAGAGGTTCTCGTAAGTCCACTCCGTTCGCAGCTCAAACAGCTGCTGAAACAGCTGCAAAAGCTGCTATTGAGCATGGTATGAAAACTGTTGAAGTTTATGTTAAAGGTCCTGGTGCAGGTAGAGAAGCTGCAATCCGTGCTTTACAGGTTGCAGGTCTTGATGTTACACTTATTAAAGATGTAACACCAATCCCTCACAATGGATGCCGTCCACCTAAAAGAAGACGCGTATAAACTAATAGGAGGAAATAAATTATGGCAAGATATACCGGTGCGGTATGTAAGCTTTGCCGCCGTGAAGGTCAAAAGCTTTTCTTAAAAGGCGGTAGATGCTATACAGGCAAATGCGCTATAGAGCGCCGTTCCTACGCTCCTGGTCAGCATGGTCAGGGTCGTAAAAAGGTTTCTGAATACGGCTTACAGCTTCGTGAAAAACAGAAAGCAAGGCGTTATTACGGAATCCTTGAGGGACAGTTCCACAAATATTTCCTTATGGCTGAAAAAATGCCGGGTCAAGCAGGTGAAAACCTTCTTAAGATCTGTGAAAGCCGTTTGGACAATATAGTTTACCTTCTTGGTTGGGCAGATTCCCGCGCAGAAGGCAGACAGCTCGTTACACACGGTCACTTCTGTGTTAACGGCAAAAAAGTTGACATTCCTTCTTACCTTTGTAAAGCAGGCGATGTTCTCACAATTAAAGAGAAGTCAGCTCAGACTGATTCAATGAAGAATATTATCGAAGCTAATGCAAGCAGACCTGTTCCTGCATGGCTCGAAATCAATCGTGAAGCTCAAACAGGCAAAGTTGTAAACCTTCCTGAAAGAGATCAGATTGAGGCTCCTGTTGCGGAGCATCTCATTGTCGAGTTCTACTCAAAATAATGCTCTTTAACCTTAAAGCTTTGTTTACAAAGCGAAACAAAATTCAGTTTAGCTGTAAATTTTAAGGAGGGTTTGGTATGATAGGTATTGAGAAACCAGAGGTAAAGTTTACCGGTTCGGTAGAAGATTCAGCTTATGGCACATTTGTTGTTGAACCCCTCGAAAGAGGATTTGGTACAACACTCGGCAACAGCCTTCGCAGAGTTCTTCTTTCATCTCTTCCGGGTTATGCTATTACTTCTGTAAAGATTGACAACGTTCTTCACGAGTTCTCAACGATTCCAAATGTAAAAGAGGATGTTACCGAGATAGTTCTTAATCTTAAGGGCGTAATTCTCAAAATTCACGGAGACGGTCCTAAAACAATGTATATTGAGGCTAACGGCTCCGGCGAAATAACTGCAGGTGACATTAAAGCTGATTCAGAAGTTGAAATTCTCAACCCCGATCACCACATTGCTACTCTTGACGCAGATGCTCATGTAACAATGGAACTCACAGCAGATAGAGGCAGAGGATATGTTTCATCGGACAGAAACAAACAAATCCTTGAGCCTGCAATCGGAGTAATTGCTATTGACTCTATCTACACACCTGTATTAAAAGTTAACTACACAGTTGATAACACTCGTGTAGGTCAGATTACCGACTACGATAAGCTCACAATAGATGTTTGGACAGATGGAACAATTTCTGCAAAAGAAGCTGTTTCACTTGCGGCAAAAATTCTTACTGAGCACCTTAATCTCTTTGTTGAACTTTCAGACGAAGTTTCAAATACTGAGATTATGGTAGTTAAAGATGACAGTTCAAAAGAAAAAGTTCTTGAAATGACTATTGAAGAGCTTGATCTTTCAGTTCGTTCATTTAACTGCCTCAAGAGAGCCGGTATCAATAATGTTGAAGACTTAATCAATAAAACTGAAGATGATATGATGAAAGTCAGAAATCTTGGCAGAAAATCTCTTGATGAGGTTGTTGCTAAGCTTAACTCGCTCGATTTATCTCTTCGTGACGAGGACGAATAAGTTCTCAATTTCGGCAAAGGAGTGATTTAAATGCCAGGAACCAGAAAACTCGGCAGAGCAAGCGACCATCGCGATGCTATGCTTCGTAATATGGTAACATCATTACTTGAAAATGGTAAGATGACTACAACAGTTACAAGAGCGAAAGAAGTTCGCGCTATGACTGAAAAAATGATCACCCTCGCAAAAGTCGACAGTCTCCACAATAAGAGACAGGCTTTAGCATACATTACTAAGGAAACAGTTGTTAAAAAACTTTTTGACGAAATTGCTCCTAAGTATAAAGATGTAAACGGTGGTTATTGCCGTATAATCAAGACTGAGGCTCGCCGCGGTGACGCAGCAGAAATGTGCATTCTTGAATTAGTTTAATTGTTAAATTAAAACAAACCCGTTCAACAAAGCGTTGAACGGGTTAAGTTTTTGTCTGTATAAAAGCAGAGGGTAATTCAGTTTTATTAAATAAGTTGAATTACTTTCTATTTTGTATTTTTATTCTTTACAAAGCTCAGCAAATTTAACAGCCTTTTCATAAGCCAATTTGAAAAAATCTTTATAATCTAAGCTGTCATATATTTTGTGGGTATCGCGGTTTGGTTTGCTAACGCTTAACAACTCAAATGTGAGAGTGTCACCATAACCCACATCATTCAGCCTGCGAGCAATACCATCCCAGTCTGCTATGCCGTCAAACGGCATAAGATGGGCGTCATCGTGCCAAAAAATTCTGTCAGTTGTAATACCCATATTATCGTCTAAATGTGTACAGAAAAGTTTGCCGTTTTTACCGTATCGGTGAATTAAATCTTCGCTTTTGTTGTAACACATTTCGTGGCCTGTATCAATGCAAAAGCCTACATTATCCATATAATACAGCTCATCGGTGAGTTTTTTTAAATAGCTTTCACCCTCGGTGTTTTCAAGAGCAATTTTAACCCCCAAGGGTTTTGCGTATTCAATAAGCTTTGCAAAATTTTCAACACCTATTTCGTTTGGATGTTCTTCTCCGAAGCCTATCCAAACATGACTGACCATAAGGTCAATTTCATTATTTGAGCAGTCCTCGACACAATTTTTTAATTCACTAAGCTTCTTTTCGGCTGATTCGGAATTTTCCCACATTTTGTCTATTTCATTAAAGGATGCGTGAACAGATTGATAGAAAAGTCCGTTGCCGCGAATAAATTCGGCTAAGTTTTTTATATAATTATTATCGGCTTGCCATTCGGTGAATACTCCGTCAAATCCGGCGTCTTTAATAGCTAAAATTCTGTCATAAACAGGTATATCTTTACCTATGTTGACGCATATAGCCAAATTTCTGTTATGTGCAGGCATACATTTACCTCAATTCAAATAAATTTTGGGTGGTTGCTCAACCGAAATTCTTTATTATTTAGAAAGTGTAATCATATTCCATGAATGGGGTGCTAATTTAACGCCCTTTGAAATATCTTTTTCGGTAGGTGAAACTGTATCAGGCGCTTCTGCAGAGTTCACTGCCTTAAGGTCATCACCCTCAATAGAAGTGTGACCTGTTACCTTATAACCCTCAAAGCCTGCAAGGTCTAATTCAATATCACATTCATCTTTAATAGAGCGGTTTACGGTAAATACCGTAACTGTTTTTTCATCATCGGAAATAACAGCATTGCTTGAAATTGTGGGAATACCTTTTTTGTCATCTACATCGTATGTAGGGCAATCTATGTTCGATTTTAAAGATGTACCGCGTCCGTATTTTGAAGAATACATATATGGATAAAAAATAGTTTGTGCCCATACCTTGCCGCCGTTTTCTGTCATAATAGGTGCAATAACATTAACGAGCTGAGCAAGGCAAGCCATTTTAACACGGTCTGCATTATTTAAAAGAGTAATGAGAAGGTCGCCTACAACGACAGCGTCTTCAAGAGTGTAAATATCTTCAAGAAGCGGCGGGGCAACTACCCAGCGTTTAACCTTTTTATCTTGCTCGTGACTGTGGAACCAGACATTCCACTCATCAAACGAAAGGTTAATAGTTTTATTTGATTTTTTCTCTGCTTTGATTTCATCACAGATGCCTACAACGGTTTTAATGAAAGTGTCCATATCTACCGCAGATGTAAAAAATGCAGGTGTGTTGTTATTGCTGTTGCCATAGTAGTTGTGAAGTGACATAAAGTCTACATTGTCGTAACATTCACGAAGAACCGTTCTTTCCCATTCGCCGAATGTTGGCATTGTAAGGCTTGAACTGCCGCAGGCAACAACTTCTACAGATGGGTCGGTCCATTTTAAAACCTTTGCTGTTTCATTTGCAATTCTGCCGTATTCATAAGCCGTTTTGTGGCAGATTTGCCAAGGTCCGTCCATTTCGTTGCCCAAGCACCAAGTCTTGATGTTGAAAGGCTCCTGAAATCCGTTTTTTCTTCGTTTTTCGGCAAACTCTGTATCCAGCGTACCGTTGCAGTATTCAAGAAGCTGTCTTGCTTCGTCAGGACCTCTTGTACCGAGGTTTACTGCCATCATACATTCCGTATCTGCCCGTTTGCACCATTCCTGAAATTCGTCAATGCCAACTTCGTTTGTTTCAACAGACTGCCATGCAAGCTCCATTTTGCGGGGTCTTTTCTCTTTAGGTCCTGTGCCGTCTTCCCAATTATAGCCCGATACGAAGTTACCGCCGGGGTAACGGACTATCGGTACATTTATCTCTTTAACAAGTTCTAAAACATCTTTTCTAAAACCCATATCATCAGCTGTAGGGTGACCGGGCTCATAAATGCCGCCGTATACTGCTCTGCCCAAATGCTCAATAAAAGAGCCGAATATACGAGGGTCGACCTTGCTGATTACATCTTTTTTGTTGATAGAAATTTTTGCTTTCATTTGAATACCACCTTAAAAATCATCATATCATGTTCATAATACCATACTATTCGGCGAATTACAACAATTTATAACAAATTACTAACTAAACAAGAATAAGTTGTTAAATTTTAGTGAAATGTTATAAAAGTTATTGACAATTCTAAATAAAAGTGCTAATGTGTAATTGAAAGATGAGGATGTCACAAAGCAGTTAACTTCTAATTCTTTCAAGCTCGCACAGAAAGGGTGTTATTATGAATATTACAATTGTTGGAAGAAAATGTAACCCACGCGAAGACTTTCGCAACCGTGCTGAAAAACGCCTTTCAAAAGTCGGCAAGCTTTTTGATGACGATGCAAATGCAAAAGTAACGGTAACTGTTGAGAAATCCTGCCACATAGTTGAAATTACTGTTTCAAAAGGCGGTATGATTTTCAGAGCAGAAGAGCGGGCAGACAATATGGAAGACGCTCTTGACACTTGCGTAGATTCTCTTATCAGGCAAATTCGTAAAAACAAAACAAGGCTCGATAAAAAAATCCATTCGGCGGTGCTTGATGATTTTATGCCTGTTGATGTTGAAGAGGAAAAAGAATTTGATGTTATAAGAGAAAAAACAATAGCTCTGAAGCCGCAAAGTGTTGATGAGGCAATTCTTCAAATGAATCTTTTAGGTCATCAGTTCTATATGTTCTTAAACTCAGAAACAGATTTAATCAATGTGGTTTACAAACGCAACGAAACAGGCTACGGTCTTATTGCTCCTGACGCTGAGTAAGATGTGCATATAAAGAAAACACTAATAAATAAATTAAACCGTACGGCCGCAGAGATGCGGTCGTATTTTTTGCATAAACTCAATATATATCGGTAAATGAATAATTTACTATGGAAAAAAACTCAAATGTGTGATATAATGAAGTGAAATATTTTATTGAGAGGTTCAATATGCAAAAACTTAAAGGAATAGAGCCTGAAAGAGTATTTCATTATTTTGAAGAAATAAGCAATATTCCACGCGGCTCCGGTAATATGAAAGGCATAAATCAATATTGTATTGATTTTGCCGAGAAACATAAATTAAAATATTTTACAGATGACGCATTGAATGTAGTTATCTTAAAAAATGCTTCTGAAGGCTTTGAAAATGCGGATACGGTTATGCTGCAAGGCCACTTAGACATTGTTTGTCAAAAAACAGCAGATAGCAAAATTGACTTTTTAAAAGACGGTCTTGATATTTATGTTGACGGCGATTTTATAACAGCGAACGGGACAACCCTTGGGGCAGACAACGGCATTGCCGTTGCTATGATTTTATCAATCCTCGAAAGAGATGACATCTGTCACCCTAATATTGAGGCTGTTTTTACAACTAATGAAGAAACGGGTATGGACGGTGCCGAGGGTCTTGATAAAACCCGTTTGAAGTCTAAAAAAATGATAAACATAGACTCTGAAGAAGACGACTCTTTAACAGTATCCTGCGCCGGCGGAAGTGATATTAAAATTTCTTTGAATATTGATTTTGAAGAAGTCTCAAAAGAAACGGTTAAGGTTGAGCTTAAAGGACTTAAAGGCGGTCACTCCGGTATCGAAATTAACGGCAACAGAGTAAATGCCAATAAGCTTTTAGGTAAAGTGCTAAACGGTCTTAAAAATGAATGTGATTTTACCGTTATTTCATTAAACGGCGGCGATAAGCGAAACGCTATTCCTAACAGCTGTGTACTAAATGCCGCAACAGAAAACGCAGAAGAATTTACGACTGCACTTGAGAAGATTTTAAATACCGTAAAATCTGAAATTCAAGGGAATGAACCTGACTTTACTTGGAGTATTACGGTGAATAAAGCGTCTGTCGTTAAAGCATTTACAAAAAATTCTACCGAAAAATCTATCTATCTTCTTAACAACATTATTGACGGCGTTGTTAAAATGAGCGATAAAATAGACGGTCTTGTTGAAACATCGCTAAATCTTGGTATATTAACTACTGAGCAAGACAAAATTGTATTAGGTATTATGGCTCGCAGTAATGATGAAGCTTCTTTAGAGGCTTTAGAAAAAGAGCTTGTAGGTTTTAGCGAAAAGGCAGAAGCGACTATTGTTATATCGGGTCACTATCCGCCGTGGGAGTATAAAGAGAATTCAGAACTCCAAGAGATTTATAAAAAACTCTACAAAGAGCAATTTCTAAAAGATGTAAAGGTAGAAGCAATTCACGCGGGACTTGAGTGCGGGCTTTTCTCACGGGATATGCACGATCTGGACTGTATATCTATAGGTCCTACAATGTTTGATGTTCATACCGTAAATGAACGGCTTTCAATTTCATCAACAAAAGCAATGTATAAGTTGCTTATAACATTATTAGAAAATTTAAAGTAAGGAGCAATTATGGAAAATAAAAACGAATTTAAGCCGTATGTTCCGGCAGAAAGAATTACTCCCGAAATAACAGTTGCATCAATATTAACAGGTGTTATTTTAGCTGTTGTTTTCGGTGCCGCCAATGCGTACTTAGGTTTAAGGGTAGGTATGACCGTTTCGGCGTCTATTCCTGCCGCAGTTATTGCTATGGGTGTTATTCGTGTTGTGATGAAGAAAAATTCGGTTCTCGAAAGCAACATAGTTCAAACTGTAGGTTCTGCAGGCGAGTCATTAGCCGCAGGCGCTATATTTACACTTCCTGCGCTTTTTCTTTGGGCGGCAGAGGGTAAAATGGAAGAACCAAGCATTATTGAAATTACACTTATTGCCTTAATCGGCGGTCTTTTAGGTGTATTCTTTATGGTTCCTTTGAGAAATGCTCTGATTGTTAAAGAACACGGTACTTTGCCTTACCCTGAGGGAACAGCTTGTGCAGAGGTTCTTTTAGCAGGCGAGGAGGGCGGCTCTTCTGCAAAAACCGTATTTGCAGGTATGGGATTTTCTGCTCTTTTCAAATTTATAATTGACGGTATTAAGGCCGTTCCGGGCGAAATTGCATTCAGAGTTAAAGGCTTTGCGGGTGAAATCGGTACTCAGATTTATCCGGCGGTTATGAGCGTAGGTTACATTTGCGGACCGAGAATTTCATCTTATATGTTTGCCGGCGGTGTTTTGAGCTGGCTTGTACTTATTCCGTTAATTGTACTTTTCGGTGAAAATATTACCCTTTATCCCGGTAGTGTTCCTATCGGTGAAATATTTGCCGCAAACGGTGCAAGCGGTATTTGGTCAACATATATTCGTTACATCGGTGCAGGCGCCCTTGCTGCAGGCGGTATTATAAGCCTTATAAAATCTCTTCCTCTTATTGTCAGCACATTCCGCGGCGCAATAAAGAGCGTAAGAGGTGCAGGCGAGGCAGGTACAGACCGAACCTCACGGGATATGAATATGAAGATTGTTATTGTTGCAATCGCTGTTCTTACCGTTGCCGTTTGGCTTTTACCTGTTATTCCCGTAAATCTTATCGGCGCACTTATTATTGTTGTATTCGGATTTTTCTTTGCAACGGTTTCTTCAAGAATGGTCGGTCTTGTGGGCAGCAGTAACAACCCGGTTTCGGGTATGGCTATAGCAACACTTCTTATTGCAACTCTTATTCTTAAAGCAACAGGTGCAGAGGGTGCCGCAGGTATGGCGAGCGCTATTGCCATAGGCTCTATAATCTGTATTGTATCTGCTATAGCGGGCGATACATCACAGGACTTAAAAACAGGCTATATTTTAGGCGCTACACCTAAAAAGCAACAGTACGGCGAGGTTATAGGTGTAACAGCGGCGGCTCTTGCTATAGGCGGAACACTTTACCTTCTCAACTCTGCCTGGGGATTTGGGTCAGAAGAGTTGGCGGCTCCCCAAGCGACACTTATGAAGCTCATTATCGAAGGAGTTATGGAAAATAACTTGCCGTGGGCGCTTGTATTTACAGGTGTGTTTATTGCAGTTGTTGTTGAGCTTATCGGTATTCCTGTTCTTCCGTTTGCAATAGGTGTTTATTTACCTGTTCACCTTAACGCATGTATTATGGTAGGCGGTATAATTCGTCTTGTATTCGATAAATTAAAACGCTCTAAAGAAGAAAAAGAAGAGATTGTTAACGACGGCATTCTTTTCTGCTCGGGTATGATAGCAGGCGAGGGTGTTGTAGGTATTCTTTTAGCACTCCTTACTGTTTTGGGCATAAATCTTGAGCTTAAATTAGGTCTTCCCGAGTGGGTATCTCAATTAACAGGTCTTCTTATGTTTGCGATAATTATTCTTACTCTTCTTAAATTTTCTGTTTGGAAGAAAAGAAAAAATAATAAAGCAGTATGAAGAATAAAGAAAATTATTTAGATAAAATTCCTCATAAAAAAGAGGGCTTAGCTTGGAGTGCAGATGAAAATAACATTGTTACTCTTGAAATGGAGAACAAAGGTGTTGTTAAAAAAATTACTCAAATCCTCATTAAAAAACCCAAGATAAGCTATATTCACCTTGACGAAATCGGCAGTACCGTTTGGCAACTGATAGACGGTAAAAAAAGTATTACACAAATCGGCGAGATTGCAAAAGAACTGTTAGGCGATAAATTAGAGCCGCTATACGAAAGATTGTCTCAATATATGAAAATTCTTGAAAATAACGGTTTTATCTATTTTAGCTAACAGCCCGCAGATTACCGGTGAGGAGATAAAATTTTACTGCTTTGCACGGCGATTGACATAATGCAGAAGTTGAGCATAGCTTTATAAAACAAAATAAAAAGTGCAGAGAGCACTTGGATTTTAATATGAACTGCCCCAATTTGTACCGTCCGTACAAGTTGGGGCAGTCTGTTTATTTTTAAAAAGAGCAATAATACAAGACAATCAGACTATCTTTCGAGAAGTTCCCTTTTTATAAATTCTGCAAGCATTTAGTTTTCATCATTAGACAAGGATTTGTAGGAGAGCATCCGAGATCGCTTGAAACTTCACTTTTTCAGTGGTTTCGGACCGTCCCCTGTACTGCCCTCATTTACCTATTATATTTTTAGTAGCAACAAAGTCGAAAACTAATTCTTTGTTATATTCTTCGGTTGCGTTTGTTCCTTTATTAACACCTGTGCCTGAATAATGCACGATTGTTTTGCCGCTTTCAATTACGATTTCTATCTCTATGTGGGCGGTTTCAAATTTTTCATATATTTCCGTCTCCGTTGCGTGTGCTTTGGTATAGATTTCATTCAACCTATCTTTAATATATTCGGGTATAGGCAAATTTAATCTGCCGTTTCCGCCAACAACAACGGATTGAACATACATAGGTGCATTTGCATCTACAGGCTTAGATATTCCGATAAACACATCGGGAGAATTATATACTAAAACAGAGATAGAGCTTACAACTACTGCAATAATTACAAATATTATTAAAAACTTTTTCATATTAAAGTCTCCTTGAATTGGGACAGGCGGACGGTTCTGTGCCCTATAAAATTTCCATAATATTACTGAAATATTATTTCAATAGAATAATACTATACAAATATTGGTATTTTCAAGGTGAGAAATAAACAAAAAGAGTTGCCTTTAGTTGGCAACTCTGTATAGTAGCATTTTAATATCATTTATGTTTATTTAAAGCAAAGAGGTTGTAAAAACTTTTTAGCTTTCACAACCCCTTTTTAAAATCAAAATATCTTTTTATTTAACTTTCTTTCCACAGCAGGAACTACTTTAGGGAAGAAAAGTTTATCGAGAAGTAATATTGTTAAGAAGCCTGCAATAAGACCGACTATTGCGCCTGCGATAACATCAGTTGGGTAATGAACATGAACATAAATTCTTGAGAAGCCGATTAAAAGGGCAAGAATAAATACCGGAATACCTGCACTCTTTTTAGCTTTTACAAGGAACGGAAGTGCCGCGCCTATTGATGTTGACGCGTGGCCTGACGGGAATGAAAGGCTGTGAGGTTTTTCAACAATGTTAGGGAATACATAGTTCATACCGTCCGGCCAGTCAAAGTTAAACGGTCTTACACGGCCGAAAAGTTCTTTAAGACCCAAGTTGTTAATTACGGTAGCAACTGCTAAGCCGCCAATAACATATACACCGAGCTTTCTTGTTTTTTTAGGGATAAATAAACATACGCTGAGACAGATCCAGAATATACCGTTATCGCCCAAATATGTAATAAAAGACATTATCACGTCCATTACAGGACACCATAATTTTTCTGTGAACTGGTAAATTGCCCAGTCAAAATTAACTATTGCATCACTTTGAAAAACAGATGCAAAAAATGCATGAATAGCTTCCATAAGAGCCTCCTAAATTGTGATATGCTTATTTTACACTTTATTAAATAATATGTCAAGAGTGAGGTTGTATATAACAGCTAACAGCCGACAGCGGTGAACGAGTGAACAAGTGAACAAGTGAACAGCTTGCTGTCGCAAGCCGAATGAAAAACGAAGAATGAAAAATTTCGGTATGGCTCACTGCGTTCGCATATAATTTAATGCTGCCGCTTTTGTTGCAAGCGACTGCTACGGATTATAGCTAACGGTAAACGGTGTACATGTGAACGAGCGAACATTATGGAAAAACGCCGCACTCTTCGTGTGCATTATAGCGTGCTTTTGGTGTAAAAAATAAATTGCCCGCTTTCTTTTACGGTAAATCTCTTTTAAATAAAACAAATAACTCAACAAATGAAAAACAGATAGTAATTTCAAACATTTCAAAATTTGAATTACTATCTGTTTTAGTTTTATTTAATACGAAAAGCAAAGCTGTTTTCTCTACGGCTCGACTTATGATGTCGCGAAGCGACTGTCGAGCCCCGAAATTTTTCATTTTTCATTCTTCATTTTTCATTTAACTCGTTCACCGCTATTAGCTGTTAGCTATTATTTCTGAATTAAGGATTTATCATTCACCTTTAGGAGTAATAAGACCGATGCATCCTACAGGGCAAACCTCGTGACATTTACCGCAACCTATACATTTTTCGGGGTCGACACTTGCTAAGAAGTTTTCAACCTTTACAGCACCGTGTTCACAGGCTTTCATACATTTCATACAACCTATGCAAGCCGCGTTGCAATGCTTTTTAGCCTGTGCGCCTTTTTCGTGGTTTTTGCAAAGCACGGCGGCTTGTGTTACATTTAACGGCAACATCTCTATAAGGTGCTTGGGGCAGGTATTAACGCATGCCCTACAGCTGTGGCAAGCAATAGTGTTTACACGGGCTATGCCATCGCAAATGTGTATTGCGTCAAAGGGGCAAGCGTCTACACAGTCGCCGAGACCCAGGCAGCCGTAAGAACACTCTTTAGCACCGCCAAAAAGCTGAGACGCCATACGGCAACTGCTTACACCTTTATAAATCATTTTATCTTTACTGTTTGATGTGTCACCGCAACACATAACAACTGCAGTTGTAGGTAATACTTTACCCGGTGCAGTTCCCATAATGCCTGCAACTTCGCCTGCTACCTTAGTACCGCCCGGAGCGCAAAGATTTGTAGCTTCTGTTTTGCCGGAAGAAAGTGCGGCGGCATAACCTGCACAGCCTGAAAAACCGCAGGCTCCGCAGTTAGCGCCGGGGAGCACTGCTGTAATCGCTTCTGCCTTTTCGTCTACAGGTACTGCCATAACTTTTGAAGCAACAGCAAGGCCTAAGCCTAATAAAAGTCCAATACCCGCTACAAGGAGAATCGGTAATAAAATTTCGTTCATTTATATATCCTCCTTAGGGTGGAAAGTGTAATCCGAACTCAGTTTTTTATCGGAATATTTCCGCCCTTTCTTCGTTAAAATACTCGTCAATCCGTCAGGATTGACTGCGTTTTATGCCTTGAAAGGTCAAAAATCTTCTCAATAAAAAATCTTCGACCTAAAGGCAAATAATTTTTATGTTTTTTGGTGGATGAGGTTGTAGCAAAGCTAACGCCCCGAAAGCCGAAACGCCAAAAAGCATGAATGTAATATTGCTTTTAGGCTTGGTTCGGATTATACTTTCCACCCTAACCGAATATTCCGTCAACAACACCTGAAAAACCTAAGAAAGAAACAGATGTAAGTGCGGCCGCAATAAGTGTCGCGGGGAGTCCTTTAAGGCTTTCAGGTATATCTGCCGTTTCAAGTCTTGAACGAACACCTGCGAAAATAAGCATTGCTACTAAGAAGCCGATGCCTGCGCCCAAGGAGTTTACCATTGACATACCAAATGAATAAGCGTTGTCAAAGTTTAAAAGTACAACACCGAGAACAGCACAGTTTGTTGTAATAAGAGGTAAGTAAATGCCGAGTGCGTTATAAAGTGATTTAATATACTTTTTAAGCACTATTTCAACAAGCTGAACAAGCGCCGCTATAACGAGAATACAAACAATAGTTTGCAAATAACCTAAATCGTGTTCGTTTAAAAATGAATTGATAGGGTAGGTGACTGCCGTAGAAATAAGCATAACGAATATAACTGCTACGCTCATACCAAGCGCTGTATTAACTTTTTTAGATACGCCTAAAAACGGGCAGATGCCTAAGAATTTACAAAGAACAAAGTTCTCTGTGAGGATTGCCGTTAATAATACGGAGAAAACTTGTGCTGAACTCATTTTGCTTCCTCCTTATCGTTTAAAGCCTTTGTACAGGTCGAAGAAAGCGGACAGCCCTTACAACCTGTAAATTCTGCCTTGGGGAGCTTCTTCTTATCGCTTATTTTATTTGAAAGAGCAATAAGAATACCGAATACAAAGAAACCGCCTGCCGGAAGAATAAATATAGTCATAGGTGATGAAAGGATTTGAACACCGTTAAAACCGCCTAAAACATTGTCGCCGAATACTGAAAGTATGCTTTGTGCACCGTCAAATACCGTGCCGTTGCCAAGAACTTCACGAACAAGTGCCATACAGAAAAGTGCCGCCGTAAAACCTATACCCATACCTAAACCGTCTACAGCAGATGCAATAACAGGGTTTTTGTTTGCGAATGCTTCGGCTCTGCCTAAAATAATGCAGTTAACAACAATAAGCGGCAGGTATACGCCCAAAGCATCGTTAAGAGCAGGAACAAAGGCTTTAACCAGCATTTGTACCATTGTAACGAAAGATGCAATAATAACAATGTATGCAGGGATTCTGACTTTTTCGGGAATAACCTTTCTGAGTGCCGAAATAGCAATGTTAGAGCATACAAGAACTATTGTTGCAGAAATACCCATACCGATAGCGTTTACCATAGATGTAGATGTTGCAAGGGTAGGGCAAGTGCCCAAAACTAATCTTAAAACAGGGTTTTCGCGAAGCAAACCCTTTGTAAATTCCTTTTTAAGAGAACATTTTTCTTTAACTGCCATTTCATTCACCTGCCTTTATTTCTGCTAACACGCTGAATGCAGTATTTACTGCGTCTGTAACAGCCTTAGATGTAATTGTTGCACCGGTAATTGCTTTAATTTCTGTATCCGATGCTGTTTGCTTGTTTACGGAAACGCCTTGCTCTTTGCCGATAAACTGACTTCTGAAATCTTCGTTTTTGGCTTTCATACCAAGACCTGCCGTATCGTTAATTTCTGTAATCTGCAAACCGGTGACTTTTTCATCTTTACTTGATATGCCGACCATCAAGGCCATATCACCGCCGTAGCTTTTTGTTGATATATTCATTACATAGCCGAAAATATTACCGTCTTCATCATAGCCTTCGTAATAAATATAATCCGTACCGTCCACGGTAATTGTTTTTTCATCTGAGAAGCTTACTGCTTCTAAAACAGAGGCTTTTGCTTCGTTTTCTGTTTCTACGGCAATTTTTGCAATTCTGTCCTTTGTTAAAAGGTTAGTGCCTGCAAGAAGTGCGGTACAAACGCCGGCTATAAGAAAAAGCATTATTGCAGGGATGGCTATTTCTTTAAATGTTTTGTTCTTCATTCTGCTTTAGCCTCCTTTTGCTTTTTCTCTTTAACGAAACCAAAAGGTTTAAGTCTTGTTAAATTGTCGATATGCGGAACAAGTAAATTCATAAGAATAATAGCAAACGATACACCCTCGTTGTAACTTCCGAACTGCCTTATTACACAGGCTACAAGTCCGCAGCCGATACCGTAAATGATTTTACCTTTAAAGGTAAGAGGGCATGTAGCGTAATCGGTTGCCATAAATATTGCACCGATAAGAAGTCCGCCGCCTAAAAGATTATAGTAAATAAATGATAAATCGAAGTTGCCTGCAATTGCCGTAAATACGGCAACCGTGCCGATAAATGCAACAGGTATAGACGGGGATATAACCTTTCTTATTAAAAGGTAAGCACCGCCGATTAAAAGCGCCAGCGCACAGGTCTCGCCGAGGCAACCGCCGCGCTGACCTAAAAACATTTCTAAATATGTGGGTAAGTCGCTTTCGGTAAAGCCGTTACCTATGTTTTGTAAAACATAAAGGGGAGTTGCAGAGGTGACTGCGTCAACCGATTTTGCACTCCAGTCATAAACATTTACCCAATTAGACATTGCCCCGGGGAAAGACACCATAAGAACAATTCTGCCCATAAGTGCAGGGTTAACAAAGTTTTGACCTATGCCGCCGAAAAATTGCTTAACAACAACTATTGCAACAAAAGCACCTATAGGAATCATCCAGATAGGAATACTTGACGGCAGATTAAACGCAAGAAGTAAGCCTGTAACAATTGCACTGAGGTCTTTCAGAGTGTTACTGCGTTTCATAATTCTGCGTGACGCATATTCAAACACTACGCACGACAAAACGCTGACAATGGTAACTAAAAGAGCGTGCGGTCCGAAAAGCCAAATTGAAGCAATCAGCGCAGGTACCAAAGCGATTATTACATCAAGCATCATTCTTTGAGAAGATTCTTTAGACTTCATGTGAGGAGATGCAGTAACCGTAGGTTTTATTCTTTGAATAAGGGCGTTATCGCTCATTTTTTTGCACCTTCCTCTCTCAGCATATCTTTAGCAAGCACAAGATATTGAACTAAAGGCTTACCTGCAGGGCAGGCAAAAGCGCAACTGCCGCATTGCATACAAGCTGTAACCGAACTGCTTTTCAGTCCGTCAATATCTTTAGATTTAACCGAACGCATAATATTAGTCGGCATAAGACCCATCGGGCAAACCTGACTGCACCTGCCGCAGCGAATACAGTCGTTATCGAGTTTTTCGGGTAATGTTCCGGGGCTGAATGCAAGCACTGCGTTGTAGCTTTTAATAATAGGAACATCTGTACTCACGAGGGAAGCGCCCATCATAGGACCTCCGGCAATAACCTTTTCAAGGGGACCGTTAAATCCACCGCAAAATTCTATAAGCTCGTTAAGGTTAGTGCCTATAGGAACTCTTACATTTTTAGGAGTCGTAATAGCCGAGCCGTCTACTGTTAAAGAACGGCTGACTAACGGTTTACCTGTCTCTAAATATCTGCCTATAAATGCCGTACTTGCAACATTCATAACAATACAGCCGACATCGGCAGGAAGCTTACCGAGAGGAATTTTTCTGCCTGTTGCAGAATAAACAATCATCTTTTCGGCGCCTTGCGGATAACGGGATTTAAGTGACATTACTTTGATTGTGCCGTCACCGATTTCGTCAACGGTTTTTTGAAGCTTTTCAATAGCAAGCGGTTTGTTATCTTCAACGGCGATAACCGCATTCGGTATGGCGAGACGCTCTTTAATAAGCATTAAGCTTCTTATAATATATAAAGTGTTGTCAATACATTCGCGGTAGTCAACAGTTATATACGGCTCACATTCTGCCGCGTTAACTACAATAGTATCAATAGGTTTTTTGGGGTCGAGGTGAAATTTTACATGGCTTGGAAAGCCTGCACCGCCAAGACCTACAAGACCTGAGCTTCTTATTGCACCTAAAAAATCGTCTGCAGAATTTATTACAGGCGGCTCTATGCCTTCGAATAAAGCCATTTCACCGTCAGATTCAATAGTGACAGCCGGAGCTAATCTGCCGTTAGCAAGAATTGTTTCTGCAACAGATGTAACCTTACCTGAAACAGACGCGTGAATAGGTGCGGAAATAAATTTATCCGTATCACCTATAAGCTGGCCTACTTTTACCGTGTCGCCTACCTTGACGGTTGGCGTACAAGGTGCGCCGATGTGCTGCTGCATAGGCAGAACAACCTTTTCGGGAATAGGCATTCTAACCGATTTGCAGTTTTCGGTGTTTCCTTTATGATGCTCTACCTTAACTCCGCCGCGACCTTTAGCCGCAGGGGACAGAACACCCTTTATGTGTTTTATCATTTATACTTCACCCCTAAAGATGTTTTTATATAGTTTGTCGAGAACGGGAAGTGTGTATTTAAATACAGTTCCCGTAACAATACCCGTAATAATACCCGTTACCAAAAGAACAGGCGAAAGGGCTAAAATTTCTTTGCCTAAATAAACTACGGCAACTAAAAGCTGACCAATATTATGAAAAACGGCACATAATACGCCTATGCCGACATATCCGAAAGTTTTTTTGCCGAATTTGAAAATTATTACCATAATAAACAGGCTGAAAAGACCGCCTGTAAGGCTCATAAAAAACGCCGTAACCCCACGGGTAACAAGAGCGAAAAATGCTTTGAAAACCGTAACAGCCAAGCCGTAAGCTCCACCTAAGGAGCTGACGCAAAACATAGTGACTATGTTTGAAAGACCGGGCTTGAACGCGGGTACGGGGAGAATAGGCGGTATTAGTGACTCTAAAAAAGAGATTGCCATGGCAAGTGCAGAAAACATACCGAATAAAGCGACTTTTTTTACTTTTTCATTTTTCAAAAAATCACCTTACCCAACAACCGCGTCTACATTATCTGAGCTTTTATGTTCGCCTTTTACGCTTATTACAACCTTTGCGGGTATGCATGCGGCTGTGTCGCCTGTATTTTTAAGAAATCCTGTTTTTTCACAGGTGTGGTCGGGACATTCGGCATTTATAAAAGCAATGCTGCCGTCCTCAATTTTAATTGTTGTTAAAGGGGTTGTTTTTATTGTAAAGACCCGGTCATTTGCAGTTTCTAAATTTATAGTTTCATAAACTTTACCGTCTACTGTTATAACGGCTGTTCTTACTCCGTCAGAATTTCCCTTAAAACAAACAAAAAGTATGAGCGACAGCATAGAAATCAAAAAAATAATAATTATATCGGTGCGTTTGAACAGGTTTTTTTCTGACTGTTTTTTCAAACTGCATTCCTCCAATATATCACATTATTAATCTAACGCTAAACAAATTATATTACTTAATACTTGTTTTTTCAACAGTAATATGTTACAAATAATGTAAGATTTTGCATACAATAATCATAAAAGAAAGGGCAGATTGGTAAACCTTTAACAATCTTAGGGCGATACGGTAAAGATGAGTATAGATATTAAGTCAACACCTCGGTTTTTCAGCGGTAAAAACTGCGTTTCGGAGAACGGGAATGTGTTCTCCCAATTCGGGAAAAAATGTTTAATAGTTACAAGTAAAAACGGAGCAGAAAGGAGCGGTGCCTTAGGCGATGTGAAATATGTGCTGAAAGCGCAAAACATTGAGTATAAAATATTTAACGAAATATGCGAAAACCCGCTTGTTTCAAGTTGTATCAAAGGCGGCAAAATTGCAAGAGATTTTTCGGCGGATTTTATAATAGGCATCGGCGGCGGCTCGCCCCTTGACGCTTCAAAGGCAGTTGCTATATGTGCTGCAAATCCCGAATACGATATGAACGGTCTTTACAACAGAACTGTTCCGAGTAAAACACTGCCTCTTGTTTTAATCGGTACTACAAGCGGCACGGGCAGTGAAATAACAGGTGTTTCGGTGCTTACCAAAGATGATGATTTAACCAAAAAAAGCATAAGCGGGGCAGACTGCTATGCTGCGGTTTCATTCTTAGACCCGAAATACACATATTCTATGAGTTACAATACTACTGTTACAACTGCACTGGACGCTTTTGCTCACGCTGTTGAGGGATTTTTATCGCCTAAATGCGATGTTTATGCCGATACATTCTCTAAAAAAGCGTTACCTTTGATTTATAACGGTTTAAAATATCTGAACAGTAAAAAAGATATTCCTACAGAGGATATTCGCAATGACCTTTACTACGGCTCAATATATGCAGGATTTGAGCTGAATATTTGCGGCGCGGCATTTCCCCATACCGTAGGCTATATTTTAACCGAGAATTTCGGTGTGCCTCACGGCAAGGCCTGTACCGCTTTTATGCCGTATCTTTTCAGAAAGGCAAAAGCTAATATTCCCGAAAGATTCAATGAACTTCTTTGTGTTTTGAATGATACCGAAGAAAATGTTTTGAAAACGGTAACTGAGCTTACAGATGTAAAAATAGAAGCGTCATCAGAGCAAATAAAAAAATGGTGTTCCCGTTGGGGAGAGGTAAAGAATTTTAACAACACTCCCGGCGGTTTTACAAATGAAGAAGCTGTTGAAGCATTTAAAGAACTTTTATAATTACAATAAAACAGACGCACCCGAGAGGTATAACTCAAGGGTGCGTTTTGCGTTCCTTTTTTTATTTGGATTTTTTCTTAATTTTATTAAGCTTTTTGTTCATTTCGATAACCATATCCGCAGGGAATAAGTTACCTGTCATCATAACTGCTCTTTTAAGTGAAAAGCCCTTTGCCATTTCAAGCATATCCTTGTTAAGTGAAAAGCCCATTACCTGTAAGCCCGAGCCCTTTTTCTTAGGTGCTTTTTCTTTCTTTTCTTTTGGCTTTTCTTCGCTTTCGGGTTTGTTGTTTTTCATTGTTTTCATAAGCTGTCTTACAACACCTATTGCAAAGAGTTTGCCTTTAAATGTTGATAGAATTTCGCCTAAAGTATCGTTAATAGAAAGATACCCTGCAGGGGTAGTAATATCAAACCAGTTAATAACTGAGTTTGCGTCTTTCATAATGTAATCCTTGTTAAATTCGTCTACCTTTTTAATATGGCTTTCGTCTTTTAAATCTCCGGCTTTGGCAACAATAGTTGTTTCGCCTGTGTTTTTAACATTAAAGTAGAAAAATGGGTATTGACCTTTTTGCTGTTTTTCTACTAATTCACCGTTTGCGTAAAGCTCAACCTCGGGGCAGTTAGAGTAAACAGTAACCTTTGTTACATCTTCAACCCTGTCGATATATCTTTTTGAGCATATATGGAGCATCGGTTTATCTGAAAGCCATGCCTGATACGCATAGAAAGAGTCTTTTTTATACTGTCTGTCGAATGTTACAAGACCTTTATGGTTTTGACCTGCTTCACCGCCTTCTTCACGGGCGTCTGCCGCAAAGTCAAACATATTCCAAACATGCGTTGCCCAAAGGTATGGGCGTGCGTCTATTTGTTTAATAAGCTCTTCGTGGTAATAGCTTTGATATTCTTCGGTATAGTCACCCTGAGCAGGCTCGGAGGTGTGCCAGTTAAGAGCCTCACAGCCGTATTCGCTGAGACCGATTGCGCGGTTCGGATATTTTTTATGGAATTTATCAAACCAAGGACCGTTCATATCGGTATTGCCGCCGTACCATCCAAAGTAATGGTTATATGAAAGAATATCAGAGATGTGTATAACCTCTTCATCTATGCCGCACATTGTAACCGCCGCAAGGGTAGTAGGGCGGGTGGAGTCCATTTTGTGACATAAATCGTTCAGGTATTTATGGTTGTCAATAAGACTTTGGTCGCTTGCACCGTTAATTGTAATTTCGTTTGAAAGACCCCAAGTAATAATAGACGGGTGGTTGTAGTTCTGAGCAATAAGCTCTGTCATTTGAGAAACCGTGTTGTCAAAGCCTGTGGGCATATGTTTTGAAATATACGGAATTTCAGCCCAAACACAAAGACCTCTTTCATCGCAAAGGTCATAAAACTCCTGTGCGTGCTGGTAGTGAGCGAGGCGGACTGTATTTGCACCAAGCTCGCAAATAAGGTCAATATCCCGTTTGTGTTCTTCGTATGTAAGAGCATTACCGACAGTCGGGTTATCCTGATGGCGGGAAACACCGCGAAGGGGAGTTACCGTGCCGTTTAAGATAAAGCCTTTTTCAGGGTCAACTTTAAATTCACGAACACCAAACCTTGTGCTTATCTCGTCAACCTCTGTACCGTCAACAATAAGAGTTGCAACTGCCTTGTAAAGGTGAGGGTCTTTAACGCCGTTCCAAAGATGAACATTTTTTACGGTAAGTGTTACTTCACTTTCAGAAACAGTTTCGGCAACAACTGTTTCACCGTCCAGAATTTTGTAGCTGACTTCTGCATTTTCGCCGTCAGTTAAATATGTTTTAATATGAATATCTGCGTCAGTACCGTTTACTTTAGGCGTAACCTGAATGCCGGGCGCACCGAAATAATCAAGGTCAAAATGTGATTTGTTAACACAAATAATTTTAACCGAGCGATATATACCGCCGTAGAATGTAAAGTCTGCAACCTGAGGGTAAACAGTTTCGTTAGGAGAGTTATCTGCAGAAACTGCCAGTATATTGACGGCGTTAATACTGTCGTTGGGAATTTTCACTCTGAAACGGGAATATCCGCCGTGGTGAACACAAAGTGAAACACCGTTCCAAAATACTTCGGCAGATGAGTTTACCGCATCAAATTCAAGGTAGTTTTCTTCACCTGTTAAGTCGTCTTTTGGTATTTCTTTGCAGTAAAAATGTTTTTCTCTTACATAATCGTTGCCGCCGTCCTGACCGTCAACACCGTTCCATGTGTGAGGTAAATTTAATTCCTCCCAGTCGGTAGGTAAAGTACTCGGGGCGGATGCGGCAGTATCCGAATAAAGCCAATTACTGTTTATGTTTTTAATTTCTCTCATAAATCTTTCCCTTTCCGTTAATTTTCAGTTTTGTTATATTGTACCACATAAGTAAAGTGATGTCAAAGGGAAGAAGACTGTGTGAATTACTGCAATAAGTTACTGAATGTAAAAAAATTTATGAAAAAAGAATTGCAGAATTACTCAAGGCGTACGCATATAATTCTAAAAAAATACAGTTAAACAATAAAAAACAGATAGTATTTTTAAACGTTTAAGTTCTTTAATTACTATCTGCTTATAATTTATATACTTTAACAGTGCGCGAAGCCTTAAAAGAGTTTTATTTTATTATCGTTTTAAGCTTGTCGCTTAGCTTTAGGGCCAATATGAGTGATATAACATCTTTTAACAAATAAGGTAATGAAGCTACCATAAAAGATTGCCATAAGGTGTTTTCTGTAACAAAGCTAAACTGAATTACACCGAATAAGTGGCAGAGGGCTAACCCGACAATACCAAGTATAATTCTTTGATATGTTTTTTTAAGCGGTAAACCGCAGCATATTACCAACAGTATAAATCCAAATAAAAAGCCTCCCGTTACTCCGGTGAGTTTAGCTATACCGCCTTGAAAGCCTGTAAAAACAGGCACACCCACAGCACCTAATAACAAATATATTACTACGCTTATTGTACCGTTTTTACTGCCTAAACAGTAACCGGCTAAGGCTATTGCAAAGGTTTGAAGTGTAAATGATACACCCGAAAACATAGGTATTGCAATTTGAGATAGTATACCGATTATAGCGCTGAAAAGCCCTATAAACACCATAGTTTTTAATTTTTTGTTCATCTGTAATTTTCCAACCTCACTTCACCTGATATAAACGCTCTTTCTTCGCCGTTCGGGAGTTTGCATAAAAGCTCTCCGCTTTCACCGATGCCGGTTACTTTACAGTTAATGCTTTCATCACCGCGGACTACCGTAACATCTTTACCCTGTAAAAATGAGCGTTTCCTGTATTCTTCTAAAATTTGAGGATTGTTCATATCCTCGTAAAGCTCAAAAAAATTGTTAAGAACGGCACCTGAAAGTCGGGCGAGTAAGGTGCCGTTTGGTTCTTCGTTTAAAAGAGCTCCCGCAATGCCTTCTAATTCATTAAAATTATCTTTGGGATTAAATACATTAAGACCTATTCCCAGCACGCAGTAACTAAGGCTGCCGCTTTCTAAATCAAAAGCGCTTTCGGAGAGTATTCCGCAAACCTTTTTGTTTTCTAAGTAAAGGTCGTTAACCCATTTGATTTTAAGGTCAATTCCCAAAACATCCCGGACGGCTCTTGCTACGGCAACACCTGCCGTAGTAGTGATTTTCATTGCGTCTGCAATATTCTTTTTGGGTTTTAAAAGAATAGAAAGGTAAAGGCCTGTGCCTTTGGGTGAATAAAATGTTCTGCCGAGTCTGCCGCGTCCTTGGGTTTGATGCTCTGCAAAAACTACGGTTTTTTCCTCTGCGCCCCGTTCCGCCATTTCTTTTAAAATTTTATTTGTAGATGTTGTTTCTTTAAGCACCGTAATATTAACTTTTTCTTTTGTGTTTTCCAGTATTTCAAAATCGAAAAGATTAGGGGAGTTTTTGGGAATATAGTAGCCCTTGCGGTTTACCGAGTGAATTTCTATACCTTCTTCCTTTAATTGCTCTACTAATTTCCAAACATAATTGCGGCTGCATTGAAGCTCGTTGCTGAGTTTTGCACCGCTTACAACCGTACCTTTTTCTTTACACAATAATTTAAGTAATGCGTTTTTCATAAGGTTATTATATTAGATAAACGAGTGTGTGTCAACCGATATTTTAAAATTGGTTGACATAAATTTGGAGACGATTAAGCGGAAATTTGTATAAAATTACAATAAAAAACAATACCGTAAAAAGTTGAATTTTACGGTACCGTCAGATTATTTGTTCGGTTACGAATTTAGTATTCTTTCAGCCTCATCTGAAATTCCTAAATCCCACATAAGCCTTGAAACAATGTATTTATCTCTAATATCCTTTGTGGTTTCAAAGGTCTCGGCAACTATATTTTTATCTATGCCTATTTCTTCTGCCGTCATCTGCATACCTGCCTTATTAAAAAGTTCTCGGAGCATTTTGTGCGTAGGCATTTCTTCATTGATGATTTTAATAATTTTATCCCAATTATTTATAATAGCGTCTAATCTCTTTTTGTGATTTTCAATATTGTATTTTTGCTCTTTTTCTTCAAGAGCAATAATAGCTTCTGAGCTGTTCCCTAAAAACTCACGAAGCTTGCCGCACCGTTTATTGTAATCAAATTCGCTTACAAATTTAAGGGCTTTTTCTTTATCGGGAGTAAAAGTACGAAGAAAATCGTATATTTTGGCGGAATAAACTGTTCCTACTCCGCATTGAATACCGTGCATATTTGCAAATGTGCCGAACTCGACCTCGCGCATATCCCAAATATGAGAGAAGTAATGTTCAACACCTGATGCCGGAC
>JBJEPP010000023.1:0-3739 GCA_051881295.1 Acutalibacteraceae bacterium | reverse complement strand
TAAAAAGAAAAAACTGTTTTTAGTTGTGATTGGTGTTATATTGGTTTTAATTATCATAATTTCTTTTGTAAATAATTCAAGTAATTCAGATATATCTGAAACAGCAGGAAATAATAGCGAATATTATGAGTATAATTCAGAAGAATACCCAGACTCTGAATTAAATCAGTATGAGGGAGCAGTTGAAAGTATTTTTGATGAAGGCGTTTATGTTAAAAAGGACAATCTCTTTTGGACGGCAAACCAATTAGACTATGGCTTTTATCTTTCAGATAAGCACTATGGAATGGGTAATGTTGGAATAATGGATTCAATAAATATTCCTTTATTAGACAGAGAAAATGGAGATAAGCTTGTTTTCTACAGAGAAATATCTACAAATCATATACAAGCTATTCCGATAAAGAAAGTGGGATACTCTATTCCATGCTCTGTAAGTGGAAGTTCATTTACAGGTCGTTATGATTTGAAATATAAAGGCACAGAAGGAATAACAGATTTTACAAAAATCAATGGCATAGAAATCAATGATACAAATGACTTAAAAAATGCTCTTGAAAGTCTTGACATGTCTTTAGAATACACTGAGTTTTTATGTGATAATTATATTTTCAGTGAAAAGGAAACAAGTTTGGATTTTTATGGTTTTTCCGGAACAACATCATTTAATAAAACTCTTGAGGTAAATACACCTACCGTTATTATTGAACGATATAAAGAAGACAGCACGAACAGAGATGACAGCAAAACAGTAGAACTTAAATCAGAAACGACAGATGAGGGTTATTTTTATATAAACACTGATTCATTAAGCTCGGGATATTATGTTATTATTTTGTCATCAAGCTTTGAAGATTGTTATGTCGTACAAATAAAATAAAACATAAAAAAGCAATCGCTTGACAAAAGCGGTTGCTTTAATTATACGAGAATTATGATCTGTCATTACGGACTTGTATAGAGCGTTAGTTCAAGGGAACAATTCCTTGTAAATTTCTACCGCTCTCATAACAGAAATTGTTTTTTCGCGAGGCAAAACAAAAACACCACCTGATGAACAGATGGTGGGATTTGATATATTTTTTTCGGTCATTGATAATTTTATACAGATTTGATGCGTGGGGGAATTACGCATAGCCGCAGATAAAACGGAACAGAAAAAATCTATTCTGTAATCCGTCTTTTGACAAACCTATATGATGATAATACGCCGTCTGCCGTGAGCCGTTGGCATATTACGGCTATTAGCTGTTTTCACAAAGTTTATCAAAATACTCGTTGAAGCTTTCTTCGGTAAACATTCTGTCCGACTTACGGATTTCTTTATAAAAAGAGCCGTCCTCATTTAACATATCAACGGAATCAATGTTGTAATATGCTAAAACATTGCCCCAGCGGTACTCCATATTATCATCGTAAAGAACAGGCTTAAATCCGCAGGAGAGGTAACTTTTTACGGCGCCTATACGCCATTCGTGAGTGGTAAGGTAAATGTAATCAACACCTTGTTCTTCTAATTTTTCAAGGGCGATTTGGTTCAGGTATTTTCCTAAACCTTTACCTCTGAAATCTTTGCGAATACCTACCATGTGAAATTCACCAATATTCTCTTCGGGGTGGTAAACGGCGGTAACAGTGCCGATATGCTCGCCGTTGTAATCTAAAAAGATAATATCCTCAGTAGTAGTGTCTTTGTGATTTGTGATTCTGTAATCAAATGTTTCTTTGTCGGCATCATCAGGTGCTAAGCCGTCTTTCCAGCATTCAAGTAAATCGCGCATTTCGCTTTCTTTTGTTTCGTCATAATATGAAAAAGAGTAACCGTCAGGTAATGTGAATTTCTTAATAGGCGTCCCTTTCAGCCAATACATTTTTAAATGAGTCATATATAACCTCCTGTGTTTATCCGAAAATATACAGTATTCGACTGCTTTCGTCTGTATATCGAGATTATACTGCAAAAAACACCTTTTGTAAATCAGTTTCCCTTGACTTTTTCAATTGCGCTTTTCTCAAGCCGCGAAACCTGTGCTTGCGATATGCCGATTTCTTCGGCGACTTCCGTTTGAGTCATACCCATCATAAATCGCATTGAAAGTATTTTCTTTTCTCTTTGCGGCAAATCTTTTATTGCCTCTTTCATAGATATTTCGTCTATCCAGTCGCCGTCACATTCATCGGAGCCTAATTGGTCCATTAAAAATATTGTATCTTCACCGTTTGAAAATACCGGCTCGTAGAAAGATACAGGGTCTACTATAGCTTCAAGAGCAACTACAACCTCGCTTTTCTTTTTGCCTAAATCTTTAGCTATTTCTTCAATAGTCGGCTCACGGCCTAATTCGTTACTTAACCTCTCTCTCGTTTTCATAGCGTGGTATGCGGTGTCTCTCATACTTCTGCTCACTCTTACAGGGTTATTATCTCTGAGATGCCTGCGCACTTCGCCTATAATCATGGGCACTGCGTATGTGCTGAATTTGACATCGTGATTATCGGTATCAAAATTGTCAATTGCTTTCATAAGACCGATACAGCCTACCTGAAATAAATCGTCAAGATTTTCTCCACGGTTAGAAAAACGCTGAATAACGCTTAAAACAAGCCTTAAATTCCCTAAAACCAATTTATCCCGTGATGCTGTGTCGCCTTGCTTTGCTTTTAAAAGCAGTTCTGTTTTCTCACTTTCTTTTAAAACTTTAAGTGTGCTCGTATCAATGCCGCATATTTGAACTTTGTTGTAATACATATTTTGTACTCCTTTTCTTTTTATGTAAGGTGAGCACAATATTGAGTATTACCTAAATGAGTTTTTATAAACCCTTGTTAACCGAAATTTAACTTTTTATTTTCTTGACAAACAGTCTGTATATGATATAATGGATTTAACAAATTTAATAAAAACCTTGGGAGGATTTTTAATATGAAAAAAGTTTTAAAAGTAATCGGTATTATTTCTGCGATAGCAGCTGTTGCAGCGGCAGTTTATGTAATTGTTGAAAAGATTAAGGCAAAAAACGCTCCTCACGGTTACGATGAAGATAACTATGTTTCTTGCTCATGTCTTGATGAAGATTTCGTAAGCGAGACAGTTGCCGAATAATCTTAACAGTTTTTCGCGGTGTAGTTTTCTACACCGTTTTTTTTATTTGTAATTTTTAGGATATGTGATTTGAAACACGGCCGATAAAGTTAAATGTAAAAATTTTCAATAGGTTTTTTTGTATAATTTTTCAATAAATAAAAATAATAGAAATACGAGAGGTGTTTCTATGATATATTTTAAAGCCTTTTTAATCGGCGGTCTTATTTGTGTTGTAGGTCAAATTTTAGTTGATAAAACAAAGCTGACTATGGGCAGAATTTTAGTAGGCTTTGTTGTGGTAGGCGTAGTGCTGGGTGCATTAGGCTTGTTCACTCCGCTGAAAGAGTTTGCGGGCTCAGGTGCTACTGTACCCCTTTTAGGCTTTGGCGGCCTTCTTGCCGAAGGAACAAAAGAGGCTATAGATAAAGACGGATTTATGGGTATTTTTACGGGACCGCTTACAAGCGGTGCGGGCGGCATAATGGTAGCCGTTGTTTCCGGTGTTGTCATGTCGCTTATTACAAAGCCTAAAATGAAATAGCACAGACTGTATGGGTTGCTGTAGCCGAAAAGAGTCGAACGCAATATGGTTTATAAACCGATATTTTCGCCCTATCTGCGTTAAAACCTCTCGTAATACGACAGTATTACATC
>JBJEPP010000022.1:0-14052 GCA_051881295.1 Acutalibacteraceae bacterium | reverse complement strand
TATTTACACAGTTTTAAGATTCTTTACCAATTTCCCTGTAGGTGTAATTACCGTGCTTCTTGTTGCAATGTTCTCGGATGTTGTAGATGACCTTGAAATGAGAACAGGAAAACGCCTTGAGGGTACGGTATTCTCATTCAGAAGCCTTGTAGGTAAAATCTCATGTGCTATTTTTAATGTTTTAATGCTTAACACGGTTGATAAATTCGGCTACAATGCAGAGGTTATGACAAAGCTTACCGATAACCTTTCAAAACCTCTTATTGAAAGCACAACGGCAGCCACGGTTATAAACGGTGTTGACTACACAATGCTTTTGAATGTAATATTCTTTATGCTTACCGCTTTAGGTGCAGTAGGATTACTTCTTCAGGCTATACCGATGTTTTTCTATAAGTTTGACGAAAAGGCTCAGGAGGATAAACTCAAAAAATTCCGTGAAGAAAAAGAAGAAAGAGAAAAAGCAATGCTCAACGAAGCTGCCGCACTTTCGGAATCCAACTGAAATTGAACATAAAAAAATCGGGACGGCGTCTGCAAAGCGCTGTCCCTATTTTTTAATTTATTTACTTTTCGGCTGTATTATTTGCTTTTCAGAATAATTGCATCTAATACGCCTACTGCAACTGCTAAAACACCGAATACCGTAAATATGCCGCTTAATCCTATAACGGAATTTAAAGCCATTATCATTAATGCCGAAAGTCCGCAGCCCGTAGGAATGCCCGATAAAATAACTGCCGCCGAGCCGGCCGCTTTATCTCTTTCTGCGGCAGAAAACAAACTGCTGATAATATCTACAGAGGCTATTAAACCGCAGCACACGCTTATCATCATAAAAACAACATTGGCGATTATTGCAATACTGCTGACTGTTTGATATATAAGAGTGCCTGTAAATCTGCTGACTGTATATACGGATAAAAACGGAAGAACAATCCACAACGCACCCATACCTGTAAGGTAATAAGGGTAAATTACTTTATTCTCTTTACTTTTAGAAGATTTTACGGTAAAGGTCAAAAAAGCAAGAATTCCTGCAATTAAAAGCAACAGTATTATTAAAAAGTCCCGTAAAGGCCTGTTAAAAAGCATTGCTATATTATATGAGCCTGCTGTTAATTCCACAAATTCTATATAGTAATTAACAGAAATATATGCTGCCGATGTTAATAATACTGAGGTTAAAAATTTAAAGATGTATGAGACTGTATTGCTTTTTGTTTTCATTTTTTAGCCCCCTTGCTGTCGTTTGCGGTTGAGCGTAACTCTATTGTATCGTTAACAGATTTTAAAAGGCTTAGCTCATTGCTGTACTCAACATCTTCTGTTACGGTAAATATCATTACGCCGCCAATACCTTTTTCTATTGCATAAGCTGTTTTATCCATTGTCATTTGCGTTCCCGAAAACCACATTCCGTCAGAATAGTTTTGAAATCTGTCTGCAGGGGTGTAATTCGGGTCGTCATAATTAACCCACACTCCTGAGCCGTCTTTCGGTCTTGCGTAAAACGGCAGACCTAAATTTATTTGTTCAGGCTTAAAGCCTTTTTCAAGAAAATACTCAATAGGCTGAACCGCACCGCTTGAAAATGAACTGTGATTTCCGTCATTATCAAATAAATCGTAAGACATAATTTCTATTTGGTCAAGAGCCTCTATCGCTTCCGACTCCATATAAAAATTCCACGGACAAACAGCGCATGAGACTTTCATACCGTGCTTTGAAAGAGCCTCTTTAAGCTTTACAATATGGTCGCTGAACAATTTCCATTGCTCTTTATTTGGATATTCCCAGTCGTAGCTTATGCCGTCAAAACCGTATTCTAAAAGAAAATCAACTGTGTTTTCAATAACCTCGTCACCGTGTTCGTTGAATACTGTGTCAGGGTCGCAAGCATTGAAAAATACTGTAGCAAATATCTCAACTTCTCTGTCGCCGTAAGCCTCTCTTATTTTTTCTACGCACGCCTTAAGCTCATTACCGGTTAAGCCGTCCGGTATAACAAGTTCACCCTGATTATTCCATTTTGCCGAGGCAATTATATGTAACTGGTTTACAACATCAAAGTATTCATCGGGGAGGTAGTTGCTTGATTCGGGGTTGAACAGTTCACCTTTAGCAAGCTGAGGTGTAACAACATAATCCGTTACCCTGAACTCATCAATATTCTTCTTTTCCGCATTGTAAACCTCTATTTCACTTATTTTAAATTTACCGTTTTTTGAAGTTGCTTCAAATTTCAAGGTTTTTGCGGTAACTGAGTCAAAGGCACAGTAGCGGTAATCTTCTACCGAATCCTGCCTGTAAAATTTCTCCCAATGCTCATTGCCCGGAGTATCAACATAATATGAAAGGCTGAATTCTTTAATGTTCCAACCCTGCTCGCGAATTACCACAGTATTGAAGGTTACTTCATCTTTAAATGTGAGAATAAGCGAATCTGTACTCTTTGATGATTTCCAAAAAGTATCGGTATCAGAATCAACGGCTTTTGCTGTTTTTTTGCCGCCGCTTTCATCGTTGACGCTTTCGAGCTGTGTTACTGCCAAATTATCGGCTTTAACAGGTGTTTCTAAATCGGTGAAGCCGTTACCTGCGAAAACATTCAGCCCCAATATAATACAGAAACACAAAACAACTGCGACTAATGATATTACTGTTTTCTTTTTCATAAGAAATCCCCTTATCTTAATAGTTTTTTTGTTCTTAAAGATTTTTTTATATCCTGATTGTCAGTAAACAATGCCGTTCTGAACATCGAATTTTAATACTTTTCTGACATTGTTTTCGGTGTATTCTGTTTCAATAATATTTTCATTCGCAAACTCGGCACGCAGTATTACAACATCTCTGTCGGCAAAAGCGTCACGCAAAGCTTCGTGCTGCTGCAAAGAGTATTCGTCTGTATTATCCGAAATAAAAAGCAGACCGCCGAAAAGTGAATTTATTTTAGCTTGCAGTTTTCTTTGTTCAAAGGTAGTTTTTATATTAGTATCTCTTAAAAGGAATACATCGGGGTCATTCATCCAAGCCCTGCCGTTTAAATGACGGCGGAATACGGTATTGCACACGGCATGAGGAGTAGAAACATCTTCTCTTGTTATGTTCTTTCTCGGCTTCCAGTTAAGGGCAATATCGGAGCCTATACGGCAGTAATCAACTTTGCCGAATGCAGGCATCAAAGGTACACCGCAGCCTAAAATCAACTTATCACCGCAGCATTCACGGAGCAAATCCATGGCATCACACATAATTTCGCCCCTTGTTTTATTATGCATTGGCAGTACGCACGCACCGTAAAGAAAATCAAGCTTAACTAAATCATATCCCCATTCGTTAAGTACAACATCAAACACATGCTTGATATAATTTCTTGCACCTTCGTTGTAAATGTCAAGCGAATAAAAACCGCCCCAGTTATGACCGGTATTATAGGGCCTGCCGTTTTTATCAGTAATAAACCAGTCTTTATGTTCTTTAAAAAGCTTTGAACGGGGTACACCTGAAAAGGGTGCAAGCCATAAGCCTGCAATCATACCCTTTGAGTGAATATTGTCTGCAATTTTTTTCATACCGCCGGGGAACTTTTTACTGTCTGTAATAAGCCAGTCGCCTATTGCATTTTGGTAGCCGTCGTCTATCTGAAAGCAATCTACCCTTGAATCGAGCTTTGATATACTTATTAAGTCGCGGTTTACATCATCTTCGGTAATACCGCCGTAATAATTATACCAAGTAGTATAGCCGTTTCTTTTTTTATTCTCCCGACAAACAATACCCATCTGCTCAAAGTATTTATCGAATGCTTTATCGTATTCATCGGAAATAACCGTCATTGACAAAAGCTCTGTTTTCTCTGAAAATGTAACGCCCTCAAGGTCCTTGCCGACAGTAACACAGTTGTTATTCACATCAAATGTTACGGTTGTAAAGCCGCTGCGTTCACTTAATGAACCGTACAAATCAATGTGATTGCCTTTTCGCACATAACCGTAGGACCAGCCGTAAAACTCGCCCTGCCTGCGCGGATATTTGTGAAACAGATTATCTCCAGATTTAACCATACCTACATTTTTAAGCAGAGTATTTTTTGTAAAAAATTCTGTTAGCCTTGAAAGCTCAGACATCTTGCCGTCCGGCTTATATTCAAGGCTGTCGGTCCAGCTTTGATAACCGTTAACAAAAATTCTGTTACTGTCCTCGTAACAGTATTTGAATTTTACGGAAAACTCATCAATACTAATCTGAGTTTTAGGTAAAATAGAAACATAAAGCTGTTGTTCGTCAGTTTTAACTTCTAAATCGAAATGCTCTGTTTTAAAAGAATCTGCTGTGAATTTCTTCCCGTTTGCAACATATTTTATTTCAAAAGAAGTATCCATATTTTAACCTCGCTGAGTATTCTGCTAAGATGTAAAATCTTCAATTAACACTTTTCTGTCATATAAAATACAGAGGCGGCGGTTATCTCAGTTTTACGCAGTCTGTGCTTTCTTTACCCCAGCTGTCAACCGCATAAACAGTATATGTATGGTTGCCGTCTTTTTTTTCAAGCTCTATGGTGACTTTGTCGCTCATTGCGTCTATTCCGTTATAAAAATCGCTGAAAAAGTATTTCGTTTCCTTTTCATCAATAACAACCTTATAAGAATGAACAAAATCGTCATCTTCTGCCGCATTAAAAGACAATATTACTTTATCTCCTTTTACGGTTGCCGTGCCTGTTGTATCTGTTATAACAGGCGCTGAGTTTTTTTCTTCTCTATTGTCAAAGGCATATCTTCCGTCATTTGTATATGGGAGCGGAAGACTCCATAATTTATCGGCTTTTTCTTCTTTGCCCGTTATTCCGTCTGAAAAGTTTATACGGTGAATATCAATGAAATTATCGGTAAAATCCATAATATATCCCATAGGGGTTGCATCTGCGTTAGGAGGAACGGTACCGTTTTCTTTACCTGTTTCAAGCTCTGTATACGATAATGACTGAGTAGACATAACCGTGTATTCACCCTGCCAGATTGAGCGTTCGTCTAAAATTGAATAATGACTGTGACCGCTTAAGCTGATAACATTGGGGTATTTTTCCAAAACAGCGTTAAGTGTTTTGTCGCCCCATTCATCGCTTCCGTAGCAGGTATCAAAAGGCTGATTGTGAGTCATTACAAATATAGGTTTACCGTTGCTGTCAGCATTTGCTTTTTCTAATTCTTCACTGAGCCATCTTGAAGTGAGTCTGTAGCCCGCCTCCATACTGCCGTAGTTAGGGGACGCGCCTATAAAATGATAGCCGTTTACAACATAGTGAGTCCAGGGTGAAGAACCTGTTACCTCTTTAAATGCTTTTATGTGATTTATAGCCGTTTTAGCGTTTTTGTTCCAAAAATCGTGGTTGCCCATAACAGTTTGAACAATAGGTCTGTTTTCGCCGAAAACCTCGTCTATTGTTTTTTCATAAGTTTCAAAAGCAAAGTATGTCCCTAAATCGCCTATATCTCCGGCAAATAAAATCAAATCAACATCATTGTTTTTTAAAACAGTTAGCGCATTTTTAAGATTCTTAACATAGGTATCGTCATTTTTTAAAGCTTCTTCTGTGGGAGGTAGCTGTGTATCTGAAATTACTCCTACTTTAAAGGAAGAACTGCCTGTATCAAAATTTTGAATTTCTGTTTCGCCGATAAGGATTCTATCTGCAAAATAATATAAAACACACAATGCGATACATATTATAATAATAATCGCAACAATTATGCTTATTGCTTTATGGCTTAATAGAAACTGTTTCATTCTGATTCCTCACTTTTATTGAATTTTCGTTTTTATGGGCTTTGACTCAGTTGTTGACCGAGCAGTCAATAATAGTTTATTATGATTTTTTATCCGTGTCAAGTATCCGTTAGAAATTTATGGAAAATAAAAGCTTAAATCCCTGCCTGTATGATACAGTTATTTACTAAAGTATTGAACAGCTTAATATAAACCTGCAATCAACCTTTAGTCTTTTGGATTTCTCCTGCTTTTTCAAAGCCTTTTTTTGCGGCAATTACGGCGATAATCTCGTTGATAACAGCTGCCGCGGCAACAGTGCCTTGCACAATCTGTGCCAACTGAGGCTGTGTTTGAGAAAGAGTAACGCATATAATTCCCGTAAAAACAAGCGATACGCCCGAGTGCGGCAGTAAAGTAAAACCAAGATATTTTTTAACGGTGTCAGGCATTTTAGTAACTGTTGCGCCTATTCTTGCACCGAAGTATTTACCGAACATTCGTGATATGATATATATGAAACTGTATGCGCCTGCACCGATTATTAAACGGTAGTTAAGCGGGGCGCCCAAATCAATAATTGCGGCGAGAAGCGATACAGCGAGTACGGGTGAGAAGCTGTCGGTAATTTCTTTAAGCCGTTCTTCCGACACCATATTTGCAAATACAGCAGAAAAGGCAACACCCATCAGCATATAGTTTAATGTAACCGAGGCGAGGAGCTTATTAGCCAGAAGACCTAAAAGCATTGTAAGAGTTATTCCCGAAAGCAAAACTGCAAGGGTGCTGATTTTACCTTTGCATTTTTTTAAAATGACCCCCGATGGCAGTCCTACAACAGCACCTATTATAATAGGTAAGAAAATCATTACGGGAATCATATATAAACCTATAGCGCCGCCTGAAACTGTTCTTGCAATAAGGGAGTTAACGGTGAAAAAAACGGCGATTGCCACAATATCATCTAAAACCGCCATAGGGAGCAGCGTTTCTGTTACAGGGCCTTTTGCATTAAACTCTCTTACTATTGAAAGAGCAGGTGCAGGGGCGGTGGCAAGAGCAATTCCGCCGAAAGCAAAGCCCAAATAAATAGGTATATCGGCAAAATAAAAAACAACGCAGAATACAAGGCTGACAAAAGCAAATGTGCCTAAGGATTGGGTTAATGTGGTGAAAACCAACGACTTGCCGTAGCTTTTTATTTTGCCCCATAAAAGCTCCGTACCGAGCATCAAACCGAATGCACATTGCATCCATGTTATTGCTGTTTTATACCATTCGGCCGTCATAATTTCTTCTGTAAGTAAGTTGAAAGCATGAGGACCGAAAATCATACCCGCAATAAGCCATCCTAAAATTGCAGGTAATTTAGCTTTTTGTATAAGTTTTCCCAATACAAATGCAATAACAATTGTTGCAAGCCATCTGAAAAGATTTAAAACCATTTTAATATCTTCTTTCTGATATATTATAAGAGATTTATTAACATAATAGCATAAATTGACTAAGCGGTCAATAATTGCTTTGCTTTTTATATTTTTGCTTGTTCGGGGCTGAAAACAGATATGACCTATATAGGCATAAAAATAAGGTCAGAATATAGAGTAATATTTTTGAAAGACTTTTATTGACTTAATTTATAATTCGGGTTATATTTGAATATATTCGCAAAAGTATTGTTTTCGGTTATAAAGAGAGAAAGGAAAAAGTTTGTTTTGGTAAAATCGGTTAATAAAAATACTGCTCGGATAACCTTGTTGTTTGCGGTTACATATATGGTCAGTTATATGACAAGGATAAATTACGGTGCTGTAATCTCGGAGATGGTAAGCGCTACAGGGTATACTAAAAGCGGGCTTTCTATGGCTCTTACCGGTAGCTTTATAACATACGGAGCGGGGCAAATAATAAGCGGAATATGCGGAGACAAATTTTCACCTAAAAAATTAGTATCTTTCGGACTGATATTGACGGTAACAATGAATTTGCTTATTCCTATATGTAAAAATCCGTATCAAATGCTTGCGGTGTGGTGCATAAACGGGTTTGCCCAAAGCTTTATGTGGCCGCCTCTTGTAAGGCTTATGTCTTCATTGCTTTCTGAAGAAGACTACAAAAGAGCCTCCGCAAAAGTATCTTGGGGGAGCAGTATAGGAACAATATGTATATACCTGTTATCACCGCTTTTAATATCGCTTTTCGGTTGGAAATCGGTATTTGTTTTTTCAGCAATTTGTGGAAGCATTATGATTGTTGTATGGAATATATGCACATATAAAACTGATGATGTTCGGAAGGAGACCGAAATCCACCGTAATAAAAACGGAAAAGGTTCATTGTTCGGTATTGTTATAATAGGCATTATGTCGGCAATAATACTCCAAGGAATGTTACGGGACGGTGTAACAACATGGATGCCGTCATATATTGCAGAAACATACAATATGAGTAATGCGTCATCTATTTTAACGGGAGTTGTTCTTCCGTTATTCGGCATTGTCTGTATTCAAGCGGCTGCAAAGCTTTATATGAAAAAAATTACAAACCCTATGATGTGTGCGGGAGTATTCTTTTTAACAGGTGCAATTTCAGCGCTTGCGTTATTTTTGCTTACGGGTAAAAATGCGGCATTCTCGGTTTTGTTCTCTGCACTGCTTACGGGCTGTATGCACGGTGTAAATCTGATACTTATTTGTATGATACCTCCGTTTTTTAAATCAACAGGTAATGTCTCAACAGTATCGGGAGTGTTGAACTCATGCACATATATAGGAAGCGCCGTATCAACCTACGGTATAGCCCTGCTTTCGGAAAAAATCGGCTGGAGCAACACTTTGCTTATATGGTTTATAATTGCCGCTCTCGGCGCCGCAATTTGTTTAGCCTGCATTAAACCGTGGAATACAAAAATGCAGGTTGATTTAAGTTGAGTGCAGGTTTTTAATAATGTATCTGTGCCTACGGTCTGAAAAGTGTAATACAAAAAGGACTGCAGCACATTTTACTTATCACAGATTCCGTAAAGCAACCGATATGAGCAGATATAAATTTGACACCCTCCGCAAGTAGGGTGTCAAATTTATGTTGTATTTATTTTATGATGTCAAGCTTTTTTATGTGTAGGCAGTTAATTTATATGTCCTTATCACCGAGTTAGAAGAATTGATTACATCAAGAACATCAAGCAGTAAGCTGCCGTCATCTGCTTCTCTGACGGTTATACCTTCGGCTTCTACATTGTTTGTGCCGGCTTTTCTTTCAAGAACGGTTTCAATATTTCCTGTATTGGGGTCAACGGTGTAAACATGCTTAACCTTTGTTTCATCGTTGCAGGAAATATAAAGCAGACCGTTGTAAAACTCTGCGCCCTGTATTCTGTGAAGCGAGTGTTCAATAGGCTTTTGCTCAATCAGTTCAAGGGTGTCAATATTTAAGGCATTAACAAATTCACCGTCTCTTGAAACGCCCGTATATAAAATTCGGTTTTCTGCGTCAACAGCGCACCACGGAAGATTGCCGTTTGGCTGAATAGATTCGTCAAGAATTTTATATTCGCCTGTAAAAGTGAGCGTATCCGATGAAAAAACAGCAATACACGGATGCTTTCTGAACATATCCTCAACAGCAACATAAATTTTGCCCTCAAAATAGGTGCATCCGCCAAGATGATTGAAAGTCTGTTTTTTCAATTCGTCCGGCATGGCGTCTGTGTTTTGAAGAACAACTTCACCGGTTTCTATATTGATTTTTTGAAGTCCGTTAAATCCTGAAGCAACAACCGCTCCGGTTGTATAATAATATTCTCCGTCATTGGTTATGCCTTGCGTTGAGCAACGGAAGCTGTTACCGCTGAAATATTTTGAACCGATATATTCCGCATTTTCAAGTGTATTTGCTCCGCCGTTATCAATTGCCGTAACCAATGAAAGAGACAAGCATAAAAGCAGAGAAAAAATTTTTTCAATAATAGCCATGGCTACTTCTCCTTTTCGGTCTGTATTAAATTCAATATAGCACGACCTCGCAAAGATGTCAATTATTTATAAAAGTTTTACTGTAATTTAAATAAGCTGAAAGGTTGTGTATTTCAAGCATTAACAGCGCTTCGGTCTTAATTATTGCCGTTGATTTTGATGTGTATATGTGTTAAAATCAGTATATAACCAAAAGGTAAGGAAGTAACAAAATGAAAAATAACAAGCAAAACATAATATTCCTGCTTACTGACCAACAGCGTTATGACACAACCTCCCGTGATATTATGCCGAATCTTAATGAGCTTATAGATGACGGAACATTTTTTGAAAATTGCTATACCTGTCAGCCTGTTTGCGGTCCGGCACGCTCTTGCTTGCAGTCAGGGGTTTATGCTGAAAAAACAGGTTGCTTTAAAAACGGAATTGCACTTCCCCAAAACATAAAACCTCTTGCCGAGTATTTTAATGGGTACGGTTATGACACGGCATATATAGGTAAATGGCATTTAGCAACTGGAACAGATTACAACTGCGAAACAAAACCGATTCCTAAGGACAGACTTGGGGGCTACCGTTATTTCAGAGGTGCAGATGTACTTGAATTTACCTCAAACAGCGAGGGCGGATACATATTTGACGAGGACGGCAACCGTATTGACTTTGAGGGTTACCGTGTAGATAAAATAATTGATTTTGCCTTGGAATATTTAGATAATGCCGAGAGCGAGAAACCGTTTTTTATGATGATTTCAACACTTGAACCTCATCATCAGAATAACGAGGGGCATTTCAGAGGCTACAAAGAAACGGTAGACAAATTCAAATCCTACGAAATCCCCGAAGACTTAAAAGGCTCAAAGGGAAATGCCGAAGCAGAGTATGCGGACTATCTTTCAGCCATAAACCGAATTGATTACAATCTCGGCAGAATAGCAGAAAAGCTAAAAGAAAAAAACATTTTTAATAATACGGTAATTGTATTTTCGAGTGACCACAGCTGTCATTTTAAAACAAGAAATGTTGAATATAAGCGTTCGTGCCACGATAACAGTATTCATATTCCGCTGATTATCAGCGGCGGTGAGTTCAGCGGCGGTAAAGTTGACAAACGACTTGTAAGCCTTGTTGATATTCCCGCTACAATTCTTTCAATAGCAGATATTGATGTTCCGAAAAGTTTTGACGGACAAGATTTGCAAAACAGCCTGAATACAAGAGAGTGCGTGTATGTGCAAATCAGCGAATCGCAATGCGGCAGAGCGATTCGCACAAATAAATATAAATACTCGGTAAGTATACCGGGTATGATAGCAGGCGTCAGCAAAAAGGCGAGTAAGGTCTATTTTGAAGATTTTCTTTATGATTTAGAAAACGACCCATACGAAAAGAATAATCTTATTCGTAATAAAAATTACGCAGAAATAAAATTACATCTTCGTGAAATGCTTTTAAAAGAAATGGAAAAAGCCGAGGGCACACGGGCAAAAATCCTGCCGAAAATATTATGAATATAAGAATAAATGCGGTTACAAAAGTATTGAACACATAAGTAATGGGCTGTGAAAAAACGAAAGTTTTTTTACAGCCCATTACTACTCATGCAAAATTCTTTTACTTGAACAGTAAATATGCTGTTACAATAAACGAAATAATCTCTGCAAATGAAAGTACGCTTGCAGTAATATAAATCTTTTTATAAATCTTTTTCTTTGATTTAATTGCGAACACAATGAATATTGCCAATGCAATCAACGGAATAAGGGCAAAGAGAATGGTGAGAAAGGCTTGTGACACGCTTTCTACTAAATCATCGTTATATAAATACCCTAAATCGTCGTCATAATATTTTTGCAATCCTGTATTTAACATCTCAATAGCATCAGGGTCTGTAATTTTTACGGCTTTTAACGTTTCTTCAGTATAAAGTACGCCGGAGCCGTGAACACCTTCGTTGGCAGATGAATCAACATAATAATAATCGTTGTCTATCAGATGAATTTCACCACTACTATATTTAAGCGTACCGTTTTTAATTCCGCAATACACAGAAAATAAGTCATCAAAATCGTAACTGTTTATAACAATTGTTTCATTTGAAGTTATTGCTGATTTCGGAAGCACCACAGTGTTATCCTCCGGCCAACTGAACTCAACCGTATATTCTTCGGCTTCTCCGTTAATTAAGGCATTGTATTCACTTAAGTAATCATCACGTAAAAATGTTGCGTTAACTGTTGTGTAATCTTTGTATTCAACAGTAACATCAAAAATCAATCCGTCTGAATTGGCATAAATATCAACATAGTTAACGGTGTTTTGCTGTTTCTCGGTTAGTTCTATATCTATAAAAATTGAGTGTTCTGAATCGTTACTTTTTTCTTGAGGATATATTCCAGTAACACATATTCTATCTATAGATAATTCATTATAATGTTCATCATAGTTTAATTCATTATAATCTTCTATGTAGTCATAATTATAGCTTAATTCATATCCGTTTATTATAGAGTATTGATAACCGCAATAATATAAGTTTTTAAAATCTTCCGAGAATGTTATAGGTCCATTTTCTTTAATGCTTTCTTTTGTGAATGTTGGCGGATTGTTCCCCTCAACAGCAAAAGCGGGTAATACAAGGCAGAAGGAAAGCAACAGTGCAACGAGAATAACCGATATAGTTTTTTTCATATTTCTTTCCCTCCTAATTCAAATTAAGCTTTTTATCAAGCAAGGTATAGTGAAGTGCATACAATGCGGCAATAATAATACCAATGAATAAAATAGCCGTTAACAGCATTAATAAAATTACGCCGTAAATTCTTATTTCTGCTAAATCATAAAGCCAGTTAGATAATGCGCTTGCTACGAAGAATGTAAACATTTGAAGCAAAAATGTGGAAATCGCACTTGCAACGGTGTAAATGCCGATTCCGCAAGCCACTTTCGCTTTTTGAGATATTGTAGCACCAACACAAATGCACACATACATAAATAAACACGAAAGCAACGACAGTAGCAATAGTAACACAACTAATTCTGCTAGTGCTACAATAAATGTTACAATATCTGTATTTGTTACAAATATCTCGTTAATTACTTCCATTATTTTATCGTATGTTTCTTTTGTGAATATTTCGTCACGATAGCCTATGCATAGCATTGTACCTGCAGAAATTAAACTGACTAATGCTGTTAACGCTTCTGTAAGTATACCGCAAATCAATTTAGAATTAAGTAATTGGTTTCTTTTAACGGGCAGGGTAAAGGTGAGGTAACCCTCGTCCGAATAAAAGTTTTTATAGTATCTTGAAAATACAAGTATAAGCGATAAAATAACGAATGAAGCATACCCTAAAACCGCTAATACAACTACAATTACGGCGAATATATTAACAGAAGCCGGTACTGACCTTTCTGAATTTAAAATGGAAATACCTACACTGCCTAACAGTGAAAGGGCAAATGTTACTACAGCACCCATCCACCAATATTTGAATATTGCTTTTAAATCGTATTTTAAAACTTTCTTCAGCATCCGAATACCTCCTTAAAAAGCTCGTCAAGAGATTTTCCGCTTTCGTTTCTTGCATCTTCGGCATTACCGCTTTTTAAGATGTTACCACCATAAGAAATAAACATAAAATCATCAAGAACCTGCTCAACATCTGTAATAAGGTGAGTTGTAATTATGATTGAAGCGTCCGGGTTATAGTTGCTTACAATAGTGCTTAAAATATATTCTCTTGCAACAGGGTCAACACCTGCAATGGGTTCATCAAGCAAATACAGTTTTGCACGGCGTGACATAACAAGTATAAGTTGAATTTTTTCTTTTGTTCCTTTTGAAAGTGTTTTAAGTTTTGCGTCAAGAGTAATATCAAGGTCTTTTAAAAGCGCATTAGCCCTTTGCCTGTCAAAATCAGAGTAAAAATCTTCAAAGTAATTAACAAGCTCACACACCTTCATGGAAGAATCAAAATATGTTCTTTCCGGAAGATATGAAATAAGCGAGCAGGTTTCTTCGGAGACGGGCTTGCCGTCAATAAATATTTCACCCTCGTTCGGTTGTAACAGGCCTGCTATAAGTTTAATAAGTGTTGATTTACCGCACCCGTTGGGACCTAATAAACCAATAATTCGCCCTGCCTGAATTTCTAAATTGAAGTTGCTTAAAACAGGAACGCCCCTTTTATATGCTTTAGTAATGTTTTTACATTCAAGCAGATTCATTTTTCTTCCTCCTCAATCATAGCAAGAATTTGCTCCATGGGAATTGATAACCGGTTGATGTTTTTTACAA
>JBJEPP010000021.1:0-3806 GCA_051881295.1 Acutalibacteraceae bacterium | reverse complement strand
TGAGGATATGTTTTTAGAACTGAAGCGCGGCGAAAACACCCTGGCGCCTGAAAAAGTGTATAAATATATGAAGTATATTTGCGAAACCTCAAATGGTGTCCAAAAGTCAAGGCTTAATGCAGATATAATTGTTTCAGCTTTTAACACTTATTTTAATAACGAAACATTTTTATCTGGCGATAGCTATTTTTCATCACTTGTAAACTGTTGCAGTACCGATATTTCTATTGTAGATTACACTGATTCAAAAGATAAAATACGGTATCTGATGCCAAGCACATCAAAAGAAAAATTAAAAGTATATGTTTCTAAGGAGTTAACTGATGAAGAAGAATTCTAAAATTACGGTTATTATAGCAGCAGTTGTTATTCTTGCTTTGGTAGTGGGCGGTTGCGTGTCGTTTGCTGTTTACGACACTTTTTTGAAGCCTGCCGATTTCAGTAATGTTTCTTTAGAGTTTGAAGATATGTCTTACAGACATAACTTTAACGAGTTAACAGACGAAGAAAAGTATGTTTACGCTGTTATATTAGAGAATATTTATGAAATGCCTGAAAAAATCGAGATACCCTCTTTAGGCGGCGGTAATCTCAATAATATTTTTTCTGCCCTGTCTTATGATAACCCCGAGCTTTTCTTTATGGGTGAAACCTGCAAGGTTTACAGAGAGGGCTTGAAATCGTATTTTGAAGTTGATTACACAATGTCAAAGGATGAATATTTTTCTAAACTCCAAGAGGTAAATGGTATCGCAGTCTCTATAGCAGAAAGCGCCAAGCAGTATACATCTGTTTATGAACGAGAGCTTTTTGTTCACGATTATATTATAAATCATACAACTTATGTTGATATGGCAGAAAGCGCCAACGCAAACAATATGTATGGATGTCTTGTAGAGGGCAGAGCCGCTTGTGAGGGGTATTCGCGGGCATTCCAATATATTATGAATTTATTGGATATTGAAAACAGGCTTGTAACAGGCGAGGGCACTCAGGACGGCGAAACCTACGAGCTTCACATGTGGAACTATGTTGTTATTGAAGATGCAGGCTATTTTGTGGATTTAACATGGGATGACCCAACCTCCGGCGTAGCTATGCTCAAACATACCTATTTTAATATTACTACTAACGATTGTCTGGTAAACCGCAGAAACATTGAGCAGACACTCCCTCTTTGCACAGCCGTAAAATACAACTATTTTGTTTATGAAAATATTTTGTGCAGTGTTTCGGGCGGTGACGCTCTCGAAGTCCTTTTAGAGAACGCCGTAAATGTTTCTATTCAAAGAAAATACAACAATGTAGAACTGCGTTTTACAAATGAACAAAGCTTTAATGAGGCTAAACAAAACCTCTTCCAAAAAGGCATCATATATAATGTATATAAAAACATAGGTCTTATCAGTGCCGATGGCGATAAAACGGTTTACTATACTGCAGATGAAGATATGTATACTATTTGTCTGTTCTTTTAGTGAGGGGTTGCAAAAATGGATAAAGAAAAAATAGAAAGAGCGGTCAGAGATATTTTAGAGGCTATCGGCGAGGACCCGGACCGTGAGGGACTCCGTGAAACGCCAAGCCGTGTTGCCCGTATGTATGAAGAGGTGTTTTCGGGTCTTACCGAGGACGCTCACGAGCACTTGAAATTATTTAACGAGCCAAGTAATGATGAAATGGTTGTTGTAAGAGATATTCCGCTTTATTCAATGTGTGAACATCACTTACTGCCTTTTATCGGCAAGGCTCATATAGCTTATATTCCTGCAGACGGCAGAATTATAGGTCTTTCAAAGCTTGCCCGTATAGTAAATGTATATGCAAAACGCCCTCAGGTACAAGAGCGTTTAACAAGTCAGATAGCAGATTTTCTTTTTGATGAACTCGGTGCAAAAAGTGTTGCCGTTGTTATTGAGGCAGAGCATCTTTGTATGACAATGCGCGGTGTAAAATCCGCAGGGGCAAAAACCCAAACATCAGCACTTCGCGGCAGTGCTAAAAGTGACGCCCGCACCCGTCAAGAAGTAATGGCGCTTTTAACAGGTGGTAAATAATGTTTTCTTTTAAAAATTTATATAAAGACAGACCGTTGGTTATGGGTATTTTGAATATTACGCCGGATTCTTTTTCGGACGGCGGAGAAGCATACAACCTTTCGAGTGCTCTCGAAAGGTTGCGTGCGCTCCACGAAGAGGGCGCAGATATAATAGATATAGGCGCGTGCTCAACCGCACCTTTTAATAATATTGTAGATGCTGATACAGAGTTAGAGCGTTTAAGCTTTTTGCCGGAGCTTGTAAAAAATGCAAGCGTACCTCTTTCAATAGATACTTTAAGACCGAAAGTTGCAGATTATGCCTTAAGCGTAGGCGTCAGTATTGTAAATGACGAAACAGGCGCGTTTACAACTGAAATGGCAGAGGTTGTTAAAAGGTACAAGGCCGGCTGGGTCTTTATGCACACGGGCGGCGTATCTTCTAAAGAGGTTAAAGTATATCCTAACGGTGTAACCGAGGATGTTTTAGATTTCTTTAAAAGTATGAAAGAACAGGCTGTTGCTTTCGGAATAAATGAAGACGCGTTGTGTTACGATTGCGGTATCGGTTTCGGTAAAAGCAGAAATGATGATGTTAAGCTTTTATCTGACTGCAAAGTATTAAGCCGGTATTCACCGCTTCTTATCGGAGCTTCACGCAAAAGAGTTATCGGCGAAATTACAGGTGAAAAAAATGCCAAAGACAGAGTTGCGGGCAGTGTTGCCGCCGCCTGTATTTGCGGTTATAACGGGGCAGGCATTTTGCGTGTTCACGATGTTAAAGAAACAGTAGATGCAATTAAGGTTTCGCATGCTATATATAACGGGAGATTATAATAATGGGAAAAATAATTGTTAAAGGCTTACGGCTTAAAGCGTATCACGGAGTTAATCCCGAAGAGAAAACAGACGGGCAAATGTTTGAATTAGATATAACTGCAGAGCTTAATTTCGATAAATCAACCGAAACAGACGAATTAACCGATACGGTAAGCTATGCCAAAATTATAAAAACGGTCCGTGCCGTATTTACGGAGGGCAGTTATAACCTGATTGAATATGTTGCTAAAAAAGTTGCAATGGCTATTATGACAGAATATCCTCAAATAGATAAAGTGACGGTTTTACTCAAAAAGCCTGAAGCGCCTATCAGCGCAGATTTCGATTATGTTGCAGTCGAGCAGATTGTTACCCGCCATGAGGTATCATTATGAAAGCAGTAATCGGCATCGGAACAAATATCGGTGATAAAGTCAAAAATATAGAAGAAGCAATTGAAGCTTTAAATTTAATCCCCAACATAAATGTAATAAGAAGAGCGGGTATTTACGAAACAGACCCTTGGGGTTATACCGAACAAGATGTTTTTTACAATACCGTTGTAGAGGTAGAAACAAACAGAACGCCCGAAATGCTTCTCGGAGCGTGTCTCGGTATTGAGGCGGGTATGGGCAGAGTCCGTGTATTTAAAAACGGACCGCGGATTATTGATTTGGACTTATTGGTGTATGAGGGCTTCAGCAGTAATACAGAAGACCTTACCCTACCCCATAAATATATAGGCGAAAGAGATTTTGTTTTAATTCCTTTAAAGGAATTATATGACGATATGAATGTGTTGGGGATTTCCTACAAAAATTCATACGAAAACATATTAAAAATCAGCACAGCAAGAAAAATCGAAAAAAGTTGAAAAAACTTAAAAAAAGTCTATTGACAATTATCATTTAAGGTGATATAATTTCGCACTGTTGACACGAAAAAAGCC
>JBJEPP010000020.1:0-3862 GCA_051881295.1 Acutalibacteraceae bacterium | reverse complement strand
CTTTCGGTGACGGCAACTATTATTTAGAGGTTCAAAATCACGGAATGATTGAGCAAAAAGAGGTTCTTGACGGTGTAGTAAAACTCAGCAGAGAAATATCTGTTCCGATGGTTGCCACTAACGATGTTCATTATCTTAAAAAAGAAGACGCTGAAATTCAAAGAGTTCTCATTGCCATAGGTACAAACAAGGTTGTGGGCGAAGATACGGGCCTTGATTTCGGCAGTGACGAGTTCTATTTAAAAAGTGAAGAAGAAATGTCAGAAGCCTTTGCCGATTACCCTGAGGCAGTTTCAAACACAGCTATTATTGCGGAAAAATGCAATTTTGATTTTGAATTCGGTGTTACAAAGCTTCCGCTTTTCGATGCCCCCGAAGAAGACCACGAAAAATTCTTAAAAGACGAGTGTATAAGGGGATTAACCGAAAAATTAGGCACAATACCTGATTTATATAAAACCCGTTTGGAATATGAGCTTTCTGTTATATCTCAAATGGGCTTTAACGATTATTTTCTTATTGTTGCAGATTTTATTCGGTTTGCAAAAAGTAAGGGTATTCCGGTAGGTCCCGGCCGTGGCTCTGCCGCAGGCTCTCTTTGCGCTTATGCTTTAGGTATTACAGGCATTGACCCGATTCAGAACAAGCTCCTTTTTGAGCGTTTCTTAAATCCGGAAAGAGTCAGTATGCCCGATATTGATATAGACTTTTGTTATGAGCGCAGAGGCGAGGTTATAGATTATGTTACAAAAAAATACGGCTCCGACAGAGTGGCGCAAATAGTAACATTCGGTACTCTTCAGGCAAAAGCCGCCGTGCGTGATGTTGCCCGTGCCTTAGGGCTGCCTTATGCCACAGGCGATATTGTTGCAAAGCAAATCACAAGAGATTATCCCGATATAAAAACAGCATTAGAGAAAAACAGTGAGCTTAAGAATCTGTACAATTCAGATGAAAACATTAAAAAACTTCTTGATACAGCAATGCGTATTGAGGGTATGCCCCGCCATGCCTCGACCCATGCGGCAGGCGTTGTTATTACAAAAGACGAGGTTTCATCTTATGTGCCGCTAAGCAAAAACGGCGACCAGACGGTAACGCAGTTTACTATGACAGAAATCGAACAGCTCGGTCTTTTAAAAATGGACTTTTTAGGACTCAGAACGCTTACTGTTATAAATGATGCAGTAGCCGAGGTGCGTAAAACCCGGCCTGATTTTGATATTGATAAAATCCCTCTCGACTGTGAAAAGGTATATAAAGAAATGTCGAAAGGCAACACCGCAGGCATATTTCAATGTGAGTCGGGCGGTATGACTAACTTAATAGTCAATATGAAGCCTGAGAAATTCTCGGATATTGCGGCGGCTATCGCTCTTTACAGACCGGGTCCTATGTATTTTATAGACAGCTTCTTAATAAACAGAAAATACCCTGATAAAATTTCATACCGTACACCGGAGCTTGCGGATATTTTAGACGAAACAAACGGTTGTATGGTTTATCAGGAACAAGTTATGCAGGTTTTCAGAACTCTTGCAGGCTACAGCTACGGCCGTGCAGATGTTGTAAGGCGTGCTATGAGCAAGAAAAAAAGAGATGTTATGGAAAATGAGCGTAACATTTTTATAAACGGTCTCACAGATGAAAACGGTAATGTTTTAATTGATGGCGCAGTCCGTAGGGGTATAGATAAAGAAACGGCCGATGCAATATTTTCGGATATGATTTCTTTCGCTTCTTACGGCTTTAACAAAAGCCATACCGCCGCTTACGGCTTGGTGGCTTATCAAACGGCATATTTAAAGGTGAATTATCCTAAAGCATTTATGTCTGCAATTCTCACAAGCGTTATAGGTGATGTCAGCAAAACAACATTCTATATGGAAGAGTGCGCAAGGCTTCATATAAAGGTTTTACCGCCTCATGTAAATTACAGCGGTAACAGGTTTGTTGTGGCAGAGGGTAATATTGTATTCCCGCTTCTTAATATTAAAAATCTCGGCAGAGCGTTAATAGAAAAAATTGAAAAATGCAGAGCAACAGACGGCTTGTTTACATCTTTCTGGGATTTTTGCAAAAGAGTAAGCGGTCCTGAGCTTAACCGAAGAGCCTTAGAGTGCCTTATAAAAGCAGGCGCTCTTGACGGGTTAGATATGAATCGCCGCGAAATGCTCTTAAATTCAGAGGTTGCCATGAATGCCGCCGCTAAAGAAAACAGTATGCACGAGGGCGGTCAGCTTGATATGTTTTCATCATTCGGCGGCGAAGAAGAGTTTTCTTCCGCTCCCGGCTTTGCTAAAGCAGAGGATTTGCCTAAAGAAGAAAAACTCTTCTTTGAAAAAGAGGTTGCGGGTATGTACTTTTCGGGACACCCGTTGGAAGAATACCGAGAGGTTTTTGAGGCTTTGAAAAGCCCTAAAACAACAGAAATGTATGAGCTTTTAGAAGCCGAAAGAGAAAATGAAATAGATAACAGAAATATATCGTTTTTATGTATTGTTTCGGGCGTCAAAAAGAAAGTGACAAAAAAAGACGATATAATGGCTTTCTGTATGGTAGAAGATTTGTACGGAACTCTTGAAATGATTGTGTTCCCAAGAACTTTAGAAACTTACCAAAAGTATTTAGAGGTGGGAAGTATAATTCTTGTTGACGGCAGAATTTCCGTAAAAGATGATGAGATTAAACTGTTGGCAGAAAGAATCTCTCCTGCGCCTAAAACGGTAGGGGAGATTCCGAAAGATAAAATAGGCGTGTATAACTCGCGGCAGAACACAGAAAGAAAAAGTACTGCAGCTGCCTCACCTACAACCGCCGCACAACCTGCCGAAAGTAAAAAGAAAGCAGGTATCTTCCTGAAAATAGATGCAGAAAAAGCACATTGTATTGACAAAATAAAGAATTTACTTTCAATATTTAATTACGGCAAAGTTCCTGTATATCTTTATATGGCAGAAACTAAAAAATACGAATTTTTGGGCACAACCTACCTTACCGCCGTAAATGAACCTATGGTAAACGAACTAAAATTCATATTAGGCGATGAAAATGTGGTTGTGAGAGAATAATTATCAAAAAAATATTGTAAAACCCTTGACAAACGCAGTTGTTTTTTATATAATTCTAACGTTGTCAATTCGGGCCATTAGCTCAGTTGGTTAGAGCAACCGGCTCATAACCGGTTGGTCCGGGGTTCGAGTCCCTGATGGCCCACCACGCTGTCATTTATGGCAGCATATATAGGGGTATAGCTCAGCTGGTAGAGCAGCGGTCTCCAAAACCGCGTGTCGTGAGTTCGATCCTTACTGCCCCTGCCAAAAATCCCGATTGCGTAAGCAGTCGGGATTTTTTACTTATTACCTATTACTTCTTCACTCTTAACTTCAATACGAATTCAGGATTTTTTGAAAGTAATAAGTAATAGCGAAAAAGAGCGTTTTTTCGCATCTTTTTAATGTTCCTCTCTGTCAGCCTGCGCCTTTGTTGTTTGTACAGTACCGTGCGGGTGGTGAGGGGGCGCGTAAACCGTATAAATTTTTAGGGGCTGATTTCCGGTGTTAATAATATTATGCCATGTACCTGCCGGAACAAAAACGGCATATCCGTTGCGTATCGGGCGTTGAAAATTAAGACAATCCTTGGAGGACCCCATCATAACTATGCCGTTACCGCTTTCTAATCTTATAAATTGATCTGTATCCGGATGTACTTCCAACCCGATTTCACCGCCAACCGGAATACTCATCAGCGTAAGCTGCAAATAACAACCCGTCCATAAGGCTGTGCGATAATTCGTATTTTGCAACACAGCCCTGTCTATGTTTATAACAAACGGCTTCGGGCCATAATCGGTTACCGG
>JBJEPP010000019.1:0-3879 GCA_051881295.1 Acutalibacteraceae bacterium | reverse complement strand
CTTTGGTGCCTGATTAAACACGGCTTTATAGAAAGCAGAAAGTCGCTTGTACTTGGACATCTCAGCGTAGCCTACGGAATGGGAGCCGTACTTCTCACACTTTTACTTGTGCATTTTCAAAATTCATCTGCTTGGAAGATATTTTTAGTTGCTTTTGTCAGCGGAACTGTTGTTGAATATATCTGTTCGTTAGGACAGGAAATCTGCTTCGGCTCGGTAGCTTGGGATTACAGCCATCTTCCACTAAATATAAACGGCAGAGTGTGCCTTTTGTACTCACTTTTTTGGGGAGTGCTTGGGTTATTTTGGGTAAAGTTTGTTATACCGTTTATGAGTAAATGCTTTGATAAAATCAACATTCCTTTTGATAAAGTAATAATTTGGGCATTTATAGCATTCTTTATATTTGATGCTACGCTGTCTGCTTCAGCTGCAATACGAATGGATAAGCGAGATAACGGCGAAGATGCGAAAAATCACTTTGAGCAATATCTTGATACTCATTATGACGACGAAACAATGCACAAAATCTATGCAAACTCTAAAAGTGTTGAAAAGAACAAATAAATAGTGATATTTAACAGTTTTATTATAAATCCCTCTGCAATCATTAATCAGCAGAGGGATTTTATAAATTGTATCTTTAAAATTTATTGATAACATTTTAAGAATATGTTATACTCTATTTGCTAGTATAGTTTGTGAATGAAGGGGTTTTTTATGTCACAAATAACAAAAAAGGCTTTAGCTCAATCTTTAAAAAATCTGCTATTAAAGAAACCGTTAAACAAAATAACTATCAATGATATTGCAGATGATTGCGGTATTAACCGAATGACCTTTTATTATCATTTTAAGGATATATACGATTTGGCAGAATGGACCTGTCTTCAGGAAGCGGCTAAGGTTTTAAAGGAAAATAAAACTCATGATACATGGCAGGAGGGTATGCTCCAGATTTTTCATACCGTGCGTGAAAATAAGCCACTCATTATGAATGTTTACCGCTGTGTTGATCGTGAACAGGTAGAAAGGTATCTCAAACCTCTTATTGATAATCTTTTGCTGAAAGTTGTAGAAGAACAATCCGCCGATATGACCGTTCGTCAAGAAGACAAGGAATTTATTGCATCGGTATATTCCTATGTTTTTGTCGGCTTGATGCTTGACTGGATTAAAAATGATATGAAAGAAAAACCCGAACAGCTTATCAGCAAGCTTGCATTGGTTATTCAGGATACATTTACGGATGCACTTGAAAGATTCAGAATAGATAAACCTTTATCAAAAAATGATATTTGATAAAAATTTCAACAGTTTTTTGCCCGTGATAAATTTTTTATCACGGGCATTTTTCTGTTTATTGTTAATCTACAGAAAAATACTATAATAAAATTACAAAATAAAAATTTGGAGGTAAATTTTATGTATTATTCAGCAGGAACCTATGAATCCTTTGCACATCCCGAAAAGCCAAAGAATGTTGACAAAAAATCCGCATATATTATCGGCACCGGTCTTGCCGGTCTTACAGCAGCATTTTATCTGGTGCGTGACGGTCAGATGAAGGGCGAGCATATCCACCTTCTTGAAAAGTTAGAGCTTGCCGGCGGAAGCTGTGACGGACGAAAGGATGTTACAAAAGGCTTTTATATGCGCGGTGGCAGAGAAATGGATAACCATTTCGAGGTTATGTGGGATATGTTCAGAGATGTTCCCTCTTTGGAGAATCCCGAGGTATCCGTTCTTGACGAATACTATTGGCTCAACAAACACGATCCAAACTATTCTCTGTGCAGAGCCTCTGTAAACCGCGGAGAAGACGCTCATACAGATAAAAAATTCGGACTTGATAAAGAATCTGCAATGGCTCTTTCGCAGTTGTTTATTACACCTGAAAAGGCTCTTGAAGGTAAGAAAATTTCGGAGGTTCTGCCGGACTCCTTCTGGTCAACAAATTTCTGGCTTTACTGGCAGACTATGTTTGCATTTCAGCGTTGGTCAAGTGCACTTGAGATGAAACGTTATCTGTGCCGTTATGTTCATCATATTGATGGACTTCCTGATTTCAGCGCTCTTCGCTTCACAAAGTATAATCAGTATGAAAGCCTGATTATGCCACTGGTAAAATACCTTGAAAACCACGGCGTTACAATCGAGTACGGTATGGATGTAAAAAATGTTATTATCGAAACCGTAGGCGACAAAAAAATTGCAAGGCAGATTGTGTTTATTAAAGACGGCAAAGAGCAAACAATAGATTTAGTTGAGGATGACCTTGTGTTTATTACAAACGGTTGTTGCACCGACACTTCCTGCTATGGCGACCAAACACACACTCCCGACCTTACAAAAGCTAAAAACGGTACTGGCGAGTCATGGGATTTATGGAAAAACATTGCAAAGCAGGCTGAGCACGGTGAGTTCGGTAATCCCGATAATTTCTGCACCAATATTGAAGAAACAAACTGGATGAGCGCAACTGTTGCAACATCTAACGAAGAAATTATTCAACACATAATCAACATTTGCAAGAGGGATCCTCGCGAGGGAAAGGTTACCACAGGTGGTATTGTTACTGTTAAAGACAGTATGGATAACTGGTATCTGTCGTGGACAATCAACCGTCAGCCTCAGTTCAAGTCACAGGATAAAGATACTGTTTTGATTTGGCTTTATGCTTTGAGCACAAACAAGGAAGGTAATTATGTTAAAAAGGCAATGCGTGACTGCACAGGCGAGGAGGTATGCCGTGAGTGGCTGTATCATATCGGTATTCCTGACGCAGAAATTGATGAACTTGCAAAAAATGCCTGCAACACCACAACCTGCTTTATGCCATTCATTAACGCCTTTTTCCAGCCGAGAAAGAACGAAGACCGTCCAAAGGTTGTACCTGACGGCGCTGTAAACTTTGCTTTCCTCGGTCAGTTTGCAGAAACTCCTCGTGACACAATATTCACGATAGAATATTCAATGCGTACCGGTATGGAATCTGTTTATACTCTCCTTGATGTTGACCGTGGCGTTCCTGAGGTTTGGGGCAGTAAATATGATGTTCGTGAGCTTCTCCGTGCCTGTTACTACGCTATTGATAAGAAACCGATTACCGATGTTAAGCTTTCACTTATGGAAAAGGAATTCGTAAAGATTTTGCTTAAAAAGGTTGAAGGTACGGATATTGAAATTCTTCTAAAAGAAAGCGGTCTTATCGAGTAACAAAAAGCAATACAAACAGCAGAGGAGTAATCTTTCATTTACTCCCGAATTATAAATAATAATTTTATAGTATTTTTCCTAAAAGCTGATTCTCAATTAAATGGGAATCAGCTTTTTAACATTTAATAAAAGTAACATATTGAAAATAATGTGCTAAAATCCAACAAAAACAATTCAAGCGAACAAACTGATTTTTTGTATTGTATTCCTACATATTATGAAAAAAGGTATGCGCTTGACTCCTAAACTGACGGCTACACAGGAGAACGAGGTTGCAGAAAGAGTGAGCGAAGTGAAAAATCAGCTGAAAAATCGGACAAGGAAAGCCCTAAACACCGCTGTTTAGGGCTTGTTTAATGGCTATCGACACTGCTACGAACCAGTAGGTCGAGGGTAAATAGGTGCAAAACCATTACAAAAACTGACGCACTACTGTACGGCAGTTTTTGAGAGGAGAAACATATGTAGTGATTGTTAATGATTGTTTTAGCAATTATTTTAATCACGGAATATGTTTGGACGAGACTCCCACTGCTTTCAAAATAAAACAACAACTATTGACCAGTGATTGTCATTTGTGTACAATAAAGATAGACAAATTGTAATTTGTAGGAGAACACAACATGAAAATAGACAAGTTAAAAATGTTTTTATTGATTA
>JBJEPP010000018.1:0-54897 GCA_051881295.1 Acutalibacteraceae bacterium | reverse complement strand
CTTAACTTTTCTTATAACAACAGCATACGCAGGGAACAGGAATAAATCGGCGGCTATCCATGCAACAGGGTTTGCTACACACGCTGCATTGTAACCTAATGTATTTACAAAGCCGAAGCCCATTATTGAACGGGCCACAAGCTCAAAGCAACCTGTAGTCATAGCGGTAAGGCTGTAGCCTAAGCCCTGTAAACAATTTCTGATTACAAAAAGTACAGATAAAACAATATAGAAGTTTGCGCCCATACTGATATATTGCTGAGCAAGGGCAATAACGGTTGTTTCAGAACTGTCTACAAACAAAAGGGATATATAAGGACCTAAGAATTTTGCAATGCACATACCTACAAGAGCATAGCAGACTGCTAAAACTACAGCACTCTTTACGCCTTTTGTAATTCGTTTGTAATTCTTAGCTCCTAAATTTTGTCCGCAATAGGTTGCCATTGTAATACCTATGGTTTCGGCAGGCAAAACTATCATAAACTGAGTTTTACCGCCTATAGTTACAGCGGCAATGCAATCTGCGCCCAATCCGTTAACGCAAGACTGTAACAGCACAGAACCGATAGCGGTAATTGAACATTGCAACGCCATCGGTAAACCGTTTTTAAGCAAAACCAAAATACAGTCTTTATCTATTTTGCGCGTTTCCTTTGTGGGGTGAAGAATAGGGTAGTTTCGTTTAATATACCGCAAGCACAAAAGGCCGGATATAAGCTGAGCCGATACCGTTGCTACACTTGCTCCCCTCACACCCATTTTAAACACTATTATAAGTAACAGGTCTAAGCCGATATTTAAAAATGATGAAAACAATAAAAAGTAAAGGGGTGTTCTGCTGTCGCCCAAGGCTCTTACAATACTTGCTAAAATATTATAAAGCATTGTTGCGCCGATGCCTGCAAATATAACAACTATGTAATTATATGCATCGTCATATATTGCGTCAGGCGTTCTCAAAACCGTCAGGAGCGGTTTTGTTAAAATAACCGCACCTATTGAAAAAACAGCAGCAAGACCTACACCTGTATATATAATATTAGATACATATTTTTTAAGATTATATTCGTCTTTTGCGCCGAATCTTTGGGCTATAGGTATAGAAAAGCCGGTACACAAGCCGACAATGGAGCCGACTATTAAGAAGTTTAAAGGCCCTACAGAGCCTACGGCACTAAGTGCATTTTTTCCTACAAAGTTGCCTACTATAATAGTATCCGCCATATTGTAGAACTGTTGAAAAAGATTGCCCACTATTAACGGAATACAAAAAAACAGTATTCGCTTCATCGGGCTGCCGGTTGTTAAATCTCGCGTCATATTACCTCTGTTTAATACTATGTAAATCACATTGTGACGGACCCCATCAAGAAAAAATGAAGTCCGTTTTCTGATTTGTTATTTTGCAACTATGTTTATAATCTTACCCGGCACATAAATCTCTTTAATAATAGTTTTACCGTTTAAGAAATCCTGTACTTTTTCATCTGCTTTAGCTGCAGCAATAGCCTCTTCACTTGTTGCGTCTTTACTGATAACAACCGTTCCGCGAAGCTTACCGCAAACCTGAACAGGAACTTCTATGGTTGCGTCAATAGTCTTTGACTCGTCAAATTCAGGCCACTCTGCAAGAGCCAAAAGACCTTCTCCGCCTAAGTTTTCCCACATTTCTTCGCAAATATGAGGTGCAAACGGGTTAAGGAGTTTTATAAACACTTTAAGCTCGCCTTTTGTAATTGAGCCAATCTCATAAATCTCGTTAAGAAGAGTCATCAACGAAGCAAGTGCTGTATTGAATTTCATATTTTCAATATCTTCAGACACTTTTTTGATTGTTTTGTGGAAAGAAGCTTCAAGCACTTTTGAAAAATCCTCACCGTCTTTTACTATTTCTAAAAGATTCCATGTTCTGTCTATAAAGCGTTTGCAACCTTTAACCGAGCTCTCGCTCCAAGGAGCCGCTTTTTCGTAGTCTCCCATAAAGAGCACATAAGTTCTGAGAACATCTGCTCCGTAAGCGTCTACAACTTCGTTAGGGTCAACTACATTGCCTTTTGATTTACTCATCTTTTCACCGTCAGGCCCTAAAATAAGACCTTGAGCAGTTCTTTTGGCGTACGGCTCGGCAGTAGGAACCTCGCCCAAATCATAAAGGAATTTATGCCAGAATCTTGAGTATATAAGGTGACGGGTAACATGCTCCATACCGCCGTTATACCAATCTACCTGACCCCAATATTTGAGTTTATCTTTGCCCGCAAATGCGTTATCGTTGTGCGGGTCCATATATCTTAAGAAATACCATGAAGAACCTGCCCACTGAGGCATTGTATCGGTTTCTCTCTTAGCATCGCCGCCGCATTTAGGACATTTACAGTTTACAAACGAATCAATTTTAGCAAGCGGGCTTTCGCCGTCCGTTCCCGGTTGGAAATTATCTACTACAGGTAATTTAAGCGGAAGCTCTTCGTAAGGAACCGGAACCATACCGCATTTTTCACAATAAACAATAGGAATAGGCTCGCCCCAATATCTTTGGCGGTTAAATGCCCAGTCCTTCATTTTATACTGAACGCCTTTTTCTCCTACACCTTTTTCTGCTAAAAATTCAAGCATTTTCTCAATAGCTTCTTTTTTAGTTGCTATACCGTTTAAAAAGTCGGAGTTAACCATTTTGCCATCGCCTGTGTAGGCTTCAACAGAAATATCGCCGCCCTCTATAACCTCTATAACATCAATACCGAATTTTTTAGCAAAATCGTAGTCGCGCTGGTCGTGAGCAGGCACAGCCATAATAGCGCCGGTGCCGTAGCCCATCATAACATAGTCTGATATGTAAATAGGAATTTCTTTGCCGTTAACAGGGTTAATACCGCAGATTCCCTCGATTTTTACACCTGTTTTATCTTTGACAAGCTGAGTCCTTTCAAACTCTGTTTTCTTTGCACATTCTTCTCTGTACGCTTTAATATCAGCCATATTGCCGATAATATCTGCGTATTTGTCAAGAAGCGGGTGTTCGGGAGCCATTACCATAAATGTAACACCGAAAAGCGTATCGGGACGGGTTGTGTAAACCTTTAACTGTTCATCTGTACCCTTAACTTTAAAGTTAACAAATGCACCGGTTGATTTACCGATCCAGTTAACCTGCTGAAGCTTAACATTAGGAAGATAATCAACCTCTTCAAGGCCCTGTAAAAGCTTATCGGCATATTCGGTAATACGAAGATACCAAACATCCTTTGATTTCTGAACAATATCGCTGTGGCAAATATCACATTTGCCGCCCTGTGAATCCTCGTTAGAAAGCACAACCTTACAAGACGGGCAGTAGTTAACAAGTGTTTTATCACGGAAAGCAAGTCCGTTCTCAAACATTTTAAGGAATATCCACTGAGTCCATTTATAATAGCCCTCTTCGGTTGTGTCTATAACTCTGCTCCAGTCAAATGAGAAACCTACTCTTTTTAACTGTGAAGAGAATTTTTCAATATTCATATCCGTAACTTTTCTTGGGTGAATACCTGTTTTGATAGCATAGTTTTCGGTAGGTAAACCGTAAGCGTCAAAACCTATGGGAAAAAGAACATTGTAGCCCTGCATTCTTCTTTTACGGGATACAACCTCAAGACCCGAATAAGCCTTAATATGGCCCACATGCATACCTGCACCCGACGGGTAAGGGAACTCTACAAGTGCATAAAATTTAGGCTTTTCAGAATTATCTTCAGCGTGAAAAACGCCTTCATCTTCCCATTTTTTTTGCCATTTTGATTCAACGGCAGAAAAATCGTATTTCATTATATATCAATCCTTTCCACTGCTTACTCAGTAATAAATCCGCTGATATCTATTCTTTCAGCGTCTTCCCAAAGTTTTTCAAGATTATAGTAATTTCTTGTTTCTTCAAGGAATATGTGAACAATAACACCTTTAAACTCTAAAAGCACCCAACCGGTTGCTTTACCTTCATGAAGAGTTGCGGGAATGCCTGCTTTTTCAAGCTGATATTCAACCTCGTCTGCCAAAGAGCGGACATGTGTATTGGAATTTGCGGTTGCAATAACAAAATAGTCGCCGACTATTGTAAGGTCGTCTATTTTTAAAACCTGAATATCTCTTGCTTTTTTATCGTCAAGAGCTTTTACTACCTTTTTAACAACATCAAGACTCATTATTTAAAATCTCCTGCTTTTTACTTAAATTTAACATAGCGTCATTATATGCATCTACTGTATTGGGATGAATAGGAACGCCTTTATCAACTAATTCTTTTATGGTAAAACTAAGGCCGTAAGCAATAGCCTCATCTAAAGAAGTATGTGCTTTTTCACGCATAATATCAACATCCGGATAATCCCGCTCCGCACTGATAAAATCGGCAACGAATACAATTTTTTCAAGAAGCGACATATTCTTTCTGCCGGTTGTGTGATATTTTACTGCATTTATAATATCTTGATTTTCGATTCCGAATTCTTTTTGAATAAACAAGCTGCCGCTTATTGCGTGATAAAGCTTAGGAGCATTTATTTCAATAGTCGTCAGGTCTAATCCGTTACCCAACATATATGAAAGCTGAAGTCCGGGCGCCATATCCTTACAGCAGTCGTGAATAAGCCCTGCCGTGTAGCTTAAAGCTTCATCACCGCCGTAAATTTCCGCAAGCTCCTTAGCAGAATCTGCAACATTTAAAGAATGTATAAAACGCTTCTCTGTTAGTCTACCCTCTAATACTCTTTTAAATTCGTCATCTCTCGTCATTATATAACCCCCTACTTTTGATGTAGTTGAATACATTTGCATCAAGATACTTTTCTTTTTCGTCTAAATCCGCTTCACGAATTTGTGACGAGCTTATTTCAAACGGAACAGACTCACAAATAATACATTTATTACCTTTGAGTCCTAAAACATTTTCAGCGTAATCTTTCATATTCTGAAGCTCTGAAAGATTCTCTGTTCGGCAAGCGCAAACCAATGTACATAACTTTAAAATTTCTTCGTGCTTATACCACTTATTAAACGATAAAAGCATATCGTCACCCATAAAAAGATACAGTTCACTTTCAGGGTAAAGCTTTTTTACCTGATTAAGAGTGTCTATTGTGTAGCTTTTACCGCCTCGGGCAAGCTCAATATCTAAAACCTCGCAGAAAGAATCGTTAAAATTCAGCCGGCACATATTTAATCTGTCTTCGCCGCTCACATTAGTTTTCGATTTAAAGGGTGAAACAGCCGCAGGAATAATAAGAACTTTCTCAACTCCGCTGACTTTTTTTAAATTCTCACAAAGAAGCTTGTGACCTTTGTGGGGTGGGTCAAAAGACCCGCCGTATATACCTATTTTAGTCATATCAGTAAAGAGTAACCGACTCCATTTCTAAGTTACCGCGGTACGAAGTAATTTTAATTTTAACCCGTAAAGCCTCAACCGGCAAGAATTTTTCGATTCTCTTGTAGCCTACAATTTCGTTTTTTGCAACTCTTTTAAACTTGCCGTCACCTTTATCGATAAAAATCTCGTAACCCTCAATATGCTGACCATTTACGATATGCTCCATCATAACAACCTTGTCAAACATATCTTTTTGAGAAAGTGTAATTAAAAGTTCAGGCGATTTGTCACTTTCTGCAGGTCTCCAGGTTTTGTTTTCATCAATATCAAAAAGGTTAGAAGCTTTATACTCGTCAGAAAGTTCACTGCTTGCGCTGATTTCACCGATTTGTGAAACCTTATAGGCAAACATTTTACTTAAATCTCTGCCGAACGCTCTTAAAATCTGAGTATCCATATCTGCAAACTTGCCGTTTTTCATAGGCGGAACACCAAGCATAAGACCGCAGTTTGCACCGACAGTATCATAATAAAGGTTAATAAGCTTGTCCTTTGTTTTTGCCGTGTATTCATCGTCTTTGTGATAATACCATCTGTCACGAATAGAAACAGATACTTCACAAGGGTACCAAATAAATTTACTGTCTTTTTTTATAGCCTTACGGGAGCCTAAATCAAGTTGGAACTTTTTAGCTTCTTTCTGTGCCTTTTTAGAAGTATCCTTACTGCGCTCAAAAGCATTGTATATGCTGTGTTTCTCGGGAACAACGCTCCACTCGTTTTTACGGACAACCCCCCACTCGTTACCGTACCAGCGAATATCGGGACCCACAAGTGAAATTACGGCATTTGGCTGATATTTACGAACCACATCGTAGTAACCCTGCCAATCATACTCCTGAACTCTGCCGTCCTTTGTTTTTTCGTTTGCACCGTCAAAACGGACATAAAATATATCGCCGTATTGTGTAAGAAGCTCGGTTAAAAGCGATTTAAAGTATGTATTATACTCTTCGCCGCTGCCGAAGCTTTCTTCATGAAAATCAAGGGGTGAAATTGCAAAGCCGAATTTAAGACCTTGATTTTTACATTCTTCACTAAGCATAGCAACAATATCTTTATTTTCCGCTTCCCAATTTTCACAATGTTCAACAGTATAATCCGTTTGCCGTGAATACCACAAACAGAAACCGTCAAAATGCTTAACATTCAAAACAATGCCTTTAAAACCCGCGTCTTTGAAAAGTGTTACCCATTCTTCTATATTTAACTCTTCGGGATTAAAGTTTTGTATATTGAATGTTCCGTCCGTCCATTCTTTGTTTAAAACTGTCGGCAAACCGAAATTTATAAAAGCATACATTTCGGTTTTTTGCCAGTTAAGTTGTCTTTCAGAAGGTTTTACTTCTGCCGCAATTTCATAAGGCTTCATTAGTCTTTAAATAATCCTTTCGGGGTTTAGTCAACATTTGTAGCGACTATATCTACACCTAAACCGCAAATATTTTTAATAACAACATCACCGATTTTTACAGGCGCTTTAATTGTAACTGCGTTAATCTCTTTCATACAGTCGAACATTTTATCCTTCGGAACGGGGCCTGCAGATTTTACCGGTACTACAGGGTGAATTCCGCCCTCAACCTTAACGCTTGTTGTAAGGCTTCTTACAGGGTTCGTAACCTCTGAACGGGCATAAGCGTCACCGCGCTTACAGGTATTACCCGTAACTGATATAACTTCGCCGTTTTCAATTTCTACCTCTATAGGGCAACCGAGAGGGCAAGATACACAAGTTAAACTTCTTTTCATTTTAAAACCCTCCTTATTCTTCTACTCTTACAACGATTTCGCTGTCTTTATTCATATCTTTTAACATATCGGTTGTAATAACAACATTTTCCATTTCGCCGGGAGCTAATTTAACTTTCTTTTTTGAAGAAAGTATTTTGCCGTCACACTCTACAACAACTTTAGCTCCTTTATAAACCTGACCTACTCTGAAATAGAGCTTTAAGTTTTCTTCGCTCTCAATATTAACTCTTTGAGGAACAATGTAGCGAACGCCGTTAACACCTTTTGTACCTATAAATGTACCGCCTTTCTTTTTACCGAAGATATAGTTTGCGGCACCTTTACCTGCTATCTGGCTTTCTTCTGTTACATAGTCAACAAGGTCATGAACCTGAAGAACATTTCCGCAGGCAAATATACCCGGTTGAAGAGTTTCACGGTATTCGTCAACAACAGGACCGTTTGTAACTCTGTCTAACTGAACTCCGACTTCTTTAGAAAGCTCATTTTCGGGAATAAGACCTACAGAAAGAAGAAGTGTGTCACATTCGATATACTCTTCTGTTTCTTTAATAGGTTTAAGGTTTTCGTCAACCCTTGCTATTGTAACACCCTCTAAACGGCCTTTTCCGTGAGTTTTAACAACTGTATGGCTGAGTTTGAGAGGAATACCGAAGTCATCAAGACACTGTACAATATTTCTTTGCAGACCGCCTGAATAAGGCATAAGCTCACAAACAACCTTAACCTCTGCGCCTTCAAGAGTCATACGGCGCGCCATAATAAGACCTATATCGCCTGAGCCTAAAATAACAACTTTTTTACCGGGCATATAGCCGTCAATATTAACATATTTTTGAGCCGTGCCTGCAGTCATAATACCCGATGGGCGGGAGCCTGCAATAGAAAGAGCACCTCTCGGACGCTCTCTGCAGCCCATTGCAAGAATTACTGCGGTTGCACCAAACTGCATAAGACCCTCTTTATTGTTAACTGCCGTAACAACATTTTCTTTAGATATATTTAAAACCATTGTGTCGGTATAAACATCAATATCCGTATTTTCAACCTGTTCTATAAATCTGCCGGCATACTCGGGACCCGAAAGCTCCTCGCCGAAATAATGAAGACCGAAGCCTGTGTGAATACACTGTTCGAGAATACCGCCTAATGTTTCTGCTCTTTCGAGAATAACGATTTTTTCAACGCCCTCTTCCTTTGCTTTGAGAGCCGCAGCCATACCGGCAGGACCGCCGCCGACTACTACAAGGTCATATTTAAGCATTTTTCCTGCCTCCTTATTTTGTTTTGTCAAACATAATGTTTGACTCGCCGCCGAATTTTGTAATTTCGTTCATAGGAACATTTAATTCTCTTGCAAGTATTTCTACAACCTTACTGCCGCAGAAACCGCCTTGACATCTGCCCATACCTGCTCTTGTTCTGCGTTTGACTCCGTCAACATCTCTTGCGCCTGCAGGGGCGTGAATAGCATCGAGAATTTCGCCCTCGGTAATTGTTTCACAGCGGCAAACAATTCTGCCGTATGCCTTATTCCTTTCAACAAGCTTTGCGCGTTCTTCCGTAGATAGATGTCTGAAGCGAACAGGCTCGGGTCTTACGGGGTTAAAATCGGCCTTTTTGCTGAAGCCGCCCGAAAGCTCATTTATAATACCGTCTACCATTTCTGCTATTGCAGGGGCAGACGAAAGACCGGGAGACTCAATACCAGCTACATTGATAAAGTTTTTGTTGACCTTAGATGAACCTATAATGAAATCATCAGTCGTTGGGTGAGCACGGTTGCCGCTGAATGAAGTGATGGCATTTCTTAAAGAGACCTGCGGTACGCTCTTAACAGCGTTAACATAAACCTTATCAAGACCAACCTCTGTTGTGGAGGTATCGTCACTATCGTCTATGTCTTCTGCAGACGGACCTACAATTAAGTTGCCGTCTACCGTAGGAGAAACAAGTACGCCTTTGCCCATTTTAGTAGGGCATTGGAAAATTGTGCGTGAAACGAGAGTACCCTGCGATTTATCTAAAAGATAGTAATCGCCGTGGCGCGCTACGATTTCTATTGAATCATCGCCTATTAACTTCGCAATTTCGCCTGAATGTACGCCTGCGGCGTTAATAACATAATCAGCAGTTATTTCGCCTAAAGAGGTTGTAAGCACAAACTCGCCGTTTTCACTTTTTATATCTGTTACTTCGCAATTTCTTAAAAACTCTGCACCGTTTGTAACAGCATTTTCAACACCTGCTATTGTAAGCTCATAGGGGCAAACTATAGATGATGTAGGGGCGACAAGAGCGCCGACTGCCTTATCGCCGATATTAGGTTCAAGCTTTACCAATTCTTCTCTGCCCACAATGCGAAGCTCAGGCACGCCGTTTGCAACGCCTCTTTCTAAAAGCTCTTGTAAATGAGGCATTTCTTCATCTGAAAATGCAACAACAAGTGCTTCGTTGTTTTTTAGAGGAACATGAAGCTCTTCACATGTTTTTTTCATAAGCTCAACACCGCGAACATTAAGCTTTGCTTTTAATGTACCCGGAATAGCATCGAAGCCTGCATGAACAATGGCACTGTTTGCTTTTGTAGCGCCCATAGCACAGTCGTTAGCCCTTTCTAAAAGAGCAATTTTTATGTTGTATTTTGATAATTCTCTGGTAATAAGAGAACCTACAACACCTGCGCCTATAACAGCAACATCGTACTTCATTAAAACATCTCCTTAACAGGTCATAATATTAGACATAGTTATAAAATTATACGATTTTTATTATAACACATAGTATATGTAAAAATCAATACTATATATATAGGATTTTTTGTTTACAACATAACTGTAACAGCTAACAGCCCACAGCCGACAGCTAATAGCTTGCTTCGCAAATAATTAGATATAACAAAACCGATAGTAACTATCGGTTAAGTTTTTTCACTTATTTAATTTAAAATATCACCCATATTTCGAAGCAGTCGAGGACAGCGGGACGGTTAGCGTGAAAAACCGTTCCTTTTAAAACCGTATTCTAAACATCAAGAAGAAACATCAAACAGTACCCCACCGCCGACTAAATCTTTAACAGTTCAATTACTTCTCCGTCAAGGTCTTTACGGATAATTTCGTTATCGGTTAAAATAATATACCCTCTCGATGTATTTTCTTTGGGGATAGCTACGGAGCCGGGGTTTGCGTAAATGAAGTCGCCTATTTTTTCAATTTTGCTAATGTGAGTGTGACCGTTAAAAAGCACATCGCCTTTTTTTAGCTTCGGTAAATTATCGGGATTAAATTTATGTCCGTGAGTTAAAAAGAACATTCTGCCCCTGTTCCAAACAGTTGCATATTCGGCGAGAACGGGAAAATCCAATACCATATCGTCAACCTCTGCCTCACAGTTACCGCGAACTGCCAATATTTCTTCGGAAACAGAGTTCAAAAGGGCTATAACACCCTTTGGATTATAAGCTTCGGGCAAATCGTTACGAGGTCCGTGGTAAAGAATATCACCTAAAAGAATAAGCTTTTCGGCTTTTTCCTCTTTATATCTTTCAACTAATTTTTCACAGTATTTAAGTGAACCGTGAATATCAGATGCTATAAGTAACTTCATATATTTATCCTTTCAAATAATGACTGTTTTTTATAGTTTTATCACGAGAAAGTATATCACTCATAAAATACATTGTAAATAGCGTTATTTACGGAAATTTTTTACTTTTTTCAAATAAAACTTACACAAAGTTTTTTGACAGGTGAAGTTCAGATTTAAAAAAGTAAATATAAATTCGTCATATTCTATTAAAACTCGCAAAATCGTTTGTTGATATTTCACAAAATTAAGCGCCTTTCTTTGGTTAATTTGTGGATAACTATAGCATTTTTTCGACAACAACCTTTTGTATATTTTGCACAATTACAGATGTGTTCTATTGTGCAAAATTACTTGACTTTTTTGTTTTTTTGAGTATAATGTAGACATACATTAAAGGAAAGGAGTCCTCAGAAATGATAGACTATTATGAAATCGAAAAGAATCTCATGAAAGAAATTGAAGAAGAGAAGGGCTTTTCCTGGAAGAAGCTCGGTAAGATTATAAGACTTAACGCTCTCTTCAATTATGTAAAGTAAGAAAACCCTTACTTTTTTATTTATAATAACTTGGCAGTTTAGTTACCCCATTGTGCGTGACGACACCCCAAGATTATATACAGATTGTTTCCGAAAAAATATTTTTACTACTAAGAAAAGAACGGTCGGTTGGCCGTTCTTTTCTTACTTTTTCTCTTCGTGATACTCTTGCTCGGTATTAACATTCCATATAGCCGATTTATCTTTATTGCCGCTGCTGATACACTTTACAGCCTCTATAGCTGTAAGCATAGAGTGATCCATATTATTATAGCGGTGCATACCGTTACGGCCTATGCAATAAAGGTTGTCTATTTTATTTAAAAACTCCTGCACCCTGTTAAATTCGCTGTAAGTACCGAAATATGCGGGGTAAGCCTTTTTCATTTTTATACGAACGCTGTCTAAAACATTCTCGGAGTCTATTATATCTATTTTTTCAAGCTCTTTAACAGCAAATTCAATAAACTCTTCATCTGTCATATTCCAATACATATCACCCTCATTGCAAAAGTACTCAAGACCTATCCAAACGGTGTTTTCAGGGTCTTTTACCATATAAGGCGACCAGTTATTAAATATTTGAAGTCTGCCCAAGCGCACATCCCGTTCTTGAATGTATATCCAGCAATCGGGAACAATATCCCCTAATGTTTTAATTTTAGTTTGATTTTTAATATTAAGCTTATTTACAAGAAGTCCGACAGTCATAAAATCTCTGTACGGCAACCCTGTTGCAATACGATATATTTCACTCGGCACTTCTTCGCCCATACCGTCTATTAAATCTTTAACAGGCATGGTTGAAATATAGTAATCTGCTTTGAATTTCTGCTGTTCACCGTTTATGTTTGCCGTAAGGGATGTTATTTTACCCTCTCTTAAATGAACATCCGAAACCTTGGCATTTTTGATTATAATGCCACCCATATCGGTAATTCTTTGAGCCATAGTCTCCCACAACTGACCGGGTCCTTTCTTAGGGTAATAAAAGCTCTCAATAAGCGATGTTTCGGTTTCTTTGCCGTTTTTGAAGGGCTTTGTTACTGCATTTAAAAGTGCTTTAGTCAGCGACAGACCCTTGACTCTCTGAGCACCCCAGTCCGCCGCAATATTTTTTGGATTAACACCCCATAACTTTTCTGTGTAATCTTCAAAAAACATTTCATAAAGAGGCTTACCGAAACGGTTAATATAAAAATTCTCTAAAGAATCTTCTTCTAATTTAAAAAAGCACGAGTGCAAATAACCGAAGCCTGCTTTAACTGTGCGTGAAAGACCCATATTTATAAATGTTTCGGGCTTCATTGATATTGGGTAATCAAAGAATTTTCTGAGGTAATAAATCCTTGAAACTCTGTTTCTTAAAAGAAGAACATCATCTTCTGTTTCCGGGTCTTTTCCGTTTTCAAATAAAGGCTTATCGGTATTTGTTTTAATATCGTCAAAGCTCGGTTTGCCTTGCGGAGTTAAAAGCTCTTGCCAAATCTCATTTACTTTATCACTTTTAGAGAAAAATCGGTGGCCGCCGATGTCAATACGGTTGCCGTTGTGCTCTAATGTTCTTGAAATACCGCCGATACAGTCGCTTTCTTCAATAATAACAGGTTTAATATCTGTAGTTTTTAACAGTTCGTAAGCCGCTGTAAGACCTGCAGGTCCTGCACCGATTATTATTGCAGTTTCACTTGACATAGCACACTCTCCTTTTTAGGTTTAATATAATAGTTATAAATTCAAAATTATATCAATTCACGGTAAAAAAGACCCTTAGTCTTTTTTCCTTCTATATTAACTCTACACAAAAATGCGTTATAAATTCTTTCACATTCCTCTTTGCTCTCTACTGTAAAATACAGCGTTGCAAAATCCAACATATTTAAGTTTTTATCTCCTACATAAAGCGGTACGCTGTTATAAAGCACAGAAAACTTTTTACCGTTACAAATAACAGGGAACTTTATACCTTTTCTATCCTCCAGATATGTTTTTCCGTTGCAGTTATCACAGCCGCCGTAACCTTTTTGCGGGCACGAACGCATAAGCATCAGCGGTAAATAACCGTAGGCGTATGCGCCAACCGCCTTAGATGAGCCGATATTTTTCAAACCGTTCACGGTCAGTTCAAAAGAAAGGTTGATTTTTTCAACGCCTGAACTCTCAAAAAAACGCTCGCTTAAGGTATTGGTTATGTTAAGACCGTGGCTTGCAAAAATGCCCATACCGGCATTTTTTAAAAGAGTTATTCCTGAAATATTACCTGTAAAGCCGTACTTTATACCTGTTTTGCAGAGGAGCTTCAATTCTTCCGAAACGCTGTTTTCGTCACTCGGATAAATAAGCTCCGGCAATTCTGCAACCAGCTTTTCTTTTATATTCTTAACCTCTTCAATATGACTTATTATTTCTTTAACGGGTAAAATTATATAATCCGCTTTGCTTAAGCTTTCACTGTACTGGGAAAAGCTATGCAGCCTTATATGAGTTTCACATTCAGCGTTAAATATTCTTTTCTTTTTTTCTTCAGGTAAAACATCATTTACAGCGTATTCTTTTTCGGATAACTTGTTTTCCAACTTTTCAGCGCAGTCACGCCTTAGAGCGTTTATAAGAGACGCAGGCAGCGTAAGGTTATCTTTATTATTAAATTCTAAATTTTCAAGATAAAGCGATGTTCCGCCTAATTTTGATATGTTTCTGTATGCAATTTCGAAAGAAAGGGGCGCTGTGCGCGGCTCTTGGGGCATTTCTCCGAAAGCTTCTGCGGTAACGCCTTTAAATGAAAATGAAAGCCTTGACGGAGCATCTTTTTCAAGAGTTAAAACAGCGTTTACGCCGTTTGGACTTGTTTCGTCTTTGTAAAGAGATTCTAAGTTCTTTAAAACATCGTTTGCAGAAACAACATCTTCTTTTTTGCGGTAGCCGAACATATCAGGTGTGCGGCTTCCCTTTAGGTAGCCGTCTGTAAAACCGCTTCTTGAAAAAACGCTTTTGAGAATTTCTTTATTGTAGTTTTCCCCGTTCATAGCTTTTTTAAGACTTGTAACCGCTGACGCAACATACTCTGGGCGTTTCATTCTGCCTTCAATTTTAAAAGAGTCAATACCGATAGCCATTAAGTCCTTTATGCTGTCAAGATAAGACATATCCTTTAATGAAAGAGCATATTCTCTGCCGTGCTGATTTTTCCAATTAAGCCTGCAGCCTTGTGCGCAAAGTCCTCTGTTGCCGCTTCGCTCACCTAACATTGCAGAAAGATAACAGTTGCCCGAAGCACTCATACAATGAGCGCCGTGAACAAACACTTCTAACTCCGCATTTACATTTTCCCGTATTACTTTCATTTCGTAAAGTGAAAGCTCCCTTGCTAAAACGATACGCCGAAAGCCCAAATCCTCTAAAAATTTCGCACCGCTCACATTGTGAACCGCCATTTGAGTTGACGCGTGCAGAGGCAAATCGGGGCAGATGTCTTTTACTGCCTTTACGGTTGCAAAATCCTGGACTATAACTGCGTCTGCACCGCATTTTGCTATTGTTTTTACCGTTTCGTAAAGCTCAGATATTTCATCATCGAAAATAATTGTATTAAGAGTTACATATACTTTAACAGCTCTCAGGTGGCAGTATTTAACTGCAGCTTTTAAACCGTCATCAGTAAAGTTTTCTGCATTTCGCCTTGCATTAAAGCTTTCACAGCCTAAATAAACTGCGTTTGCACCGCACCGAACCGCCGCCAAAAGCTGTTCTTTTGCACCTGCAGGTGCTAAAATCTCAAATTCTTTCATAATTAAATATCTGTAACAATAGGTGTTTTTTCAGTTCTGACTCTTAAAATATCACCTTGTTTCACGGGCGCGTCACAACTGATTGTTAAAATCTCCTGCGGATGGCAGGCGCTTTCGCACTCTTCGCCTTTTTCGTTTACAATACTGTCAGCCGTGAATTTTATTCCGATTGAATCAGGCGATAGAACCTCTATGGTATCACCTTTTTTAAAAAAGTTTCTTTGCTGAATTTTAAGCTTACCGTCTTTGGCATCCTCCAGTGCAGTACCCGCAAAAGTACAGTCCCAATGGTACTGACCGTCATTTTTATGGTCGTGTACAAGATTGCCGAAGTAAAAACCGCTGTTATAAGGACGGTGGCTTATTGCGTTTAATTCGTCCTCTAAAACCTCCAAGGTCGCCGATTTGTCTATCGCTCTCCTGTAGGCGTTAACCACATGAGAAACATAGTATTCCGTCTTCATTCTGCCCTCTATTTTAAAAGAGTCTACGCCCGCTTCTTCTAATTTGTCAAGAAAGCCTATTGCTTTCATATCGTGAGAAGAAAGAAGAGCCGTGTGGTCTTCGTAGCCCTCCACCTTGAAAAATTCGTTAGGACGGTTTCTCTCAACCAAATAATAATCCCAACGGCACGGCTGAGTACACTCGCCCCTGTTACCGCTTCTGCCGTTCATATATGAAGAAATAAGGCATCTGCCTGAGTATGCCATACACATAGCGCCGTGGACGAATGCTTCAATTTCAAGGTCTTCGGGCAGTTTAGCGTGCATTTCGCCTATTTCGTCTATAGTCATTTCCCTTGCGACAACTATACGCTTTGCACCCATTTCGTAATAAGCCAGAGCAGACGCATAATTACAGCTGTTAGCCTGAGTGCTTATATGCACTTCTAAATCGGGAGCGGCCTGACGAATAGTTCTTACGGCACCCAAATCCGCAACTATACAAGCGTCTATATTAAGGTCTTTTAAAGCTCTTGCATAACTTTTAAGACTGTCTATTTCATTGTTTTTCATAAAACTGTTTACGGTTACATAAAGCTTTTTGCCTTTAGAATGTAAAAAATCTGCAGCCTCTGCAATTTCCTCCTCGGTAAATGCTGATTTTTCGGCACGGAGCTGTAATAAAGGTCCGCCGATATACACAGCGTCCGCACCGAAACGGTCCGCCGCTTTTAAACAATTCATATCTCCTGCAGGAGCAAGAAGTTCAGGTTTTGACATTTTCTATACCTCTTCAAGTTAAAAACATAATTACACAAATACATAATACTACACTTTTACACAAAAAACAAGGCAATACTTTGTTATAGTCAAATATTGTAAATATATGTTGTATATGATAGAATATTTATATTATTTTGTAATTAGGAGGATTTTTATGTCTGACTTAAGTAAGAAAAAATATATGAGCAAGTCAGAAATCGCAACCTTCGGTATCGGTCTTTTCGGCGTTGCCCTTTTAACAGGTTGGATGCCTGACTACACGGCAACATTCTTTGCCGACTTTGCTTTTAAGGGCAAAGGCTTTGACACAGCGGTTATGGGTAATGCTATTTCAATGGTATTCTTAGTAGCCGGTATAGTAGGTGCCGTTTGCGAGCTTGTTATAGGTTTATTGGTGGACAACACCCGAACAAAGCTTGGCAAGGTTAAACCGTGGATTGGCTTTGGTGTAGTTCCCCTTGCTTTGATTTCAATGCTTGTGTTTATTGCACCTGATACAAACAGTCAAACCGCCGCAATTATCTGGATGTTTGTTGTTTATTCGCTTTATACCGCTGTTTCCTGTGCGGTAGAAAGCCCCGCCGATTGCTTCGGTTCTCTATGCTCACCCGACCCGTCAGAACGCTCAACTGCAATATCTATTGCGTCTTTCCTTCGTTCGGTAGGTCAATCGGGCGGTATGGTTGTAGTTATGGTTGTAGGCCTTGTTATGAAAGCATTGATGGGTCAGCAACAGTACAAAAACGCCGAGGCACAAGGCTTAGACCTTATTATCTCAACTGCGGTTTGCGCTTTAGGCCTTATTCTTTTTGTTATGATTTTCTTTGTAAATAACAAAGAGCGTGTTCCTTTCACTCAAGAAAAAGTTTCTTTAAAAGACGCCGTAAAGGTGGTTTTCACTAACAAAAACTTACTTATGGTTTCTTTAACAAAGCTGTTCGGCTTCGGCCGCGGTGTTTACGGAACCGTTTCACTTTACATAGCAATTTATCTTTTAGGCTCTAAAGATTTAAAATTAGGCCTTTTACTTCCGATGGGTATCGGTACTGCAGTCGGCACGCTTCTTGTAAACTTTGTTTTAAAGAAATTCTCAACCAAGAAAACATTCATTCTTTTCTGCGTTTACGGTGCTTCGTCACTTGCAATACTTTTCCTTGTTTCCCGCGGTATCGGATTTAATTCAAACCTTATTATTCCGTTCCTTATTCTCAACTTCTTCTGCGGTTTCCAGCACGGCAACACAAATGTTACACCGAAAATTATGATAGCAGACTGCGTTGACGAAATAGAGTATAAAACGGGTAAACGACAAGAGGGTCTTGCTTATGCAGGCTACGGACTTTTCTCAAAAATCGCGTCTGCATTCACAAAAGCACTCGGTCCGTGGCTTCTTTACACATGGTCAGGTTATATGACATCTACAAATGCCAATGTAGCTTATGCCGCACAAACAGACGCCACTCTTAACAAAATCCTTATGATTTACACTATTATTCCTGCGATATTCGTATTATTACAGGCAGTGCCCATTCTTTTCTATGATATGGTAGGCGAAAAGAAAGAAAATATTACAAAAGCTCTTATGGAACGCCGTGCCGAAAACGCAAACGGCACAGCAGCGGAATAAGGAGGTTACGAAAATGGCAAAAGAGAAAAAAGAATTTAACCTCAAATTATATGCAATAGTAGTATTTGTTGCAGTAGCGGTCTTTCTTTCAACTGTTACGGTAACAGCCTTCAGAAGCCGCTATAACGGCTTCAGTGCAGAAAAAACCGCACAGGCTTATGTTCAAAGTATTGTTGACTCGGGAGACGGCTACAACGCATACAAAAACACTCTTATCAGTAAAGATGATAAATACGGTGATTTCATAAGAAAAAACTATATGTACCCTCTCAACAACCACGAAAATACTGTTTCGGCTGACTCCACACCTCTTGATTCCGACAAAATGAAAGGCGAAAAAACATTAAACGATGACGGTACGCTTCAAGGTGAAGTTATCGACACAATGTACGGCTATTATGTTGAACTTGTTAAAAATGTGGGGTGGGATAATTACGATGAATTTTTCACAAAATATTTTAACAAGCTTATTGAGGTAAGAAAAGATGTTTTCGGTGACGATTATTTAAGTGACGAGGTTATGTTCACCGCATTAGAAAGTAATGTTCGTACTTTCGGCGAAAGCCTTACCGGTACCGAAGAGATTATTGACGAAAACACCGGTAATAAAATATCTGAAAAAGCAATAGGTCTTTACGAAGAAAAATACGGTGAAGACTATAAATTCACTTATGAAACCGAGTATTCGGAAAACGGCGGAAATAAAACTGTTGCTGTTAAAGTTTTGGTAAACGGTGAAGAAGTAGATACAGTAAAAGTTGCTGTTCAAAAAATAGGTTACACATGGTATGTTGACTCCGATTTAACCTCCACCGAAGAACTTACAAACAATCTTTATTTTTAAACAAATCTTTTACAAATGCTCACCCCTGTTCTTTCGCCGGAACAGGGGTATTTTTACTGTTGCAATTTAACAGATATTATAGTATAATTAGTGTGTATTATTGTACTTATGAGGTAATCCAATGTCCGAAAGATTAAAAGTAATTATTTCAATTATACTGATTACCGTAATTACAGTTATTGCTGCCGGCCAATTCAGTGCCGTAGAAATAGTCAGGTATTACGGTGATGTTAATAACGATTCTTATGTAACCACAGACGATGCGAAGCTCTGTCTTTTATCTGTTGTAGGTATTGAATCAATACCTACAGGTATTGATTTTACTGCCGCCGATATTAACAAAGACGGCAAATTAACCACCGAAGACGCAAGGCTTATTTTAAAAACCGCGGCAGGTCAAATCTCGAAAGAAGCAATTGAGGGTTACGAATTTGACGAAAATCCTAAAGGCTTTTTAAAGCTTGTAAACGGTCTCAGAGCAGATGAGGGAGTCGGCAGTTCTCTTACTCTTTCAAATGACCTTTGTGAAGCGGCAAAAATTGCGGCAGAAGAATATGTTACAAAAACAGGTACTGCCCTGACCCGTGAAGACGGCAGCTATTACTACAAGCTTTTAGATGAAAACGGCATAAGCTACACGGTTGCCGATAAAATCATAATTTCATCATCATTCGGTTACAAAGAAACGTTTGACGCTATGGTTAAGGTTACTCAAAGCAAAAAAGCTCTTTGCAGTAAAAACTTCTCCAAATTCGGCATCGGCGCATATACAAAAGACGGTCACACATTCTATTGGTGTGTACTTTTAACAGATTAATCACACTCGAAAGGAAGAATGAATATGAGTGATTACAAAATAGAAACAAAATGTGTACAAGGCGGCTACACGCCCGGCAACGGTGAGCCCCGTCAAATTCCTATTGTACAAAGCACAACCTTCAAATACGCTACAAGCGAAGATATGGGCAAGCTTTTTGACCTTGAAGCAAGCGGTTATTTCTACACAAGGCTTCAAAATCCTACCAATGACGCTGTAGCCGCTAAAATTGCAGAGCTTGAGGGCGGTACAGCCGCAATGCTTACAAGTTCCGGTCAGGCCGCTAACTTCTACGCAGTATTTAACATTGCAACCTGCGGCGACCATGTTGTATCATCATCAACAATTTACGGCGGTACATATAATCTTTTTGCAGTTACAATGAAAAAAATGGGTATTGATTTTACATTCGTTTCACCCGATTGCACAGAAGAAGAGTTAGCCGCCGCATTTAAGCCTAACACAAAAGCAGTGTTCGGCGAAACTATCGCAAACCCTGCTCTTACTGTTTTGGATATTGAAAAATTTGCAAAAGCCGCACACTCACACGGTGTACCTCTTATAATAGATAATACTTTTGCAACTCCTGTTAATTGCAGACCCTTTGAATGGGGTGCAGATATTGTAACTCACTCAACCACAAAATATATGGACGGTCACGGTGCCGCAGTCGGCGGATGTATTGTTGACTCAGGCAATTTTGACTGGACGGCAAACGCTGAAAAATTCCCGGGTCTTTGCACACCTGACGACAGCTACCACGGTGTTACATACACCGAGCGTTTCGGCAAAGAGGGTGCATTTATAACAAAGGCTACCGTTCAGCTTATGCGTGACTTTGGTTCTATTCAGTCACCGCAAAACGCTTTCTACCTTAACTTAGGCCTTGAAAGTCTTCATGTTCGTATGCAAAGGCATTGCGAAAATGCTCTTGCAGTTGCAAAATTCTTAGAAAGCAGTGACAAAATCGAATGGGTAACATACCCGGGTCTTGAAACCGACAAATACCACGCAATCGCCGAAAAATACTTGCCAAACGGCTCTTGCGGTGTTGTAAGCTTCGGCGTTAAAGGCGGCAGAAAATCTGCCGAAGAGTTTATGAAAAAACTCCGTCTTATTGCCATTGAAACTCATGTTGCCGATGCAAGAAGCTGTTGCTTACACCCTGCATCTGCTACTCACCGTCAAATGAATGACGAAGAACTTGTTGCGGCAGGAATTACATCATCACTTGTAAGACTTTCATGCGGTCTTGAAAATTCAGATGACCTTATAGCAGACCTTAAACAAGCACTTGGCGAATAAATATTATATTTACTATTATTACAGAAAAGGAGGTGTGAGGTATGCCTATTAAATTACCTGACGAATTACCTGCAGTAAAAACGCTTGCAGATGAAAACATATTTGTTATGACAGACACAAGAGCCATTACACAAGATATTCGTCCCCTTAAAATATTAGTTTTAAACCTCATGCCTAATAAAACAGTTACCGAAACTCAGCTTTCAAGACTTTTGGGAAACTCCCCTCTTCAAGTTGAGTTTGAGCTGATACACACGAAATCCCATATTTCTAAGCACACCTCTAAAGAATATCTTTTAGCCTTTTACAAAACCTTTGACGATGTTAAACACCGAAAATTTGACGGTCTTATTATAACAGGCGCTCCCGTTGAAAAAATGGAGTTTGAAGAGGTTGCTTATTGGGAAGAGCTTTGTGAGATTATGGAGTGGTCAAAAACCCATGTAACAAGCACATTCCACATTTGCTGGGGTGCTCAGGCAGGGCTTTATTACCACTACGGTATTAAAAAGCATCGGTTGCCCGAAAAGCTTTTCGGTATTTACAAGCACAAAGCAGATTATAAACAGTCCATTCTTTTAAGAGGCTTTGATGATGAATTTTCCGTTCCTCATTCACGCTACACCACAGTATACCGTGAAGATATTGAGGCTACTCCGGGACTTAAAATTCTCGCGTCTTCAAAAGAAGCCGGCGTATATATTGTTTCATCCGAAAACGGCAAACAGTTTTTTGTTACAGGCCACTCCGAATACGATACAGAAACTCTTAAAAATGAGTATCTGCGTGACAAAGAGGCAGGACTTGACACAGCAATACCTAAAAACTATTTTCCCGATGACGATATAACAAAACAGCCGCTTAACACATGGCGTTCACACGCTAATCTGCTGTATGCTAACTGGTTAGACTATTTTGTTTATCAAACAACACCTTACGATATTGAAACAATAGAATAATCTGTCATATAAGAAACAAAACAGAGAGGATTTTCGACTTGAAAGCCCTCTCTGTTTTGTTATTATTCACCCATATTAAGGGGTGATACCCTGTTTTCGTCAAGTTCTATATTGCTGTAGCCGTAGATTTTATTTTGCAGGTTTTGTGCAGCCTTAGGGTAATCTACTATCCAATACCAAGTTTCGCCGTTATGAGCTTTTCTTGATTCCTCATCAGGCATTACAATTTCTTGCAGTTCAAAATTTGCCCATCCGCCTACTACAGCCTTTGTAGCAAGCGACACAACATCCGCTTCGCTGTAGCTTGTTTTGAGATACGGCATAAATGTTGCTATATAATCGGTTATTTCAGATGTTTCTATCGTAACAGCTTTTTTCAAAAGCGAAGTAATTACTTGGCGCTGTCTACGGGTTCTGCTGACATCACCGTCAGAATCACATTTACGGCTGCGGCAAAAACCAAGCGCTTCATCGCCGTTTAAAGTTACCGCATTGCCTGACGGAACATTGAAGCCATAGACTTTATTTATATAATCCGCCTCATATTGTTGAACGGGAACTGTTACGCCGCCCAACTTATCTATAACCGCTTTAAAGAAAGAAAAGTTAATCATAGCGTAGCCGTCAATTCTTATTTTAAAATGATTTTGAATAGTATTTATAAGATTATCTATTCCGTAAAACGGGAATGCGGAGTTAATTTTGTTGAAGCTTCCCTCTCCGCCCGGCGATTCCAGATAAGCGAAGCTGTCACGCATTATAGATGTAAGAGTTATGGTACCCAAATTCTTATTGATTGAAATAATAATCATAGAGTCGGTAAGTCCCGATACTGTTGTTTGATTTCTTGTATCTACGCCAATACACAAAATATTTATAACATCTTTGCTGTACATAATATCGCCGTTATTGGTAGCCCATTGCTTTATGGCGTCTTTATAGGCCGTAGCGTCTCCCTCGTAAATTGTGTCAAATACAGGGTCATCAACAAGCTCCGATGCCTGAGTCTCATCATCAAAGTCATAAACCAAGGTATCTTCAACCTCAATGGGCGCATTTTTTAAACTGTTCCAATAATTAAAACCAACGGCAAAGGCGCCTATACATATTACAAGAATTACGCAAATTATCGTAATAAAAACTTTTCTGCCTTTTTTGGAGTTTTGCTTTTTTGTTTTATTCTTAGCCATTTCAGTTACCTTTCATAAAGTTATATGATGTTTCTACTGCCTCTTTACTTATATCGCAGGTAAACTCATAAAAAGGCACATTTTCTAAAATACCGTTTAATACATCAAGCATTTTGCCCATAAGCGATTTATCGTTGGGGCGCACTGTTTGCTCCATAAACGGCCTCATAGCCGTTATGCCGTCAATTTTGTGTATTTCATTTTTACCTCGTGATAAAAATGCTATACCGGCAATTTCTACGCCTGCGTTAATGTTCTCAGGATTTTTACCGCTCCAAGGCGTGCCGTATGCCATATAAACTCCGTCAACACATCTTATAGCCGGTTTATCGTCATTTATAATTCTTGAACCCTCTAAATACTTTAACCACAAGTGAGTATGCGTTGATTTACCTACTCCTGAGTTTGCAGAGAATAAATAAGCCTTATTTCCGTATTCTACACAGGAAGAATGAAGCATAACGCCGCCGTATTCGCACAGTTTTTCGTAAAAGTATGCTCCGCTCCAAAGGTATTCGCACTCTTCAAATGTCAGGTGAGGATATTCAAGATTTCTGTCTTTATAGTAACCGTACGTAACTTTAAAAACTATATCCGGCTTTTCATTGCCGTCATAAATATAGGGTTCGATGCGCGAACGGAGCAAATTACCGTAAACATTCAACTCGCATATAAGCCCTGCCGTTTTTATTTTAAAAACTGAACTCATAATTACTCTTCTAATATATTGTAGCTTCTTAATTTTTCTATAAATGCGTTTACATCTTTTTTTACAACATCAATATCTGCACTGTATTCTGCCATAATTTCTTCGATTATAGCATCAACCGATTTTTCTGCCTGAAGACCCTTCCAAATAATTTCGGCAACACCGTTTAAAGTAATCATACCGTTTATATTGGACGCAGCCTCGCCCACAGGCACAACCACCGGCTGACCGGCAATAGTTTTTAAGATATAGTTTTCACTTATTTTCATAATTCTCTCCGATTTAAAAAGTTAATTAGTCTGCCGACTGATTACATTTAGGACAGTCGCAAAGCACGGTGCCGTCTTCAAAAATGTAATAGTGATATTGAGGATTGTTCTCATCATCAAACGGACAAATAGGAAGTCCTATAAGCTTTTCTTTTGTCATATCGCCTTTGCTGTCTTTTGCTCCGACAAGGAATTCTGTAAGAGGTTTGTCTGCATAATCCTTTTTCTTCAAATAATAACCTTGTATACAACCGTCATCATAATCCATATTGTCAGGATCAGGTCTGTATCCGCCGCGAATAGCACCTATTGTAACAGGCGAAACCTCCGTACCTTCTATTGTCGCCCCTGACAGCACAAGACAGTTTCTGCCGACATAAGCATCGTCTGTATCCCCATCCTTACCGTCTCCCGGGTATGTAGCTTTATATTCACTGTCTATTCTGTTAAAATTAATTTTGTTGCCTTGACTTTTACCGCTGTCAACCATACCGTACATAACCTCTTTAACTGTTGCAGAAATCACGGTCCTCTGGTTTTTACAGTCCTCTCGCTTTTTTATGCCGACTATTGAACCCAAAAGCGGCACTGCAACGGCAGTGAGTATACCTAAAACTATAACTACAAGGAGAATTTCCACCATTGTAAAACCTTTTTTTGAAAGAAAAAATCTATACAGCATTTTTAATCTCCTCTATTATGTAAAATCTGTACATTCATACATATTAAATATATCACAAAAATTTTTTAAAATCAATAACTATATATAAATTGTTTTCTTTAAGATTATTACAATAATTTAACTTTTTGCCTTTGTTTTACAAAGTCCTTTAAAATAGACTTTATTTTATACACAAGCCGTTTTGAAAATTCGGTATTGCACTTTTAAAAAAACGGGAGCAAGGACTCCAAAGAGTTTTAAACAGTAAAAAAGCGTACAGGCAAATCACCCGTACGCTTTAACTTCATTCAATTATTCGCCCAAAAGTCTTAACAGGAGTTCTGCAAAAAGGCTGTTTGCCCATGCAAACCACGGTCTTGTAAACAATGTATCATCATCTTTATCGAATGATTCGTGCATAAGCTTTGTGCCCGCAGTTGTATTTACTAAGGTATTTAAACATTCTAAAATTTCAGCGTCATCTGTGCTGGTAAGGGCTTGCATACAAAGAGCAATATGCCAAATTCTGTTATTGCCGGTGTGAGGACTGCCCAGCCCTTTTGCAATACTGCCTTCAAAATACCAAGGGTTAGAAGTTGAAAGTATAAATCTTCTTGTATTTTGGTAGATTTCGTCATCAGGCTTTACATAACCTAAATACGGAGCAGAAAGAAGACTTGGGGTATTTGCGTCATCCATTAAAGCCATATTGCCTAAGCCGTCTGTTTCGTAAACATAAATTTTACCGAAGATTTCGTGATTTATTATACCGTGCTCTTTAATAGCTTCGTCAATATCATAAGCAAGAGAACGGCATTCACTTTCAAGCTTTGTATCGTCAAATCCCTCGCTTGCCATTTGCGCGGCCTTTTTAAGAGCACAAACAGCCATCATATTAGCAGGTACAAGGTAGTTATAAAGGCACCTGTCATCTGACGGTCTGAAGCCTGACCAGGTCATACCTGTAAATGCAACCGGATTGCCCTTTCCCTCGTGGGGTAATGTATCGGTTGCAGAGGCATTTTCACGGTGAAAGAAATACTGTGAATTCTTCTCGTGGTTTTGCTCTAATTTAAAAACATTTACAATTTGCCACAGCATTTTGTGAAATTCTTCTGTAAATATTGAATTATCAAGTGTTTCATTATAATAAGCGTATGCCAAATAAACGGATGAGCAAAGAGAGTCCACCTCGTATTTTCTCTCCCATACTAATTCGTGAGTATAGTTTGTTTTGTCACCGGTATGTTCAGATGTATTGGGCACGGCGTTAAAAGCATTAGCGTAAGGGTCTATTGCTATAAATTTAGCATGACGGGCAATAATGCTTTTGATAATTTCTTTTAAATATTCGTCCCGGTTAACATAGCGAATATACTGCATAAGCTGCCAGGCGCTGTCTCTGAGCCACATTGCAGGTATATCGCCTGTAATTATGAAATAACCGTCATCCTTAAGCTTTGTAACGGTAGTTTCTATTGTGTTTAAAAAACATCCTTTGAATAAAGGTGCTGCCTGAGGAAAATCTTTCTCAAGGCGCACGGTAATTTCATCTGCTTTATCTATAAGTATCTTTGGAATTTCCATAGCATTCTCCGTTTCAACTTAATATGTTCAGTATATCATTAAATTATATCGCAAACAATAGTAATGTTGTTAAGGATTTAATATATTTTTTTGTAACACTTAACGAAATTTAATTTTTTTACATATTGTTAATGATTTCACAAAAAAATGGTGTATAATTTTAGATGTACTAAATATTAGGAGGTAACCTATTATGTCAAACCGTATAGTATTAAACACAATTTCTCACCATGGCAAAGGTGCAATCGAAAACATTGTTCCTGAAATTCAAAGCCGTGGATTCAAAAAAGTTTTTGTTTGCTCTGACCCGGACCTTATTAAATTCGGTGTTACAGGCAAAGTAACCGCACTTTTAGATGCAGACGGAGTTAACTATGATGTATTCTCACAAATCAAAGCTAATCCGACTATAGAAAATGTGCTTGCCGGCGTAGACGCATTCAAAAAAAGCGGTGCTGATTGTATAGTTGCAATCGGCGGCGGCTCTGCTATGGATACAGCAAAAGCTATAGGTATTATTATTAACAACCCTGAATTCTCTGATGTCAGAAGCCTTGAGGGTGTGGCAGATACTAAGAACCATGCGGTATTCACTGTTGCAGTTCCTACAACAGCAGGTACAGCGGCAGAGGTTACAATTAACTATGTTATTACCGATGTTGAGAAAAAACGCAAATTCGTTTGCGTAGATGTTCACGATATTCCCGAGGTTGCAGTTGTAGACCCTGATATGATGGCATCTATGCCAAAAGGTCTTACCGCGTCAACCGGTATGGACGCTCTCACACACGCTATTGAGGGTTATATTACCAAGGGCGCTTGGGAAATGACAGATATGTTCCACCTTAAAGCAATTGAGCTTATTGCTAAACATCTTCCGGGTGCATGCGAAAACACACCTGAGGGCAGAGAGGGTATGGCTCTTGCACAGTATATTGCAGGTCAAGGCTTTTCAAATGTCGGCCTTGGTATAGTACATAGTATGGCTCACGGTCTCGGCGCACTTTATGACACACCTCACGGCGTTGCAAACGCTATTCTTTTACCGTCTGTTATGGAATACAATGCTGAATGCACAGGCGATAAATACAGAGATATTGCAAAAGCAATGGGTGTTGACGGCACAGACGCTATGACTATTGAAGAAGCAAGAAAAGCCGCAGTTAAAGCCGTTGCAGACCTTGCTGAAAAAGTCGGCATTCCTAAAGACCTTAAGGGTATTCTTAAAGAAGAAGATATTCCGTTCCTCTCTGAAAGTGCTTATGCTGACGCTTGCCGTCCGGGTAACCCAAAAGATACAAGCGTAGAAGAAATTGCAGAGCTTTACAGAGCGTTAATCTGATTTTGTCGACAGACGACAGACGACAGCCGGCTTCGCATACAGTAAGATATGACAAAACCGATAGCAATTCAAAAGTCTGAGTTGCTATCGGTTATTTTTATATCATTTTCGTTTTTTCATTTTGGCTTTTAAGATGTTCACCGCTTGGGTCACGAAGTGCCAAACATTCACTTAATTTCAGCTATAGTAACCCCGTTTTCTCCCTCACCGAATGTGCCGAGGCGGAAGGATTTTATGCGCGGATCCGATTTTAAATATTTCTGTATACCCGCTCTTAAAGCGCCTGTGCCTTTACCGTGTATAATAGTGCATTCTGTAAGTCCCGATAACAGCAAGTCGTCCAAAAACCTGTCAAGAACTAAAATTGCCTCGTCTACCATAAGTCCGCGCAAATCGCATCGGTTACTGACGCTCATATTCGCTTTACTTTCGCCCTGCACTCTGCCGGTGGCAACCGTACGCTTTTTACCTGTATCTTTTTTAGGCTTATCAACTAATTTTAAAGACTCCTCTTTAACCTTCATTTTAAGCATACCGGCGGTGATTTCTACATTGCCTTTTTTATCTTTAAGCTGAGAAACCGTAGCGTTTTTCCCTATGGTACTGCAGTAAACTGTGTCCCCGACTTCCAACGGTCTCGGAAGCTCGTAATCTTCGTCTATGCTATCTTGCATAATAGGATTTATAGCGCTGTTAATGGCATTAAGATGTGAATTAACCGTACTTTTAGCCCGCCTTGCAAGGTCTGCGGCATCTTTTGTTTGCTTTGCCTCTTTTTTAAGCTTATCTACCTCATTAAGCAGTGCATTTGCCTCCCGTTTTGCCCTGTCAACAATTCTGAGGGCCTCACCGCGAGCGTTTTCAAGCTCTTTTTCTTGTTTTTCCTGTGCATTTAAAAGGATTTTTTCTGCTTTTTCTCTGTCTTTTAAAGCCTCTTCTTTAACAGCTTTAATCTGAACCCGTTCTTCTTCTAACTCTAAACGGCTTTTATCGAGTAAATTTACAACATCTTCAAAACGGGCGCTTTCAGAAGAAACAAGCTCCCCTGCTCTGTCTATAACAGATTTTGAAATGCCGAGTCTTTCGGATATTGCAAAAGCATTTGAACGGCCGGGAATACCTATTAAAAGCCTGTATGTAGGACGCAGGCTGTTAACATCAAACTCACAAGAGCCGTTCTCTACCCTCGGTGTTTCTAAGGCATAGGCTTTAAGCTCTGCATAGTGAGTGGTTGCACCCACCTTTGCACCTTGCAAATGAAGCTGTTCAAGTATTGCCATAGCAAGGGCCGCGCCCTCTACCGGGTCGGTACCCGCACCAAGCTCATCTATTAAAACCAAAGATTTTTCATTGGCTGATTTTAAAATATTTACAATATTGACCATGTGCGAAGAAAAGGTTGAAAGCGACTGTTCAATGCTTTGCTCATCACCGATATCTACTAAAATGTTATCGTATACACTCACTGTGCTTTCGTCCCCTGCAGGAATAAGCATACCGCTTGACGCCATCGCAGAAAGAAGACCGATTGTTTTTATAGATACGGTTTTGCCGCCTGTATTAGGGCCGGTAATAACAAGGGTATCAAAATCTTTACCAAGACGAATGTCTGTGGCGACAACCTTTTTGGGGTCTATAAGCGGATGGCGGGCTTTTTTCAAATCCGTGATTCCTTTATCATTTAAAATCGGCACGGACGCTTTCATATCGTAAGCCAAGTGAGCCTTACAGAATATAATATTTATTTCAACCGCACATTCGTAACTGTTTTTAATTTCACCGGCAAAAGAACCTGCTTCTGCCGAGAGTTCATATAATATTCTTTCAATTTCGGCACTTTCTTTACCGTGCAGAACTTTAATATCGTTATTAGCCTGCACAACGCCTGCCGGCTCTACAAATACGGTTGCCCCTGTAGAAGAAGTATCGTGTACAAGACCTGCAACGGAATTTCTGAACTCGCTTTTAACAGGCACAACATATCTGCCGTTTCTTTGAGTAACAATAGCGTCCTGCAACACAGAGCGCAAGCTTTGAGAGCGAATAAGTTTTTCCAATTGGTCGCGGACGCTGTTTTCTTTAATTTTAATCTGTCTGCGAATTGCCGAAAGCTCAGGCGAAGCGTTATCGCTCATTTCTTCCTCAGAAATAATCGCAGAAAAAATCTTATCTTCTATATATTTATTAGGCATAAGAGAATTAAAATAAACATCAATTTTCTTAGCCTCCTGACCGCTGTTTTTACGCCAGTCTGCAATAGCCCGAACCGCTCTTACGGTGGAGCCTATATCTAAAAGCTCTTTCATTGAAAGAACTCCCCCTGCAGAAGCCCTTGTAATTGCGTTTGTAACATTATTAAGTCCGCCGAAAGACGGTCCGCCGAATTTAGCAAGCATCAAATACGCTTCTTCGGTCATATCCAAAAGATTTTGGGCAGATTTTATTCTTGTTTCGGGGCGCAAAGCCATAATCCCGTCCTTTGCATCGCCGTTACAAGCGCGATTTGCCAAAAGGTCGAGAATCTTATCGTATTCTAATGCTTTTAAATGTCTGTTAAGCTCCATAATTATTCTCTAATAGTGTTATAAAATTCAAGTGTTTTGAATTTTCTTTGTGTTTTATGTACTAAGTAATCCTCTGCAACCTTGCAAAAGGCTTTAAGTGAATTTTCCTTTAGCGAAAAGGAAAATATCTTTTCAAAATCCGAAAGAGTTACATACCTTAATGCTGTTACCACCGAAGAATTTACGCAGTGGCATTTATCTTTCGGCGTACAGTTTTCGCAATAAAGCTTCCCCTTTTCGCTTGAAAAATACATATAGTCGGTTTCATACTCACCGCAATTATCACAAGCCACAAGGTCAGGCATATACCCGCTCAGAGACATTAGCCTCAGCTCTGTAACCGCTTTTATAAATTCAGGCGATTTTTCATTACCTTTAAGAAACCATAAAGCGTTAAGAAACAGCCTTAAAACCTCTTCACTTTCATAATCTTCTTCGCAAAATTCGTAAGCTAATTCACAAAAATACTGAGCGAGAGCCATTTTAGTAACATCACTCCGAAGCTCAAAGAAAACCTCTTTAACAAGAGCCTCTTCTACCGAAAAAGCGTCTCTGCTTTTAGTAAAAGTAAAATCGGAGTATGCTAAAAGCGATGTTGAAGCTATTTTTTTGCTTTTTGTGTTTTTGGCCCCTCTTGAAAAGGCACGGACTAACCCGTATTTTGCCGTGAGAACAGTGATGAGCCTGTCTGACTCACCTATACTCTGTTCTTTTATTACAAGTCCCGGTGCCGTAATTCTCTGCACTTTTATCAAACTCCGTAGTAATATTATTTTGCGCGGCTTTGGAATTCACGCAATTTCTGTAATTCAGATAATCTGCCACCTTACCTCCGTTACAGAATTTTTGCCAAAGTTCATTTTCGTTCATATAATCAGCTCCGAGAGTATTTTGTTCCCGTGAGTTTTCGTTATACTGCGAAATTTACTCCAAATTAATCCAACCCGAAATTATGAATCAGGCCCTCTCTGTTTCTCCAATCTTCTTTTACCTTTACCCAGCATTGAAGATTAACCTTACAATCAAAAAAATGCTCTAACTCGCGGCGGGCATTTGTTGAAATCTCTTTAAGCATTGCGCCTTTTTTGCCGATTATAATACCCTTGTGACTTTCACGCTCACAGTAAATTACCGCCTCAATATCTATAATAGGCTTATCTTCTCTTTCACGCAAACGCTCAATAGATACGGCTATGCCGTGGGGAATTTCGTCATTTAATTTGTGTAACATTTTTTCTCTTATTATTTCAGCCGCAAGCACTCTTTCAGGTTGGTCCGTTAAAGTATCTTCGGGAAAGAAAAATTCCGACTCGACCGCAAGCGCCATAAGCTCGTCCTTAAGCTCGTCTATACCGTCATTTTCACGGGCAGAAACAGGAACAACGGCGGTAAAATCAAGAAGCTTTGAAAACTCTGATATTTTGCCCATAAGCTCTTGCTTATCGGCTACCGTATCTATTTTGTTAATAGCCAAAACAACAGATACATTCTCGTTTTTAAGCTTATTTAAAAGGTCAAGCTCTGCCTCTCTTATTTCGCCCTTTGCCTCGGTTACAAAAAGGCAGCTGTCTACTCCGCCGATACTGTCGTCTACAGCCTGTATCATTTTTTCGCCTAACTTTGTTTTAGGCTTATGAAATCCCGGTGTATCTGTGAAAACAAGCTGGGTATTACCCTCGGTTAAAACACCCATAATCTTAGTACGGGTTGTTTGCGGTTTAGATGAAACAATAGCAACCTTTTGCCCCAGTAAATTGTTAAGAATTGAAGATTTACCTACATTCGGTCTGCCCACTATTGCTATAAAAGCAGTTTTTCTGTCAGTCATTATCTTTATCCTTTTTATTAAAATCAAATTTAAAAATAAACAGTGTGCAAGCTATTACACTTAAAACAAAATACAAAATGTAAACAGGCTCATTTACATAGTGGTTAAATAATTGCCTGAAAGCTTCGGGTTGGAACATTATTGCTACACCGCATAAAACAGCGAATATTGCAAAAACAAGAACTGCCCCTGCGGCGGCATCCTTAGAAATTCTGATAGCTTCTTTCTTTTCTTTTGAAACTGCGTCATCAGCCTTTTCAATACCTGTGTTAAGAAGCTCTCCGCCTATAACTAGCCCCGATGCTAAAAGCAAAATCGCAAATTGAGTTCTGTCTATTACAAAAAAGTCGTATCTTAAAAGGTAGTAAAACATATAGCAAAGGCAAGATATATGTATTCTGAAATTTCTTTCGTGACCTACCATCCAGCCTATACCCTTAAAGGCATAAACAAAGCTTTTAAAAAGATTTTTTAAATCTTTCATCAGGATTATTCCCCCTGCTCGTCCATGTAATAAGACTCGTTGCGTTTAAGACCCAATTCTGTTAATACTCTTTCTTCTTTTTCACGCATACGCATAGCTTCGATGCCGCCTTTAACATGGTCGTAGCCTAAAAGGTGAAGCATTGAGTGAACTGTTAAAAAACCGATTTCTCTTTGAAGAGTATGACCGTATTCCTCTGCTTGTCTTACGGCTGTTTCAACAGAAATAACAATATCGCCCAAAAGGCAGGCGCCCGTATCCATATTCCTGTCGTATTCACCGTTTTCGCCTAAAGGAAACGAAAGTACATCGGTGCTTTTATCTATATTTCGGTGAATTTTATTAAGCTCGTGAATTTGCTCGTCATCCACAAAAGTCACGCTGATTTCTGCCGGCTCCGAAAATTCTTCAAATGTAAGAACCGCATTACAGCATCTTCTTACAAGAAGCCTTACGCCTGTTGGGATTTTAACTGCCTTTTGCTCATTTGAAATAATCACTTTAATTTTTTCTTTCATGTCTCTTCTTTGCCTCCTCATATTTCTCATAAGCTCTGATTATATCTTGGACAAGCTTGTGCCTTACAACATCTTGCTCGTTAAATTTAACAATCTCGATTTGTTCCATATTTCTGAGAATTTTTGTAACCTCTACAAGTCCCGAACGCTTACCGTCAGGCAAATCAATTTGAGTAACATCGCCTGTTACAACCACTTTAGAATTAAAGCCCATTCTTGTTAGAAACATTTTCATTTGCTCAGGCGTTGTGTTTTGCGCTTCATCGAGAATAATAAAACTGTCGTCAAGAGTTCTGCCGCGCATGTAAGCAAGCGGTGCAACCTCTATATTGCCCCGTTCTAAATATTTATTGAAATTTTCTGCGCCTAACATATCAAAAAGCGCGTCATATAAAGGTCTTAAATACGGGTCAACCTTGCTTTGCAAATCGCCCGGCAGAAAGCCCAATTTCTCACCGGCTTCAACGGCAGGACGGGTCAGAATAATTCTGTTTACCTCTTTTGCCCTGAAGGCGTTAACAGCCATTGCAACCGCTAAATAGGTTTTACCTGTACCTGCAGGTCCTACGCCTATAACGACAGTGTTGTTTTTTATAGCTTCAACATATTTCTTTTGACCTAATGTTTTAGGCTTTACAGGCTTACCCTTACTTGTAATGCAAATGCAATCTCCGCTCATGGTGACGATTTTTTCTTCATCGCCTTTATCTACAAGAGATATTACATACCTTACATTTTGCTCATTTAATGTTTCACCGCGATTTAAAAGCATTAAAAGACCGTTTACTGCCTTGACCGCCTTTGCGACATCCTCGGGCTCACCGTTTATTTTAATATCGGAGCCTCGGCTTACAACATTTACATTAAAGGACTTTTCAATAAGAAGAATATTTTCATCAAAACTGCCGAAAAGGTTTACAGCCTGCTCCATTCTGTCTACATTTATTATCTGTTCCGTAATAGCAACCTCACTAACATTACATACTTTTACTAATAAATTATACCACATTCATTGTAAATGTCTACTATAAATTTTTAAAAAATTTGTGAAATTGTATCAATTTTCTTCAACTGTTAAGTATTCCTCTTTGCCAATATCTTCAACACAGGTAATTTTTGATATAACTTTAGTTTTTTCGGTATTGCTTTCAACTGTGTAATCCACCTTAATATATTCTGCATCACTGTAATCAGCCCTTTTTTCTTCTGTAACCTTAAGCAACGAAAAAAGAGTTAATTCATCTTTTGACAGCTCAGAATTATTGCCGCTTTCAAAGATATAATCCTCTCTTATAAAACCTATGGGCAAAGTTGCATTTTTGCTTTGTAAAAACACTTCTGTTCTGCATTTTTCCCGACTTTTGGGTTTTACCCATAAGGGAATTTCCAAGCCGAACAGATACAGCTTATATCTGCTTTTATTTTCTGTTGTAATATTCAAATTATTATAGTCATATTCACCCGACAAAGTATTTTCTGTTTCTGCAAAAACCTTGCCTTTGGCATGGGTTAAGCTTTCACTGCCGTCTGCATTCCGGCACACTCCCGAAATCAGCAAATCGCCCTTGTTTACATAATCTCCTTCACTCACCTCGTTTGTACCGTAAAATCCTTGAACAAGTGTAATTTTACCGACTTTATCCGCAACTATATTAACGGGCGTTTCCGTATCTGAAATTTCTTCCTCAGGCACAACAACACTCATTTCGATTTGAGCCTTGCCGCCGAAAATGTTAAGAGAAACCCATAAAAGCTCTTTGTGCTTTAAAAGCAATTCACGCTGTACGGACTGAATATCTATTTTACTTTTTCTGCTCCCTGTTTTAACTCCCAATTCCGCAAGGGTTTCTAAAAAATCTTCTTCGTTTATTGTACCGTTGTTGCCTACTAACTCTACTTCCCAAATAAAGCCGGACATAAATATCATAAAAAGCAAAGCCGCCGCTAAGCCTATAAGCACGCCGCTTCGCCACTTATGTTGGTTTAAAAAAACTTTTAAACCGCATTTCTTTACATTTTCAACAGTCATTCCCGAATTTTCCAACGGAATATCAATCCTTGAAAAATCGCCTGCAGTTGTAACGGCGCTTACATTTTCGCCGTCAAACTTTACATTCCATAAATTAACACCGTGAACCTTGCATAGATTCAAAAATCTTTCTGAAAATCCCCCTGTTGCGGTAAATATAACATATCCCTTTAGCCACCTGATAAGTCTTAACATATTTTTACCTTACTTTCTCAAATTCAACTGAAACTATATCGCCGGTTATATTTGTTTCTCCGTAAGAAAAACTCGATAAAATCAAATTATCTCCCCGAATTTTTACATTTAAGGCACCTATATTTAACACAATATGCTCTTTTGAATAATCAATTACATATTGGCAGTCGTAAATAATCATTCGCTGATTCGAGAACATTTCAATACATGCTCCGTCTACATCTTCTTTAATATTTTTTAAAGCTTTAAATGCCACAAAATCAACTCCCTGTTATATTTTTATGAGTTACAAACATAAAATATAAGTACATTTAAGTTTGAGGTTACGGTTATGAAAAATACTGTTATTAAGGGTAAAAAAATACTTTTGACTGCGGCATTACTGACTTTTGTTTTGTTTTTATTTATAAAATACCCTCAGGCTATAGGCAACGGCGTAAAAGAAGGCTTGACGCTTTTGGGTACAACACTTATACCGTCACTGTTTCCGTTTATGGTTGTTTCGTCATTTATTTCAAATAACAACACAGTTGAAATGCTTTTGCAAAAAACCGACAGTTTCTCAAAAAGGGTTTTTAAAACCTCGGGCAAGGGCGTGCTGGCATTTCTCCTCGGCATTTTAGGCGGGTACCCTGTAGGTGCTAAAACAATAGCAGAAAACTACAAACAAAACCGTATAACCCAAAACGAAGCTGAACGGCTTTTTTACTGGTGCATTACGCCAAGCTTTTCATTTGCGGTTACGGCAGTGGGTACATTTATGCTGAACAGCACCGCTTTAGGTGTAATAGTTTACATATCTTGCATATTATCCTCCCTGACAATAGCAATTTTGTGCAGATTTTTGAGTAACGACACATACGCTTTATCAACTCAAAACCATACATCGCAGGACAATGCCCAACTGCTTGTGGACTCTGTAAAAAACGGTATTGACGGAATGCTGGGTATTTCAGGCTGGGTATTGCTTTTTTCAGGCTTTTCGGGAGCTGTAAGCTCTTTTAACATACCGCAGGAAGCCAAATTATTTATACAGTCAGTCCTTGAAGTAACAAAAGGCAGTGAAATAATAGTCAAAAACAGCCTTTCTCTACCCGTACTTTCTGCCGCGGTGGGCTTTTCGGGTTTTGCTGTAATCTGCCAGATAACCGCATACGGCAAACAATGTAATATATCGGTAAAAAAACTATTGGTATCAAGGGTACTGAACGCTGTTTTCTCCTCTATTTACACATACATAATTTGTAATATTTTCAGCATTTCAACATCTGTTTCGGTTACACTTTTAAACAGCAGTTCAGGTACAATTTCGCTTTACCACAGTTTTCCGGCAGCAGTAATTCTTCTGATTATGTGCGGCGTTTTTATTTTAGAGGTTGAAACGCCGAAAAAAGTGTGCTAATATATATACAGCGTTAAATTTTGAAACGAGGTGTTACTGTGGCTGTTAAGTTATTTAAAAAAGATATTGAGCCTCAGTGCGCCTTTTGTGAATACGGCAAAGCCGCTGACGGCGGTAAAAGTGTTGTTTGCCGTAAAATAGGCGGCGTAATGGAATGTTATTCAAGCTGTAAAAAATTCAAATACGACCCTTTCAAAAGAGAACCTAAGATTACAACATTCAGAAATGATTTTACAAAAGAAGATTTTGAAATTTAACAATGATAAACGGCTTGCCGTTTGTCGTTGTTTTTGTTATTATTCACAAAATAAACCAATTATTAAGAAGTTTTTTCTATATGTCGATTTTTTAACAATACACTTGAAATAAATCACATTTATTAGTACAATATTGGTAAAATAAATATTTTTGCGGAGGTTATTGGCGATGGCAGATGCATTCGGTATTCCAAACACAATTCCGGTAGGTCCTTTAGGTATTATAGCCACTCCCGGTTGTGAAGAGTTAGCAGGTAAAATAGATAACTACCTTACTTCTTGGAGAGATGAAAGAGAAACAGAGCACAAGGGCACTATTGCTTTCTACGGCTATCAAAGAGATTCTTTTATTATTGACACAAGCTTTACAAGATTCGGTTCAGGCGAGGGCAAATGTGTTCTTAACGAAACCGTCAGGGGTTATGATATTTTCATTATCTGCGATTGTTTCAACCACGGCATCACATACAAAATGTATAATTATGAGTGCCATTACTCACCGGATGACCACTACGCAAACCTTAAGCGTGCCATTTCGGCAGTTGAGGGTAAAGCCAGAAGAATAAATGTTATTATGCCAATGCTTTACGAGGGCAGGCAGCACAAACGCTCCAGAAGAGAATCTCTCGACTGCGCTATTGCATTAAAAGAGCTTTGTGAAGATATGGGTGTAGAAAATGTTATTACATTTGACGCTCACGACCCTCGTGTTCAGAATGCAATTCCTCTTAAAGGTTTTGAAAATGTTCACCCGACCTACCAGATGATTAAAGCCCTTACAAAGAACTTTAAGGATTTACAGATTGACCACGACCACCTTATGGTTATTTCACCTGATGAGGGCGGTATGAGCAGAAGCATTTACTATTCATCCGTTCTCGGTATTGACCTGGGTATGTTCTATAAACGCCGTGATTACTCTGTAGTTGTTAACGGCAGAAACCCTATACTCGCTCACGAATTTTTAGGTGACGATGTTGAGGGTAAGGATTGCCTTATTATTGACGATATGATTTCTTCAGGCGACTCTATGATAGAGGTTGCTCAGAAGCTTAAAGACCTTAAAGCAAACCGTATATTCGTAGGCACAAGCTTCGGTCTTTTCTGTAACGGTTTAGATGAATTTGACAAGGCTTATGCTAACGGCGTTATTGACGGCGTTTTTACAACAAACCTTGTTTACAGAACGCCTGAGCTTTTAGAAAAGCCCTGGTATTTTGAGGTTGATATGAGTAAATATTGCTCGCTTATTATTGACACATTAAACCACGACTGCTCCGTTAGTACACTTCTTAACCCTGCCGATAAAATCAAAGCGCGTCTTGAAGCATACAAAAAACAGCAGGAAGCCGAACTCACATTGTTCAATTCTTAATAAATTACACCCCCTGCAGATTATTGCAGGGGGTATTTTTGTATGATTTTTTGTTTTTATTTTTGTATGATTTTACCTCCTATTTATATTGACTTTATTTTGTTTTTATAGTATTATTTTACTAATGATTAGTGAAAGTGGCTTTTTTCACTCTCTTTACTATCAACTAAACTTTTTTCGGAGGAAATTGTTATGATTAAAAAAAGAAATGTTGCACTCTACATATTCCTTTCAATTATCACACTCGGCATTTATTCAATTGTTTTCTGGAGCAAATGGGCAAATGACCTTAACAAAATTTGTGATGATGAAGATACCGAAAGTGCCACATACATTCTCGTTCTTATTTTGGACTTGATGAGTTTCGGTATTTATTCACTTGTTTGGAACTACAGAATGGGTGAAAGAATGTATCAAAAGGCACCTGATTTCGGTGTAGAAATTAAACACGGCGGTATGTTTATGGTGTTCTGGAGATTATTCCCCGTTGTAACATCTGTTTATAAGATAAAATACATCAACAAACTCGCTGCTGCATACAACGCAAACGCTGCGGCAGAGGTTGCTGTTGAAGCCCCTGCAGAAGAAGCTGCAGAAGAAACAGTTGCTGAATAAAAAAGTTTTGATTTAAGATTAAAGCCGTCCGTAACGGGCGGCTTTTTTGGAAACTGATTATTATGATTAAAAGAGATACTATTGTTATGTCATTCGGCGATTTTAATTTAAAAGCCAATGACAAAAAGCACCTGAAAGATATTACAAGTTTAATAAAAATGGGCGTGCTTGCATTCAAACCCGATTTAGTTCTTGTTTTCGGCAGTTTGTTAGATACAAGCGTAACTACTGACGAATACTTAAGTTTGCTGAAGCAAACACTAAATTCGGTTATTGACGCAAATATTCCCGTTTGTTATTTCGGCGAACACCCTTATAACGATTTTATTCCTAACACATATAAATCATTACCTAACTGCGTAGGTGTGAATAACGATATAGACAGTTCTTTAAAACTCAAATGCGATTTAATTCCTAAAAGCGAATGTACTTACAGCCCGCAAATCAGAATCAACCGCATTAGCGAAAATAACGAACTTTCGAACGCTAAAATATATCACTCCGAGGATTTAGGTCTGGAAAGCAGCGTTGTAACTGCTTTTTCAAAAATGCTCAGCGACAAACAAATGAATACAATAAAACCTATATTAAAAATATTTTCGTAAAGGAGCGCTCAAACAATGAAATTTAATAAAACTGCTTTTATAGCCGCTGCCGGAGTCGGCGCTGTATTAGGCAAAAAAATTGCTAAAAAAGAAATATGTCCTAAATGCGCAGTAAAAAAAGCAATAAAATCAACGCAAGTGCATATTTTAGAAGAAGAAAAATACAACAACGGCGTTGCTCTTACTCCGCCTATGGGTTGGAGCAGTTGGAACACCTTCCGCAATACTATTGATGAACAGCTTATTAAAGATACGGCAAAAGCAATGAAGGTTACGGGCCTTTTGGACGCAGGCTACCGGTATGTTAACCTTGACGACTGCTGGCACAGTTCTCAAAGAACAGCTGACGGCAAGCTTCAAGGCGACTTAACACGCTTCCCTCACGGTATTAAAGCTCTTGTTAAAGATATTAACGATTTAGGCTTTAAAATGGGTATTTACACATCTAACGGCACTTTAACCTGCGAAGATTTGCCTGCAAGTCTTTACCATGAAAAAACAGATGCCGATACATTTGCCGAATGGGGTATTGAGTACTTTAAATATGATTTTTGTCACAACAAAGCAATTCCTACAGTTGCACCGTCACTTGTTAAAATAACCGTAAGTGATGAATCCGGCGATATTGCGGAGATTATGGCGGCTCACGGATATTTAGAAAACGGAGCAAGAACAGTTGAAAACAAAAATGTTGAGGGCGGCTTCGTTGTAACAGGTCTTTGCGGAGGACTCGGCTCGCTTACATTCCCTGTTATTGAAGCGCCTGAAGAAAAGGATTATGTGCTTTCTGTTACTTACAAAAAGAACTATACGCCTAATTCATTCCTTGTTTGTAAAGTAAACGGTGAGAAGGAGTACGACTGCTACTTCCCTGCTTCTAAAACTATTACACCTGAGGGTAGATTACAAATAAAAATTCACCTTAACAAAGGCATAAATGAAATTAAGTTCTACAGCCCTGTAGCATCCCGTATGGACTCTGCTCAGAGGCAATATGTTAATATGGGTAAAGAGCTTAAAAGAGCAACCAAAGAATATGCCGAGAAAAACGGTGTAGAAGAAAAACCTATTTGCTACTCTATTTGCGAATGGGGAATGAACAGACCTTGGAAATGGGGTGCTACTGCCGGCAACCTTTGGAGAACAACTCATGACATTGCGCCTAAGTGGGCGTCTATGATAGCTATTTACGAATTTAATATTCGCCTTTACAAGAATGCAGGAGTCGGCGGTTGGAACGACCCTGATATGCTTGAAGTAGGTGTTGGCGAACTCACTATGGAAGAAAATAAAACGCATTTTTCTTTGTGGTGTATGATGGCTGCTCCGCTTATTTTAGGTAACGATGTAAGAAAGTTTGTTAATGCTGACGGAACTGTTGACAGCGACAACAAAGTACTTAATATTCTTAAAAACAAGAATCTTATTGCTGTTGACCAGGACAAACGCGGCAAACAGGCAAAACGCATTTTTACAGATGTTTCTACGGATATTTTGGTAAAACCTTTGGAAAACCGAGAACTTGCAGTATGCTTCCTTAATAAATCAAATGTTCAAAAGAAAATGAGCTTGCCGCTTATTAAAATTCACAACGAACCTTATGTCGACTTGCCTATTACCGATTACTACGAAGTAACGGAGCTTTGGGACGAATCACAGTCAGAGCTTAAAGACAGCATTACAGGTGATGTACCGCCCCACGGTGTTAAGGTTTATAGGGTAAAAGCTATCGAAAAATAAACAATCGAAAACTTATATCGGGAGAGGGATTTATGGATAGAAAATATATAAAATCTGTTGCTAAATCACAGATTAAAAACGATTATTGGAAAACTGTTTTAGTATCTTTATTAATGTCAGTAACCACTTTAACAGGATATTTCACATTAACAAACACCAACGCAAATCTTAAAGAGTTTACGAAAAACGCAGAATCAATATTAAACAATATAACCGGCGCTTTTATTTTAGGAGTGGGCGCGGCATCGCTTTTATCTCTTGTTGCATTTTTCCTTTTTAGAATATTTGTAGAAGATGTACTTTATGCAGGCGGTGTTCGCTTTTTCTTAAAACGCAGAAAAAGTCAACCTGTTGATTTAAACGAGCTTATATCAAACTTTAAAGATAAGACATATATAAATATGGCTAAAATAAACGGCGTTAAATACATTTCAATATTTTTATGGAGTTTACTTTTCACTATACCGGGTATTGTAAAAAGCTATGAATATTTTGCCATAAACTATATATTAGCAGTTCGTCCTGATATTTCTAAAGATGAAGCATTCAGAATTTCAAAAAATGTAATGCGCGGTCATAAAATGGAGTTATTTGAACTTCACCTTTCATTTTACGGTTGGTTCTTGCTTTCAGCATTTGTTCCGTTTGGTCTTCTTAGCTTACTTTATGTAAAACCTTATTTAACCCTTGCAGAAGTAGAGTTTATGTCTGCGGTTCGTCAAAAAGCAATTTTTGACGGCGTTATATCACCTTTTGACTTCCCTGACTACGAAGAATACAAACCGCCAATGCCGAACCTTGATCCGCCTTTCAACAGTGATACAAATACACAAAAAATCGACTTAAATCCCATAGACAGAGGGTTTGACGACAGTTTAGAAAATAACGGTGTTAATAACACAACCCCCGACCACCCCACACCTTACACCCCTACACAAACAGAGGTTGATTTTAAAGATGCGGAATAATCGATTACTTCATTTAAAAGTATAAAAAACTTTATAAAACTGGGCTGTAAAAAAACTTTCGTTTTTTTACAGCCCAGTTTTTTATTATATAATCAGGAATAAAAGATTATTCTTCTGCAACCTCATACTCTACACCGTCAAACTGCATTGTAACATCTTCTCTTGTAAAGCCGTCAAGGTCGTATCTGTCTGAATAATAGTTAAATTTTTCAATTTCAAAAGTTGTGTCGGGTTTTACCGTAATAAGAGTACAGCCTCTTTGTGAGCCCTCATTCTTTATGCCGGAATATGCTAAATAGTCAATACTGTAACCGTAGCTGAAAACAATATCTTTATAGCTTAAAGTTGTGTTATTGTAATGGTCGTGCCCGAAGAACATACCTTTTGTAGAGCCAAGCTCTAACATAGTTTCAAACATATTATCTTCGTTGTCCGCAGAGTATACTCTTTTTCCCACTTCACCGATAATGCCGCTTTGATATTTGGTGTTTTCGGTATCAGCAAAATTATTTTCTTGAAGCTCTGTCCAAGCATCTCTCATTTCCATTAACGGAATATGGAAAAATGCAAGACTCTTTACAGGCTGATATTCTAAATCAGATGTAATTTCAGCATTTTCCTTATTCATTCTTTCAATTTCACTTCTGTACCACTCTATTTGGTCCTCGTGAATATTATCATACTGCCAACCTAAAGAAGCCAATACATTTGTGCTTGTGTAGTCGTTTGAATCTATCATTACAAAAGCCTGAGTTATAACTCCGTCTGTATTTTTAACCTCTATAACATGGTTACATTCACCGTAAATATCTTTAGGACCGGGGCTGAACAGACAGTGCTCCCATTCATCTGACTGATAAAACTCTGCTACATCTGCTCTGCTGTATAAACTATAGCTTTCGGAATCGTGATTACCGAAAGTAACAGTCCAGTAAACACCTAAAGATTCCATAAGGTTGCCGATAGCCTTTATTGCAGACTTGTTATTGAATGTTCCCGCTTGAAAAGGTACAGGATAAGCAATATCCCCTGTAATAATAACTAAATCAGGCTTTTCACGGGTCACCATAGCGGCAACTGCGTTTAACGCTTTATTATCTTTGTCATTGCTCATAAATCCGCCGCCAAGATGAACATCGGTTAAATGAAGAACTTTAAATTCTTCGTCAGTTGTAAAATACCAATAGCCGTTTTCATCTTTTTGAGGTATAAGTTGATTTTCAATTTGTACTTTACCGTAAGACTTGGCTTTACTGACAATATCTTTAACACACCATGTATTGATACTTGTTATTAAAAGAGCAACGGTAAAAAGTACTACCAATATACAAGCAACAGCCTTTTTAATTTTCTTTCCTTTTGTTTTCTCTGAAGAAACATTTAATTCAGAAGTATTCTTTTCTTCAACCATAGTGTAAACCTCCCACAGTTAATAACATAAATATAACATAAATCACAAAAATTTTCAACAAAAAACGGTCTGTAAAAAATTCCATTTTAACAGACCGTTTTTCAACTACATATTATTTTGTCAATCTACGCTTTCGTTACCCGGCTCTTCCATAACAGTAACAACTGCACTTCGGATACCTGAAAGGTTCTTTGTAGAGTCAGGTCCGACAACTCCGACAACATCTACCCACTGACCGTCTTTGGGGATTTCTTGGCTGTCTTCTAAAAAAATCTCAAAAGGAAGAATTTCGCTTAATGCATGGCCGTTTATAAGCGTACCTTCTTCGCCTTCTTCAGCATGCTTGTGAGCAGACTCATCGTGGTTATCCGAATCGTGGTCGTGGAGCCTATAAACCCAATATTGTGTGCCGCCTGCATATTCCCTTGTAACAAATATACCTTGAATATGAATCTCGGCACCGCCGAATTTACCGTAATCATCGCTATCCCGATCACACTGATAGGAATTATCAAGTTCTGAAAGCCAATAACTGAATGTATCGTCTGTAACTTCGATTTTGACAGACCTTTTATCTTCAAATGCTCCGCCGCCGTCCTCAATTTTTTGAAGCTCGGCAAGAACATTATCACGATTTTCTTCATAAGCTGTTTTTATTGCTAAAAACTCCTCGTTTTTTCTTTTATTATCAGCCCAACCGAATATAATAATTGATACAATGCCTACAAGAAACGCTAAAAGAACTACACTGTTAATTATTGTTACCTTTTTTCTAAAGGCGGCGTCCGCATAGTCTTTTTCTTCCATACCCTCCGGTATAACTTCTTTTTTAGGTTTTTTATATTTTGCCATACTAACTCCTGATTAAGAACAACTCTTTTAATTATTTATTGTAAAATTGCGGGAGATATGCCTTGTGAGCCTCTTTCATTTCTTCATAGCATGCCTTTGCCTGAGCAAAATCGCCGCAAAGCGGGTGAAGCATAAGCGCGTTGAGAGCATCCTCATCGGAGCCTTTCATACCTGCTTCTACAGTATATTTTTCATAAGATTTAACAGTACGCATAAGGCTTATAATATGACGGTTTGTTACTTTCTCGATAGGAAGCGGTTTTGCTCCGTCTGCACCGATAATTGCAGGAATTTCCACAATATCGTCATCATCCATAAAATCAAGAGTTCCGTCATTACGAATGTTAACAACATGAACATCCTTTTTATCGTTTGCAATAGAGTCAATGAGTGAAACTGCCGCAAGTGAATATTTGTGACCGCCGCGTTTGTCTAAAAGAGCAGGCTTTGTAATAAGGTTTTCATCCTGATACATCTCAAGCAGCTGCTCTTCAATTTCCATACAAACCTGAGCTCTGCTCTTTGTACCTGCTTTAAGGTGAGCGAGCTTCGTAGCACGGTTGTAATAGTACTGAAGATATGATGACGGGAAGCCTTTGCAAGCATTAAGACAATCCAATTCAAAGCCGTCGTCTTCAATATTAGCCATAACTGTAGGAGCAAAGCCTTCATCAAAGAGCTGACCGAACTTTTCTTCGCCGTTTACTTTAACAGAAGTAATCCAGCTGAGGTGATTAAGACCAAGGTATGTAATATCGGCATCTTCACCTACTGCCGCCTTAACATCGTCAATCATATTGATAGGCACATTGCAAAGGCCGATAGATTTTACATTTGTATGGTTGATAAGAAATTCAGATATAATACCCGATGGATTTGTAAAGTTAATAAGCCAAGCGTCAGGGCAAATTTCTTCAATTTTCTTTGCTATATCAGCCATAACAGGAATTGTTCGGAGAGCCTTAAAGAAACCGCCGATACCTGTTGTTTCCTGACCGATAAGGTCGTGTTTGAGCGGTATCGTTTCGTCCAGATGACGGCAAGGAAGCTTGCCTACACGAATTTGTGTAACAACGAAATCCGCACCTTGAAGAGCAACATCAAGGCTGTCTGTCATTACTATTTCGCAGTCGATGTTTGCGTGTTTTAACATACGGACGCAAAGACCGCCTACAATAGTGCGTTTTCTTTCATCAATATCCATAAAAGATATTTTTTTGATTTTGAGCGAATCGGACGCTTTAATAAAGCCGTCTACAAGTTCAGGACAATATGTACTTCCCGAACCGATTACCGCAACATTAATTTCTTTCATTTATATCAATTCCTTTCAAGAATATCATTTGTAATTTAATCTTCTAAAAGCCAATTTATACAGCCTGTAACAGGTGCGCACCGAAGCTTTATGAAATTGACTTTTTTACCTGTATTTTCGGTAACTAATTCAGCCATTCTGTCTGTATATTTATATGACGGAAGCTTAGTGTGAATAGAGCCGGAAAGAACAATGTTAATAACATCATCTTTAAAGTTCATCTGATTTATGTGAGCGCATATAAAGTCTGCGCCGCGCTGTGCCATCTCTTCAATAATTTTGAGAGCTTCTTTGTCACTGTTATTAGCGGCATCAAAGAATGAAACAATAAGTTTTCTGATAAATGCTTCACCTTCATCTTCTGACTCTAAAACCGCAATGGAGTCTAAAAGGGAAGCTTTATCTTTTATGCCTGCTTTTTCAGTCATAAGAGCTGTTATCTGAGATTTGCATTTACCGATAACCAACTCATCATACATTATTTTAAAAGCCTGATTTGCAACCCAGTGGCCGTTGCCCTTGTCACCTGAAAGAACATCAAATCCGCCGATTTGGAGCATATTGCCTTCGCTGTCTATAGAGTTACAGCAAGTGCCGGTGCCGCAGTTGTAACCAATGCCTGCACCTTTGCCCACTCCTGCTTTAATAACTATAAAGCCGTCGTTATATATTCGGGGATTTTCTATGCCGAGCTTGCTAAGCTCTTCAACCATAGCGTCATGCTGATAAGGATGGTCGATACCTGCAAGACCCATCAACATACCGTCAACTTGCTCTAATGAAACATTCGCCTTTTCTAAAAGTTCTTTAATACCATTTGCAATAATGCCTGCCGCCTGAGGGAACGAACCCTCAAGATTTTCGTGATTAGAACCTTCTGTTTCGTTAACGGCTAAAACATTTTTATTTTCATCATAAAGAGCAAAAGCCGTTTTAGTACCTCCGCCGTCTACACCTATGTAATACTTCATATTAACTCCTTTAAGTATGAAAAGAAACACTTCCACACTTATTGTATTATAATGACTATTTTAGCACAATACTTTAACATTTTCAATAAAAATCTATCATTTATTTGTATAAAAACCCAATCATACTAAAAAGGCAGTAATTCGCAAATACGGAATTACTGCCTTAAAATTATTAAACTGTCGTTAAAGCTAATTGCAAACTGCTGATCGTTATTCTGTTCTGAGTGCTTCAACCGGGTCTTTATTAGATGCAATTCTTGACGGAATAAGACCTGCAATAAGAGTAAGACCTACACTTATTATGATGAGTATAACAGCACCCGCTAACGGCAAGGACGCCTGTGCCGGAATATGCGCCGCATACTTAAGCAGTAGATTAAGCGGAATCTCAAGAATTAATGTACCTAAAATACCTATTATGCCTGCGCCGAAGCCCACAACGGCAGTTTCGGCATTGAATACTCTGCCAACGTCTCTTTTAGAGGCACCCATAGCACGAAGAATACCGATTTCTTTTGTTCTTTCAAGAACTGAAATATATGTGATAATACCTATCATAATAGATGAAACCACAAGAGAAATCGCAATAAACGCCACAAGCACATAAGTAACAACATTAAGAATTGTTGTAATGCTTGACATCACCATACCGATTAAGTCTGTTACTTGAATTGAACACTCCGGATGGCCGTCTTCGGTAACCTTATCGTTGTAGTATTCAATAAGCTCATTCAAGCCGTCTTTAGATTCAAAGCTCTTGGGATAGAAATTAATTGAGCTTGGAGAACGGCCGATTGAATAGCCTAATTTATCCATAGTATTGTCATAAGAGCAAGTAGATACTATTGTATCTATGTATGCCTGTTTTATGGCAAGAACCTGCTCATCATTTAAAAAGCCCTCCATAAGTTTCTTCTGAAGCTCACTCATATCGTCAAAGCCGAACATGGCGCTCATATCAGTAAAGTTAACATCTGCCATATCCATACCCTCTGCCATTGATAAAAACGGAGTAATATCAAGGTAATCAAAGTTAATTAGACTTAAATCAACATCTGCAAGGTCAAAATCATTAACTGTAAGATTTGAGAATTCAAGGCCGGTTATAATATCCACATCCGGGTTTGCTAACTGCTCTTTTACCGCTTGGCATTTGGCTGTTTCATTTATTGCATAATCCATAAGCTCACGGGTATAACCGATACCGCCCGAGGTCATAGCAAGAGTGTTTTCTTCGCCCGGTCTTAAAATACCTACAATGCTAATTTCAGTGCCCTTATCTATAAGCTCTTTTACATAATACTTATTTGAACTGTTATCAGTCCAAAGGCCTGTTTTAGGGTCTTTCACATAATAATCTGCATTAAGCACCAATTTAAACTTCATATTAAGTATTTCATCGGTTGAATACTCTTGAATGTCGGTATTTTCAAGGCTTTCGCCACTCATAAGGGCAGACATAATATTCTGTGAAAATTCTTCCTGGTCTTTAAGACCCATAGCATAAAGCACAAGCTCGTTAATCTGGTTGTTGCCGTCTACAATAAGCACAACCTCGTTAAACTTTTCAGGCATACGGCCGGCAATAACATCATATTGCCTGTCTATAAGCTTATCGTCACCTATAAGCTGCGTCCAAACGCTGAAGCTCTGAGTCATTGAGCTCATCATACTGCTCATATCACCCATATCGCCCATACCCGACATCTGACCCATACTGTCCATCAAAGAACTGGGGTTAACCTTAACCGGTCCCTCGGATGTATCTGCCTTGTAAATGTTTAACGGAGTGCTGTAAACATATTGAATATCGTTACAGTATTTGTCAAACTCTCCACGGTTATCTTCAACATAGTTTTTAAAATTCTCAAGATTGTTGGAGGTAGCCTCAGAAATAAATGCATTAACCATTTCGTTAAATGCATTGTTTACATAAATTGTGTCCTCATCATATTCTTTGCCCTCCATCATTTCAGCAGACATACCTGTAAATGTAGTCATAAGGCTGTTTAAATCCATTGTTTGTTTTTCAACTGTCATAGGGTATGCTAAAAGCATATCCTCCTGAACTGTATCAATATAATTCTGAATACCTGTTGAAAGAGCAAGCACAAGCGCAATACCTATAATACCTATAGAGCCTGCAAAAGCAGTTAAAAATGTTCTTGCACTTTTTGTTCTGAGGTTATTAAAGCTAAGAGCAAATGCCGAAGAAAGCGACATTGACTTTTTACCCTTTGACTGAGCATTTAAAGCGTCATCTTTTTCTGATTCCAATTCTTCGGCAGTGGGTTCGTAAGGGTTAGAATCATCTATAACCCTACCGTCCAAGCACTTTATAATGCGGTTAGAATACTCATAAGCCAATTCGGGGTTATGAGTAACCATAATTATAAGCTTATCTTTCGAAATTTCTTTCAAAAGCTCCATAATCTGAACGCTTGTTTCACTGTCAAGCGCGCCGGTAGGCTCATCGGCCAAAAGAATATCAGGGTCGTTTATAAGTGAACGGGCAATAGCAACCCTTTGCATCTGACCGCCGGAAAGCTGGTTTGGTCTTTTGTGAATCTGTTCTTTAAGTCCCACACGGGTAAGAGCGTCTATAGCTCTTTGTTTGCGCTCTTTTTTAGATACACCCGAAAGGGTAAGAGCAAGCTCAACATTAGAAAGAATTGTTTGATGCGGAATAAGGTTGTAGCTTTGAAATACAAAGCCTATTGAGTGATTGCGGTAAGTATCCCAGTCGGCGTCCTGAAAGCTCTTTGTAGATTTACCGTTTATTAAAAGGTCGCCGCTTGTATATCGGTCAAGACCGCCGATAATATTAAGCATTGTGGTTTTACCGCAGCCTGACGGACCTAAAATAGACACGAACTCGCTTTTACGGAAGTTAATGCTGACCCCCTTTAAAGCACGCACCGTTGTGTCACCGGTAACATAATCTTTAACTATATTTTTTAAAACTAACATATTGTTTACCTCGAATTACACCAATATAATTAACAATAAAGTTTTTTACGGTTAATGAAAAGAACTGCACCGACTGCTAAAGCGAATACTAAGAATCCACCGATTATATAATACGGTGTATAGTTTTTTGCCGGTTCTTTGTATATGATAGTGGGAGAATAATCATCATCCATTTGTATCTCTATTTGAACACGCTCTTTAAACAAAAGATTATACAAGAATCCGATTAAGTCATCCTCTGTCATACCGTTGAACATATCACCCATAGATGATGCATACATAGAGAATGAACCGCTGTCCGCTCCCATAAGAGATGTTAACAGATTTTCGTTGCCCGGCATAAGAATTGTTTTTGCAAGCACATTCAAAAGATAGGCTACAACATCTACCGAATCGGCCTCTACATAAGAATACTTTGTATTAAATGTACTTTTACTGTTGCGGGTTGTGAGAGTGCCGAGACCTGCGACTTCTTTTATGTCAAACTCTGCTATTTTCATATTAGTTGAGCCTAAAAGGCTTGAAGTCAGCGAGTTTACATCTAAAGACTTCGTAATCTTTGAGGTATCAAGGTTTACATCAACTATACCGTCTAATTTAGAAGCAAGCGAAGTAATAGGTATTAAAAGATTATCTAAGCAAATCTCTAATGAACCGCTGTTCATAAAGTAAACTATATTCGGCAGTTTTTCTGAAAGGGTTTTAACGGGAGTTTCAAAAACATCATCTAACAAATCTAAAACAGGGTCAATAATATAATCCAATGCATCGTCTGTATTTGAATGTTTTTTATACTGCGAATAAGTTTTTATTGAAGAGCTTTTGCAGCCTAATGACTCCAACAACGGAATAATACTTGTATTGTAGCCGTCTGCACCTTTTATTGTAATACTGTCAAAAAGAACAATATCTTCTTCACAAAGCACAACCCTTAAAAGCGGAAGCAACGGACTGAGAGACGCTGTAAGAGCATTTTGGAAGCCGTTTCTTGAGCCGTTGTAGAATCCCCATGAGAGTGTTTTAACATCGTTCCATGACTTTTTGCTTTTAAGAGTACCTGCCGCCGCAGTATAGCCTCTTTTTTGAAGCTCTGCCGCAACTCCCTTAGGGGTGACATCTATGCCCAAAAGAGATACCGTTTCTGTTAGACCCTCTTTTTCAACAGCACCGTATATTCCCGCAATAAGACTTGTTACATTAGCGCCTGTATACACATTGCATTTAAGTAACGACTCAATAGTTTTATAACTGCCGCCCTCTTTAACGAAATCATCTAAAAGACCGTCTATTTCATTAAGAACTTTCTTGTAATTGTCTTCTGTTAATCCGGAAGCGTATTTAACGGTTGTGCCGGTAAGCGCAGGGTAAACATAGGTCTTTGGGCTGTTGTTTTTGCTCGGTGTAAACAGAAGAATTATTGTCGACACTATGCTGTCGGTTTCGCCTGAAAGCATATCAGTCAATACAGATAGGTCTGTCTGCGAATTGCCGTTGCCCATACTTTGTAAAAGCTTTGGCAATGTATCTTTATTTAATTTCAGAGTATCAATAAACCAGCCTAAAATTTCAACACAGGCAAGACCTTTATTTGAATTGAAAACTCCGTTTTCTTCCTTGCCGCACTGAGAAAGCGCTTTAAAATCAATCTCCTTTAATTTAAAGCCGTTTTCAGCGGTAAGCTCTGAAACGCCATCGTTTAACATTGCTTCAAAATCAATATTAAATGACTCTAAATCTAAAATCTTCAAAAAAACCGCTATTTCAACTAATTTATTAGTAGTAATCGGCTCCGTGAGCTTATCCATACAAGCGTCCATTTCACCGCTTTCCATAAAATACGCAAAAGAAGGCAGTGAATTTGTTAAGGTATTCATAGGAGAATTTAAGACTTTTTCCAATAAATTAAGAATCGGTAAAACTATATTCTTTACCATAGTGGATTTATCGTTATCAGCCTCTGCCGTGAAATTAGCCTGAGAAATAATACCGTTGCATTTTAAAGACTGCAGCATAGGTACAACAGCATTTTCATAGCCGTTGTCTCCCTTTATTTTTATGATTTTTGAGAATGTGAATGTGCCCGAACATAAAAGCATATATAAAATATCGCTAAACGGTGTAAACATTCTGCCGATTGCGGTTGCAAAGCCGTTTTTCTCGGTTACGCCCCATTTAGCACCTGTTAAATCTACTTCTGCCCAACTGCCTTTACCCTGTAGCCTTTTTTGAACATCGGGATAAGCGTAAAGGCCCTCTGCAACAGCATCAGGAGAAGTTTCTATTCCCAAAGACTTAAGCTCGCTGCCGTCATCCTCAAAGCTCATGTAAACAGATAAAAGCATTGAAGAAAGCGTATCGCTGTTATATATAACGGGTTTTACCGAAGCACTTAAGGTTTTGCCGGTAAGTGACGGTACAACATTTTTTATAAGCTTATCTAACCCGTTTACTGCGTTAACCGCTTCTGTTGCCGTAACACCCTGCGGGTAGCCCGGACTTGCCGCCGCGGCAGAAACGCTTACAGACGAAACAATTATAAGTAATGCAAGCAATAAGCATATTATTTTTTTAGATGTTTTTTTCATATATTTATCACCAAGGTACATATATTTGAATTAGGCTATATATGGACATTATACTCCTAAATATTTTTTACTTCAATAGAATTATAATAAAAATTATACAACATATATTGAAAAAATTGTTAAATGAGTGTGAACAATTCAATGAAATCCAGGTTAATCAGCTTAACAATACCCATTATTGCTTTATTATTTTTAGGCGGATGCGTTTTATCCTCAAGCGGCGGTTCAATTCACAGCTTCTGCAACCGTCTGAATGAGCTTGACAAAGGCTACGAAGTAACCGAATCAGGCTTTATCGCAAACAGTAATACATATTCAAAATTCTTTGTAATTGATAATAATGAAATTCTGTTAAAATTCACTTTAGACAGTAAAAACAGAACAGAGAAAATGGATATAGTTTACCCTATAGAGTGTAATAACTCCCCTAAGTCTTTAGAATTCATAAAAAATTTAGTAACAGCCTTTTGTAATGATGAAAAAATTTCTTCGGATTTTTGGAGTTTTTTAGAAAAAGAAAAGGTCTTTTCAGAAACATCCTATGAAACAAAAGAAACCGAGCTTGATAATATCCAACTTCAGGTTGATACTACCGAACTCGGTACAATAATTACAGTTTATGCCAAGTAATCTTTTAGTTTTTCAGAAATTTCACGGAGTGCGTTACCTCGGTGGCTGACAGCGTCTTTTTCTTGGGCAGTCATCTGGGCTACGGTTTTTTCACCTACCGTAAAAAGCGGGTCATAACCGAAACCTCCGTCACCTTTAGGCTCAAAACCTATAACACCGTGACACTCACCGCGAGCCGAAATAATATCTCCGTTGGGGAACACACAGCAAACAACCGAAACATAACGGGCTGTGCGTTCTTCAACAGGCACATCCGCAAGAAGTTTCAAAAGCTTCTTGTTGTTTTTTTCATCGTTACCGTGCTCGCCTGAAAAGCGTGCAGAATACACACCCGGCGCACCTGCAAGGTAATCTACGCTAAGTCCCGAATCATCTGCAACTGTAGGGAGTCCGCTTTCAAGACATCCCGATTTTGCCTTTAACAAAGCGTTTTCGTAAAAAGTCTCGCCTGTTTCTTCAACATCGGATATTTCAATGCCTAACTGCTCGGCGGTTTTAACAGCAATACCCAATGGTGAAAGAATTCTGCAAAGCTCTTCACATTTCTTTTTGTTGTGAGTTGCTACCAAAAAAACCTTTTCTTCCATTATCTGAACAACCTCCCGAAAAAGCCTTTTTTCTTTGGCTCTTCTGATTTAAGACCGGTTTCATCGGTTTCTTCAGTAACATCTTCGGCTGAGTTGTCAACCGTTTCTTCAACAACATTTACGGTTGTATTTTCTGTTGTATCGGTTACTTTCTCATCTTCTTTTTCTTCTGCTGTTTTTTCTGCTGTTTCAGTTGTTTCTTCGACATTCTCTTTTGGCGAAGAAACATCTTCGCAAATTTCTTCTTCAGCCTCGTTTTCAATACCTTTTTCATTTTCTTCACCGTTTACTATAGCCATAGCCTCAAAGATTTCATTAACAGCTTGCTCTAACTCTGAATTTTCAGCATTTTCACTTTCAGGAATTTCTTCACGAATGGCTGAAAGGTCAATGCTTTCTGCCGCATCTTCCTCTGATGATTCGTTGAAAAGTCCCTCTGCAAAAGCGTGTGGGTCAAAGGGCTGTAAATCGTCTATACCCTCGCCGACACCGATAAACTTAACAGGCACCTTAAGGTCATTCTTTATAGACAATACAACACCGCCCCTGGCAGTACCGTCAAGCTTAGTAAGAATAATGCCTGTTATTTCAGCTATTTTGGCAAATTCTCTTGCCTGATTAACTGCATTCTGACCTGTAGTTGCATCAAGAACTAAAAGAACCTCTCTGTCGGAATACGGCAACTCTCTGTCTATAACTCTATAGATTTTAGCAAGCTCCTCCATAAGATTTTTCTTATTGTGAAGTCTGCCGGCTGTGTCGCAAATAATTATATCGTGTCCCCGTGACTTTGCCGCAGAAATTGTGTCGAATATAACTGCGGCAGGGTCTGCCCCCTCTTTATGCTTAACAATATCTACACCCGAACGCTGCGCCCAAACATCAAGCTGGTCTATAGCGGCCGCACGGAATGTATCTGCCGCCGCTAAAATAACACGCTTTCCCTCTGCCTTGTAACGGGCTGCAAGCTTACCGATGGTAGTTGTTTTACCAACACCGTTCACACCGATTACGAGAATAACAGACGGTATGGTGATAAGTCCCATATCTTCGCCGCCCTCAAGCATTTCGGCGATAATATCCTGAATTTCGGCTTTAACATCAGCAGGCTTTTTAATATTTTTTTTACGCACTCTTTCATTGAGCCTTGCTGTGATTTCAGATGCCGTAGAAACACCTACATCACCCATAACAAGCGCTTCCTCCAATTCATCAAAAAGCTCTTCATCTATAGATGTGTAACTGTCAAGAACATTGTCGATAGCACCCGACATATTGTTTCTGGTTTTTCTTAACCCAAGGTTGATTTTTGAAAAAATACCCATTTTTTACTCCTATAAAAAGTCAAGTAGTAATTAACTAACTTGCTGTATTTTTTGAGGGTGA